>JBNLAU010000237.1:0-13338 GCA_050302295.1 Roseibium sp. | reverse complement strand
ACTGTTGCCGATGGTATTGAGCAGCGCCAGCCCCGCCACGGTAACGACCAGCGCTCTGGGCGCGACGAGAAAAAGGCCGATTACCGCGGCGCCGAGCAGGCCCACAATGCTATAGAAAACGCCCGCCACGACGGCGGCCTTGAACCGGGTAGCCGGATCTTCATCGGCTTCCTGCCCGGCACAGATCGCGGCAGTGATCGCAGCCAAATTGAAGGCATAACCGCCAAACGGCGCCAGGAGCAGCGTCGTCAGACCCGTCACCGTGATGCTGGCCGAAACAGGCGGCCGATACCCGGCCGCCTGAAGGGCCGCCACACCCGGCATGTTCTGGGAGGTCATGGTGACGATGTAAAGCGGCAGGCCGATCCCGATCACCGCGGCAAGAGAAAACGCGGGCATCACAAAGACCGGCTGCGGAACGGAAAAATCCAGGGCAACGTCCGTTTGAAACGCCCCGGTCAGCCCGGCGGCAATGACGCCGGCGGCCAGTACAGCTGGGATCGTAAAGCGCGTGAACCAGCGCCTGCCGACCAGATAAACCAGCGCCATCACCGCAACAAGCGGCAGGTTTTCTTCCAGGGACGTGAACACTTCCAGCCCGAAGCGGAACAGGATCCCGGCCAGCATGGCGTTCGCGATAGCTGAAGGAACGAGACGGGACAGTTTCTCGAACCATCCGGTAACGCCGGTCAATGTCAGGAGAGCCCCGCAAAAGAGAAAGGCACCAATCGCCTCGTTTACCTGTGTGCCATCCAGGCTGACGACCAGAAGCGCCGCACCCGGCGTAGACCACGCGGTCAGGATCGGCATGCGGTAGCGTAGCGACAGAAACAGACCGCTCAGCCCCATTCCAAGCCCCAGGGCCAGCATCCAGCTGTTGGCCTGCGCTTGCGTCACGCCCAGAACCTCGATTGCCTGGAATATAATGGCGACACTGCTGGTATAGCCAACCAGAACGGCGATGCCGCCGGAGACGATGTGCGAAAGCTTCAATCCGGCGATCATTCGAGCCGCACCCCTCAGAAATGAAAACAATTGTGCCGGACGAAGGATGGACGCCCGCCGCACCGGATGCTATAACGCACGTACGTTATAACGCACAACCCTATTCATGCAGATGGCAGATACCAAAATTCAGATTAACCTGAGGATGGTCCGGAAGAAGGCAGGACTGAGCCTGGCTCAGGCAGCCGAGCTGACCGGCGTGAGCAAGGCCATGCTGGGACAGATCGAACGCGGTGAATCAAGCCCGACCATTGCCACCTTGTGGAAGTTGGCGAAGGGGTTTCACCTGCCGCTGACCGCCTTCATCGAAGACCTTGTTCAGACCACGGATACGTTCACGCCCGCTCATGAGGGGCACCGCCTGTTTCCCGAGGGCATTGATATCCGGACGGTGTTTCCTTTCGATCCGGTTTATGGCACCGAGACCTTTCTCCTGACCCTGGAGCCGGGGCGGACGCACATCTCACAGGCCCATGACACGGGCGTGGTCGAGGATGTTTTCGTGACATCCGGCAACATGGAAGTCCTTCTGGACACGGACTGGCGGCCGCTCGGCTGCGGCGGCGGCATCCGCTTTCGAGTCGACCGGCCGCACGGCTACCGCAACCTGTCGGACGAGCCAGCGCAGTTTCACAACACCATGCATTATCCAAGGACGGCATTTCCTGATGGCGCGTCCCTGACCTGCTCGTCACACCGGCACTCGGCTCAATTCGCTGAAGGCCGCCCCGATGGTTGAAGCGTGTTCCAAATGATCGGAGATGTTCAGTTTGGCGACTTTTCGGGAAATGTCGTTGTCACCACCCGCGCCCGTAAACAACTGAAACGAGAGCAGCGAGATCATGTGCGTCAGAAATTGTTACCACAGTTAAACTTCAGAAACAGCATTGCTCGACAACCGTCAAAAATCTCGAAAATATCGGGATATCTGACGAGATTCGGCAGCTTCGGTCATTTACATTTCACACATTAAGTGTGATAATGCCCGAACAGTTCCTTTCCGGCACCAGACTTCGGAGGAGGATGGTTATGAAACCGAGTTCATTTGCAGCGGCGTTGTCCGCCTCGGCGTCGCGTTCAATTTCGAACATGCCCCCTGTTTGCCGCCATGACACCCTCACCGGGCAGGCATTCGCGTGGCCAAATAGTATGGAACAAAAATGAGCTACCGCGAGTTCGTTCGAAACATCCCATCAAAACCTGCAATCGTGGCACATCGCGGGGCATGGCACGACGCGCCGGAAAACAGCCTTCCCGCGATTGAAGGCGCGATAAAACAGGGCTGTGAAATCGTTGAGGTGGATGTGCAGAAAAGCGCGGACGGGACGTATTTCATTCTGCATGACGATTCGCTGGCCCGGATGACGGGTGTCAACGCGTTAGCGCAATCCTTGACGATGAAGGACCTCAAGGCGCTACCACTGCGCAATCGCATGGGTGGTGACGGCGAGGCTTTCACCGACCATCGCATTCCGACGCTGGAAGAGATTTTGGATGTATCCTCGAAACGAATACTGTTCGACCTGGATGTGAAATCGCCTGAACACCTGCCCGGCGTTGCCGATGTCGTGGCCAGCATGGGCATGCGGGGCCAGGTCGATATCAAGATTGACGTTCAGACACGGGAACAGGCTGACTATCTGAAGAAACTGGAAGCCGAATATGGCCTGATGGTCATGCCCAAGACCGACTTTAACGCGGATACCGCCGACACATTGATAGACCTGCTGAAATATATCGGCGCCAATGTTGTCGAGAGTACATTCGACAGTTTCGAAACAATTTCCAGCCGCGCGGACGCCTTCAGGCAGGCAGGGCTGGCCGTCTGGGTCAATACGCTTGACTCAGTTGCCTGTTGCGGCCTGACCGACAGCGCCGCCATCTCTGATCCAAGCGCAGTTTGGGAGCGGATTTGCGATGGCGGAGTTTCCATCATTCAGACCGATGAAACTGAAAGCCTCATGAACTGGCGCGCGAGCTGAAAGAGCTGACGAGGCTGTCGACAGGTTCCGGCAATCGCGGAAACCGCCGTCAGCCGCACCAGGCGAAGTTGACCGGCGTGAAGGACTCTTCAGCCCGCATACTCGTTTTTTAAAACAGCACGAATCCGAAGAACACCATGATTGCGGCCAATGTGCTCCAGATCAGGACGTCGTTGATCTGCGCGCGGCGCGACCCGCCGGCCGCCCAGCTGCGCCGGGGCGACGCGGGGTGCAGGCCAAAAGACGGACGATTGAAAGACACATCGGACACAAGAGCGAACCGGCGGCGCAAATCCGCCGCGCGGCGGGCTCCCCGTTCCTCATTGATGGTTTGATGGTTCAATGCCATTTCGAATTCCTCCGATCCAGCGTCGTTTACGCCTAGCGGAAAAATGGTAGGCTGACCGGAGAGTTTCAAATGACTGATTTGTAACGCTCCGCCTGTTGACCAAACGGGCTCCCCATCTTGCGGCTTTCACAATACGACAGCACCAAACAACCGTTCCTGCCAGTGGAAGGCCCCAGATGCACCCGCCCCCGAACAGAAACGGCACCGCCACTGCCGACGGCATTCCGGTTCCGTCTCTTGCCGAGATCACCAGGGTTTCCCTGAAGGTGGGGCTTCTGTCTTTCGGCGGCCCTGCCGCGCAGATTTCCGTGATGCATCAGGAATTCGTCGAAAACCGCAAATGGCTTTCGGAAGACCGGTTCCTGCACGCGCTGAACTACTGCATGCTGCTGCCCGGGCCGGAAGCGCAGCAACTGGCAACCTATTGCGGCTGGCTCAGCGGACGCACACTCGGCGGATTGATCGCCGGGCTCCTGTTTATCCTGCCAGGCGCCTTTGCAATGGCGATCGTCAGCTACATCTATGCCGCCTATGGCGACACATCCGTCATTTCAGCTGTCTTTTACGGCGTCAAGGCAGGGGTGCTGGCAATTGTCCTTCAGGCCCTTTTGAGAATTAGCCGAAAGGCGCTGAAGACGGGGCTTTCCTGGGCAATCTGCGCGGCCTCCTTCTGCGCCCTCTTTTTCTTTTCCGTGCCGTTTCCGTTTGTCATTATCGCGGCGGCGCTTACCGGTCTCCTGTTCGGCAGAATGCCTGGCTCCCTCGCGGCGGACGCGGCATCGTCCTCGGCCAGGGCTTCATTCGCCGGAACCATGAAAACACTCCTCACGGGTCTTGTTGTGTGGGGGGCTCCTCCGCTGGCAGCCGCGCTCATACTCGCCCCCGGAAATGTGTTTATTGAAGTAGCGGAATTCTTTTCGCTCCTGGCGGTCGTCAGCTTCGGCGGCGCCTATGCGCTGTTGAGCTATATGGCGCAGGTGGCGGTGGAAACGAAAGCCTGGCTGAGTGCCGGCGAAATGCTGGACGGGCTCGGCCTTGCCGAAACCACACCCGGCCCGCTCATTCTGGTCACGCAATTTGTCGGCTTCCTGAGCGGCTGGCGCGATCCAGCGCCCTTCGCGGCAACAGGCGGCGCCTTCGCCGCGGCCGCCATGACCACCTGGGTAACCTTTGCCCCGAGCTTCCTGTTCGTTCTGGCCGGTGCGCCCTGGATGGAAAAATTGCGCGGCAACCGGAAGCTGGCCAAAGCACTGTCGGCGATTACCGCCGCAATCGCGGGAACCATTTTGAACCTTGCCGTCTGGTTCGCGGTCCACGTGCTCTTTGCCGATACGCGCACCTTGCACTATGGCGCTTTTGAAGTGCTCCGGCCCGATGTCACCAGTCTCGACCCCGTTCTCGGCGCCATCGCAATTCTGGCGGTCGTACTGGTGTTTGCGGCAAAACGTGGCATGGCCAGCGTGCTGGGAGTTACCGCACTCCTCGGGTTTCTTGCAAAAACTCAGTTTGGATAAACTGAATCGGGCACTGCACAGCATCAAGCCGTTCGGCTGCCCCTTCTACACCAACCACAACAAATAGGAACTCAGGTGGCGTCGAGCGCTTTTTCCTTGGTTCTGGTGCCCTTCTTGCCGGCGTCAGGACCGTCATCGCCATCAGTGTCGAAATCGCTTTCATGCTCCGGATCATTGTCGACGGACTTCACCAAGTTCTTTTCCACCTGACGCAGCAACTTGCGCAATTTCTTGCGGTCCTTGTCGTCCACCCCCGACATCGCCTGGCGCTCCAGGCGTTTCCAGGCTTTGTCGACCGAGGCGACAAGCTCCGCTCCCGCCTCTGTCAGGTAAACCCGGGCCAACCGGCCGTCCTCGTCGGACACCTGCTTGCGGACGAAACCCTGGTTGGACAGGCGCGCAATCATCTTGGTCACGGTGGGCGGCTGCACCCCGATCGCCAGGGCCAGCTGGCTCATGGTCCGGCCGTCCGCGTCTGCCAGCACTTTTAGAACCAGTTCCTGCCCCGGATGCAGACCAATGCGCGTGAGATGCGCCCCGGACCGGGAACGCTGCGCTTTTGCCGCCTGAAACAGACGAAATGTTATGCTCTTTTTATAGTTGAAAGGCATCGCTTCACCCTTGCCCTCAAGTCCGTTCGAATTGCGTCCACTTTTGACACGGCAGCATCTTAGCCGGGTTATCTAACCGTCAAATGACACTTTCGGATCTGAATACACTTTTATGCAGGCTAAAGACACGCCGGTCTTTAGCCGGCAAATGATAACATTGAGGCGACCAGCCTCGGCTATCCAGGTGAAGCGTGTTTCAATCTCCGCAACCTGGCCGTCCGCTATTCCTTCACCCGCAATGCACCGGCTAGAAACGGCACAGTCAGGGTCAACAGGGCAACAACGCCAAAAGAAACTCTGAGCGACGATATCTCTCCGATGAAACCGAGCAGCGGCGGCCCGAGCAGAAACGCGCCGTAGCCGAGCGTCACGACGGCGGCAAGCGCCGTGCCCTTCGACATGTGCGGATCACTCGCGGCCCGCGACATGGCCAGCGGAAAAAGAACCGCATAGCCGAGCCCCATCACGAAGCATCCGGCCCAGACCGCCCAGACGCTGATGCCGGAAACCAGAAGCAGGCAGCCGGAAAAGGCGACAATGCCGCTCAGGCGCGCAACCTTGACCGGTCCGAAACGGGCAATGACCGTGTCGCCGAACAGGCGCATGAGGACCATGGCAATGGAAAAGACCGTAAATGCGGTCGGCGCGATGGACTCCGAAAACTCGAGATCCTGGATCTGATAAAGCGCCGCCCAATCCGTCACCGCGCCTTCACCGAGCGCGGCCGCCAGCGCCATCAGGCCAACCAGGATCAGCGGCCCTTTGGGCAGTGCGAACAAGGGAGCCTTGGATCCGTCTTGCGGGGCATTGTCCATACGCGGCCAGGGCTGGCGCCAGAACCAGATCAGAAAGGGAAACGCCACCACACACCAAAAGGAAAAATGCTGCGCAACACTGAGCTCCACTTCAATCGCGCCGGCGCCCGCTGCAGCTGCAGTACCCGCCCCGAGACTGAATAGTCCGTGAAGGGATGACATGATCGGGCGGCCCCGCACCTTTTCCACTTCCGCGCCCCAGCCATTCATTGAAACGTCGAGCGCGCCGAAGGAAACTCCGGAACAAAAAAGGGCCACGGCAAGCAATGGTGTCGTCGGCGCCAGGCCCACCAGCGCGAAACTGACGACGGTCATGGTGACCAGCGTCTTGGACATAAGGGCCGCACCGAACCGGTCAATGAGCATGCCGGTAAACGGAAACGACACGAAAGCGCCGCTGGCCAAAATGAGAAGCAGAATGCCAAAGCCGCCTTCGCTCAGCCCGGTGGCCATCTTGATGTCCGGAATCCTTGAAGCCCACAGGCCGATATAGCTTCCACACAGGAAGAAGATTGCCGAAACGACCCTGCGCGCGGCTATCGCCTGATCCTGATCCGCAGTCTGCATTGTCTGACCTGAATTCGGAATGGGAGCCCCTGGAACGGTCCCCCTTTTGTCACGCCCTCTCCGGTTTCTCAAGCATCGCGCGCAGACCTGGAAATGAGATCAATCAATCATCGCCTGAAGACGTTCGCCTTAGCCGGTCTCAAGAACGTCAGGCAACCAGCGCATCAATGAGGGAACGAACCTCGTTCGTCCGCTCCACAGCCGACTGATAAGCAACCGCGGCCTCCCCGGCAGGTCCCAGGGCCTTTGTGCCGCTACTGTCCCTGGAGGACTGGCCGGGCGCCTCCGCATCAGACCCGCTGCCGGAATTTTCCGAGGCACTTTTTTCAGCCGCTGGCGCCTGCGCACCGGGCTCGAGCTTTTCTTCCTCGTCGCCGCCGCCGCTCAGTTCGTCAGCGCTCTGCTGACGCACTTCAGCCTGCGCCTCCGCCAGTTGGGCTCTCGCCTGCTGCGCGACTTTCAGGTCCTGAGACGAAGGCTCCGCCGGGGCCGTCGCCGCTCGGATCACGATCTGCATCTTGCGGGCAGTGGCTTCAGGCGTGCGCTCTTTGGAAGTATCGATCTGCACTTCGCCGCCCACGGCATAGCGCTTGCCATCGGGGCCCTGCTGAAACGTGTAGCTTGGCGCTCCGGCATAGGCTCCGCCGGTCCGGGAGTGGGCATGTTCATGGGCTTTGACTTCCCGATCACGCTGCGCCAGCTTGTCGACCTGCTTTTGTTCGGCCTCGCTGAGTTCGTCGCCGTCCGTGCTGCCTTCCGTTTCCGATTGTCCTGAAGCTGCGTCCGCAAGCACGCCGTTCTCCTCGGCATCTTGCTGCTTGCCGGAGGCATCTTCCGTCTCTCCGTCAGCGCTGCGGGTGTCGCTTCGGCCCGCCTCCAGGCCATCAGCATCCTGCAAGGCCAGCACTGCCTGCGACGTCAGAACCGGCACGTTGCCTGTGGTGGTCGCCGCAGCCCGGGGGCTAGCCAGGCTGTCACGCGCGCTCGCGCCGTCCCGGCCGGGATTGCTTCCTCCCGAACCAGGCTCTGCCTCGCCAGCAACACCGCTGCTTCGCAACAGGTTCGCCGGCGTATTGGACAAGAGCGCGCCGATCATGACGGAGAGTATCCGAAAGAGGAGTCGCCAAACTCTAAACGGCCGCTAAGCTCTTTTATTCATTTGTTCGTGATGATCGCCAAACGATCTGAAAGAACTGCCTGCCCTTGCCTGTCCCGCCCTGTTATGCAAAGCAGGTCAGACACTTGGCCTTTGGAACCGGATCACACCATGCTGCCCAAACGCTTCTGGCAAGAAATGACCACCATAGACTTTGAGGATCCGGCCCGCGAAAACTGGATCGCGGTTCTTCCAGTTGCGGCCATCGAGCAGCATGGACCGCACCTGCCCGTCGCGACCGACACCACCATCGCGGAGGCGCAGATCCGGCGCGTCGTGGAGCTGCTGCCGCCCGATCTGCCCGTCACATTTCTGCCGGTGCAGACCATCGGCAAATCCGATGAGCATATTTCGTCGCCGGGCACGCTGACCCTTTCCTGGGACACGGTCACTCGTTGCTGGATCGAAATCGGTGACAGCGTCGCCAGGGCCGGGATCCGCAAGCTGGTGCTGGTCAATTCCCACGGCGGCAACGTGCCGATCCTTGACATTGTCGCCCGCGAGCTGCGGGTCAGGCACGACATGTTTGTCACGGCAACGAACTGGCTGCGTTTCGGCCAGCCGGACGGGCTTTACCGGGATGAGGAATTTACCTACGGCATCCACGGCGGTGACATCGAAACCTCGCTGATGCTGCACCTGCGCCCTGATCTTGTCCGGATGGATCTTGCCGAGGACTTCACCTCCGAGCAGCAATCCTTCCTGAAGGAGTTCAAGCACCTGCGCGGCCATGGCAAGGCGCAGTTTGGCTGGAAGGCGCAGGACCTCAACGAGGCCGGCGTTCAGGGCAACGCCGCGCTGGCAAGCGCTGAAAAGGGCCGCCTGTCTCTCGAGCATGCAGCGAAGGGATTTATCGAACTGCTGCAGGATGTCGAAGCCTTCAATATCTCCCGCCTGTGGACAAAAGACGACTAGGATCCGGACCCAGTCTTCGCTGAAGAACCGCGCTCACCGCTTGTCGCACACAAGAAAAATCAAAATGATTTCCTGATTTCATTCAGAATTTCCTTTAGTAAAATGATAGGCAACTCGGTTAACAACTCAGGCTGAACCGGACACTTCTCCACAGAGTTGACCTTGACCAAATTAAGGGACAAGGTAATCAAGTTAAAATTCTGGAGGGAGATCTCGCGCAACCATGAATCTGTCAATTCGGCAATTGGCGACTTTTCGCGAGGTCATGCGGAGCGGATCAATTTCAGAGGCCGCACGCACGCTTGGAAGAACACAACCCGCTGTAAGCTCAACCATTGCAGGCCTGGAAACCGAGCTTGAACTCAAGCTTTTTGTCCGCGAGCAGGGGCGCCTCGCACCGACGCCGGAAGCCGAGTTTTTTCTGGAAGAAGCCGAAGCGATCCTGAAGCGGCTGGAAGTTTCCAAAAGAACCCTGCGGGGCCTGGCCAATCGCGAGCACGGCCAGCTGCGCATTGCCGGCATTCCTGAGGCCGTAACAGATTTCCTGCCAAACTGCCTGTCACGTTTCATTTCCGACAAGCCGAGCGTGAAGGTTGCTCTGGCAAGCCGCACGTCCGCGGAAATCGAGGAACTGATTGCCGCGCAGCAATTCGATATCGGCTTTGCCGAGACGCCGCGCGCGCGCAACTCCTTTGATCAGATCGACTTTGACATGGAGTGCATGTGCGCTGTTCCTGCGACCGATCCGCTCGCGACCAAGGAAGTCATTACTCCGGCGGAGCTTGATGGTTATCCGCTGGCGCTGCTCCACTCGGAACACCGCAGCCACAAACAGACCCTTGCCCGCTTCCGCGATGCGGGCGTGCGCTTCAACCAGCGCTTCGAACTTCAAAGCGCCATACCCGGACTGCGTTTTGTGGAGGCCGGCCTGTGCGCGCTCATCTGCGACATGATCACGGCCTACAAGGCGCAGGAAGTGGGCCGGCTTGGCATTGGACCGCCGATGATCGTCTTCCGGCCCTTCCGCCCCCGCATCCAGAGCGGCATGTCGATCCTGACACCCACGCATCGCCCCATATCGATTGTCGCCAAGGACTTCTGCGCATTTCTGACCGACGAAGTGGAAACGATCCGCTCGTCCATGATCAAGAAGACCGCCTGATCCAGCGCGCCTGCACACTTGCGTGAAAAGCTTTCACGGCACGGCAAAAAATGCCAGGATCGCTGCAAATGGAATCAGCGACGGCCATGCTCCCGAACCAGACGACAAAAGATCCGGAGGATCGTCTCCCGGTAATTTCGCTCAACGGGATTTCCAAGTCGTTCTCCAACGGAACCTCTGCCCTCAGCGGCCTTTCGCTCGACATCCATCCTGGAGAATTCGTCTCGCTGCTCGGCCCCTCCGGCTGCGGCAAATCCACAGCGCTCAGGATCATCACAGGACTGACGAGCCCAACGTCCGGCAGTGTCGACTGGCCGCGGGAGGGCAGAAAAGCGAAGGATCACGACCTGAGCTTTGTCTTTCAGGAACCGACGCTGATGCCCTGGGCAACCGTCTTCAGCAATGTCTGGCTGCCGTTGCGCCTGAAAGGCATGTCGAAAGCCGCTGCCAGGAACCGGATCATGGACACCCTGAAGCTGGTGGGCCTGGAAAAATTCGCCGAAAGCTATCCGCGTGAATTATCGGGCGGCATGAAAATGCGCGTATCGATCGCAAGGGCGCTGGTCACCGGCCCCAAGGTGCTGTTGATGGACGAGCCCTTTGCCGCGCTCGACGAAATCACCCGGTTCAAACTGAACAACGACCTTCTGCACCTCTGGCAGACCTTCGGCTGGACCGTCATCTTCGTGACCCACTCGGTTTTTGAGTCCGTCTATCTGTCCAGCAGGATCATCGTCATGGGCGCCCGGCCAGGACGAGTTGTCAAAGAAGTCCCGGTTGATGCGCCCTACCCGCGCGATGAAGACTTCCGCACTTCGCCAACATACGCCGGCTTTTGCCGGGAAGTCTCCCACGCGCTGCAAGATGCAATGGGCGCAGGTGAGCAGGCCTGAACGACGGGCCGAACCCTCCGGAGCAAGTGCCCCATCCTTCAAATTACCCGGCGGCGTGCCAGAAGCTTGCGCTGTTTGAGGCAACGATCGCGACTGCGTTCACGCGGTTTTTCGCGCCTAGGCGCGCGATGGCGTTGCGGATGTGGGCCTTGACCGTCGCAGTGGTGACACCCAGCTCCCACGCGATCTGTTTGTTGACCTTGCCCTCACACAGCTTGAGCATGATCTCGAGCTGGCGCGGGGTCACCATCTCGCTCAGATTGAGCGGCCAACGGATATTGCCTGCGATCGGCCGGCTTTCGCTTCCATCTGTGCAGCTTGAATTCAGGGCAAAATGGGCAGTCATCTTTCGGCTCCACCTTTTTGGTCATCCGTATTCAACGCCGGGACTTTCGCCTGAGTGACTAATTTTGTAAAATGTTAAAGTGCATAATGAGATTTGCTAAAGTTTTGCAATTGGATTGAGCGGAGACCTCCCTTGAGCAAGAAACTCTATTCCGGCCATACGGTGCGCCAGATCCGCGCGGACTTCGGTCTCTCTCAGGTCGAATTCGCCAAAAAAATCGGTCTTTCAACGGCTTATGTAAACCAGATCGAGAACAACAACCGGCCGGTGACCGCCTCTGTCCTGCTGACTATCAACCGGATTTTCGGCGTGGACCTGTCCGCATTCGAGAAGAACGACCTGGACCGGGTAACACAGGATTTGCAGGAAATCTTTGCGGACACCCAGTTTCACAGCGCCTCCATCAGCCGGCAGGAGCTGAATGAGGTGGTCACCCGGGCTCCCGGCATCACCCAGGCGATCATGGATCTGTACGGTTCCCTGCGCAGCTTTCACGACCGGGAAGCCAATGAAGACGAGCTGGCCCATATGAATGGCCCTCAGGAGGGAGCCCCCAGCGTTAAAAAATCCGCTTATGACGAAGTCCGCGACTATTTCCACTACATGGACAATTACGTCGATTCCATCGACAGGGCGGCGGAGAAACTGTCCTTTGAAATCGGCCTGCACGAGGGTGGATCGAAATTTGACAGCCTCGTCGGCTGGCTTCGCGAGCGCTTCGGCATCGCTGTGGAACAGTTCCCGGATTATCAGGGAACGCTGATCCGGCAGGATGAATACACACGGAAAATATCGGTTTACCGGGCCATTCCCCAATCGACCAAAAACATCCTGCTTGGCTCCGTCATCGCCGAATTGTGCGTGAAGGACCTCATATCGGACGAGGTGGAACGAGCGAAATTCAAGACCGAATCCGCCGAAAGCATTGCCCGGCTGGCACTGCGCAATTATTTCGCCGGCGCGCTTCTGCTGCCCTATGACGCGTTCCTGAAGGCGGCAACAAGGCACCGTCACGACATTCAATTGCTGTCCAACCGGATGGATGCCAGCATCGAAACCATCTGCCATCGCCTGTCGACCCTGCAGCGCCCCGGCGCCAACGGACTGCCCTTGTATTTCGTCAAGATCGACCGGGCCGGCAACGTTGTGAAGCGGCACAGCGCCACGCGCTTCCAGTTTGCAAGATTTGGCGGCTCCTGCCCGCGCTGGAACGTGCATCAGGCCTTCGAGCAGAATTCCAACAAGTTCACGGCGCAGGTCGCCCAGATGCCCGACGGCGTCCAGTATCTGTGCATCGCGACCAGCGTCAGCAAACACCAGCCGGACTACCGGACCGGCGAGCGCCGATACGCCCTCGGCTTCGGCTGCGAAATCAAATATGCCGATGCGATCGTTTATGCGGACGGACTGGCGATAGATGAAATCGCTGCGCCGGAACCGATCGGCGTGAACTGCCGCATCTGCCCGCGGGACAATTGCGACCAGCGAGCCTTTCCCGCTATCGACAAGGACCCCTTTATCGATCCCAACCAGCGCGGCATCGTGCCTTACCGGGTGACATCTTCAGGTTAGGGTCAGGGCCCATTAAACAGGAACCCGGATTACCTTCAAAAACCAAACACGCTCTGCGATTTTCTTGTTTTTCCGAAAGGATCTCTTGCCAGAACCCTCGTGGTCTTCGCGGAGCGCGGGCGCCATAGTCACGGGAAAGAAACCTCAATTGAAAGGCAGCCCGTGTCCGACACTCCTTCCTACTATGCACCCAAAGGGGGCCACCCCGGACAGGAAACACTGTTGACCGACCGGGCCGTGTTCACGGAAGCCTACGCGGTGATCCCGCGCGGCACCATGCGCGACATCGTCACCAGCTTTCTGCCCTTCTGGGACAAGACCCGCCTCTGGGTTCTCTCAAGACCACTGTCGGGCTTCGCGGAGACCTTTTCGCAATATATCGTCGAAGTGGCCCCGGACGGCGGCTCCAGCCGGCCGGAAACCGATCCTTCCGCCGAAGGTGTTCTTTTTG
>JBNLAU010000236.1:0-9434 GCA_050302295.1 Roseibium sp. | reverse complement strand
TCGGCAAAGGCACCTTCCGGAAACGCGTCCAGATAGGCCTGGTAGGCTTCCGCTGTACCGGCTTTCCGGGCGTTCTCAATCAGATCGCGCTCTTGCGGCTCAGGGTCGACGGCTGCTGGTTCCTGTTTTGCTTCCGCGACGGGTGTTTTTGCCTCTGGCTGCAGTTCCTGCTGCATCAGTTCCTGAAGTAGGGCTCGCGCCTTGCCCGAATAGGCATTGTCCGGATTTGCACGCATGAACAGGAGGATCTGAACGGGATCCCGGCTGAGGCGCACGGACTCCCACAACTGACGCATCTGAATGTCTTCCGCGGACGGGGTCTTGGCCGGAACAAACTGGAAATCGGTGGTGAGCGAAGACGTGTCCCAGGGCGTTTGAAGGCCCGCCGTCTTGTTGAGTACGTTGACGCGAACCTTTTTGAACAATGCTTCGATCGGCAGACCCGGCTCTGTCATGCTCTCCGCAAGTGACGCCGTGAACGGGCTGTTCGATCCCGTGCCGTCAACCGCAATGTCGCCGGGGGCGGTTGAATAGGCGAGGAATGTGCCCTGCGGCGCCTTCATTTCCGCAAGGCCGTTGTCGTTGAGGTCCGGGATCTCCGAAAAGGGATTGTTCCGGCAGGCGTCGAGTATGACGATGTTGGTCCGGTTCTTGGCGGAATACATCTGCCAGAGCACGGCCTGGGCCGGAACGCCGACGAGGCTGAGATCCGCCGCATCCTGAAGCGCGATATCGACCGGCAACAGGTAATTGGCCCCGAACGACTGAACCCCATGTCCCGCGTAGAAGAACAATCCGGTTGCCTCGTCTCCCGCCTCTCGCAGCCTCCGGCCGAAGTCCGAAATCGCCGACACCATCTCGCCTTGCGTGGCTTCGGTGACCAGCATGACATCAAACCCGGCCTCCCGCAGCGATTGCGCCATCAGGTTTGCGTCATTGATGGGATTATCCAGCGGTGTGACATTGGTGTAGGCCGAATTGCCGACCACCAACGCCAGGCGTGCTCCTGCGGCATTTGCCGGCAGGACGCCTGCAAGCAGCGCAAAACATGCGGCGAATATAAAGGGAATGCTGCGGTACCTACGATTATTCGACAACGGAGAACTCGATGCGTCTGTTGCGGCGTTTGCCGTCATCAGTGGTGTTGGGAGCCGCCGGACGCGTTTCCCCGTATCCGACGCTTGTGACCCGCTCTTCAGGAATGTTCCTTGAAATCAGGTATTGCGTCACCGACGATGCGCGTCTTTCGGACAGGCGCATGTTTGCGGACGCGCTGCCGTCGCTGTCAGTATGGCCGCCAACCTCGATGACAAGGCCCGGACAGCGGGAAATGATATCGACAAGGCTGTTCAGGAAGGGTTCGCTTCTGGCTTCCAGCCGTGCGCTGCCGCTCGGAAAGTAGATGTTATCCGCTCGGGACAGGATTTCGAAGCGGCCCACGCAAGCTTCAAGATCGAAGTTGCCCTCCGGTTCCAGCGCCTTGGCCGCCGCCGGTTCCGGATCGGGGGAAACGGCCGCGACTCTGCTTCCATTGTCGGAGTTTCTGGAAAACATGAAATCAAATGACACGGTTGCCGAGGGTACGATGACCACATTCGCGGCTTCTTCCAGTTTCTTGATACCTCCGTCGAGGCCGAAATCAGCCGCTGCGACGGATATAGGCGCGGTGCTTGACACCGCCACAAGCTCGTCGCTCATCAGTGTCACCGCGACTTCGCTGTCGAAGGTCTTCTTGATGCCATGGAGATTGAGCGAGAAGGTCAGCGGAATGATCTTGCGTTTGAGCGATCTCAGATCGCTCAGGAGCGGTGGATCGATCCGGGTGGTAATGACGGCCTTGGGAAACTCGAAGGTCTCGAAAAACAGAAAGCGCATCCGCACGTTTCGAAGGTCGACCTTGGTGTCAACGGAGTCGAGAAAAACGCTAACGGTTGCGCTTCCTGTCTCGTCAATTTTTCCCTCGATTTCGGCGAAGTTGCTCGATTCCACCTTGGTCAGGTTCTTGACCGATTGAAACCTGAGGGACGAAGCTTCCGGCTGCAGGGTCCATCCGTCTTCAAAGAAGTTTTCCTGCGCAAACACGGGCCGGAGTGGGAGCAGAAGGAACGCGATGCTTGCGAGAAATAGAGCCGCATGGGCGGGTCGCATGGCCAGCATAGTCCATTCCTTTCATAACCTTGCGTCAGACGGGATTTTGAATAATCCCGCCCTTACGTAAACTGTACAAAGTTGCTGCTGGAATGCAACTGTCCTCAATCGGAGCGACAGGTCATGGCGTTTCGGATAGTCGACAGAAATGGTTGCGGGTACGCGCAGGCGCCGCATCTAATGGTTGTTGTTATGGTCCAGCATGGCCAGATTATTTCGCACGGCTAATTGGAATGCATCTGCAGGCACATTGAACTGCGCCGCCTAATCTCCCGCCACGAAATAATGCAACGTGCCGTCCGGGCCGATGCCGACCCTGTAGAAACTCCAGGCGCCGAACTCCTTCATCTCGACAAAATCCCCCGCTGTCACAATGCGGAAGAGCTCGACCTTCTGATCCGGCGTCAGGTCGTGGAGCGGGTAGCGGGCGAAATAGGGCCAGATATACATTTCCTGAGAGGTGCCGGCATCCACATGAAGGAAACCGGCGTCCAGGACGTCCGCCAGAATGGCAAGGATCTCATAGCCTTCACCATCCCCGGAGCTCTTTTTTAAAAATTCGATCGGATCGCCCGTTTCGCCGAAGGAAAGGGTCGGCGGCATCTCGTTGCTTTCCAGAATCATCCGCAGCCGCTTGAAGTCGCCCAGGAGCGCGGCTTCCTTCAGCTGTGCATGCATGCGGGCAACAGGTTTGGGCAGAACGGCCGTGTTATAATGAACTTGTGGCTTCTCCGCGGCTTCCGCTTCCGCTGCCTCATCGGCCGGTTCGGTCTCAGGAGCCGTATCGGCGGCCTCAGCGGCAGGGACGTCATCTGCCGGGATTGTCGATGCATCCGGCACCGCATCCGGGTCGACCGGAATGGTCTCCGTCTGAACGGACCGGGCCAGGCTGGTTTGCGGAGCGCCAATGCCAATCGCAAGGCACGTGATGAGAACTGCTGACGAAACAAATCGTCCCATGGTGTCCGTCTCCTGACTTCGCCCCGCCCAAGGGCCGTATCCCAGCGCCTTTGGGTCTTTCCTTAAACAATTCGTGGGATGCTGAAAACAGCCGGGACGTGAAATTCATCCGTCTTGTCATGGCGCTGCATGGCCGCTATCGAAAAATGCTTTCGCTCTTAAGACGAATTCAAGGATCTGGAAAAGGATCGGTTGTGACATTTTTGGAATATGCGCTGATCGGATATTTTGTCGGAATGCTCACCACGGCTCCCGTCGGCCCGGTCAATATCATGGCGATACAGCACGCCGTCCATAGCGGCTTCAGGCAGGGAGTATATGTCGGATTGGGAGCAGTCGTCGCCGATACGATTTTTGCCGCCGTTGCAATTTTCGGCGTCACGGCCATCACGAATTTCATCGAGGGCCAGTTCGGTCTGATCGAGGTTGTCGGCGGTGCGTTGCTGATCGTTTTCGGTCTCAAGATCTGGCACACGCATCCGCATATGAACAAGAACGGCAACGGATACGAGCGCGGTTTCCTGGGCGATGCCACGGCTGCCTTTTTCATGGCGATCACCAATCCGGGCGCGATCCTGGCGTTCATTGCGATATTCGGCGGTCTGGGCGATCTGCGGCCCAAGCCTGGCGACCACTTCGGCGCCCTCATGATGGTGGCCGGTGTCGCCGGAGGTGCGACGTCCTGGTGGGTGTTCATCTCAGCGACGGTGTCGCATTTCCGGAGCGGAATTGACGATAAATGGCTGGATCGGGTCAACCACATCGCCGGAGTGGTCCTGATTGCCTTTGGCGCGCTGATCTATCTGGACCTGGCCTTCGACAAATTTGTTTAGGGCCCTCGGGTACGGGGCGATAAATATAATAACGGAATCAAAAAAGGCCGGATTGAC
This sequence comes from Roseibium sp., assembly GCA_050302295.1. Lineage (GTDB taxonomy): Bacteria > Pseudomonadota > Alphaproteobacteria > Rhizobiales > Stappiaceae > Roseibium. The sequence continues at coordinate 5,436 of JBNLAU010000236.1, read as the reverse complement.
CGGCCTTGTAAAACGTCACGCTGCGTCCGGATTACTGCAGAACGCGGTTTACCGTGTAGTCGCCCTGAAGAATGCGGTCTGGCAGGCCTTCGGCGAGTTTGGCAACGGCATCTTCGCCATAGGCCGCGACGAGATCCGCAAGCGCGGTGAACATGGCAGCGTGGGCCACGGCGTCGGCGTCGACACCATTGGCGATTGCTTCCGCCCATGCATCGGAGATAAAACCGAGAGCTGCCCGCCTGATATCTTCATCTTCGGCAAATTCAGCTTCCATTGCCGCTTCGGCATAATCGTCGTTTATCATTCGCTTCCTTACCGGTTCTTTCCGAACGCTGAGAACCAACTCCAGCGTGTTCCTGCCCCGAATCTTGTAACTTGATCCTAGCACGGCGATCCGCGCTGATAAGCAACCGTGAACGCAAACTTAACGGCCACCCACAAATTTGATGAAAAAGGTTAACTTACTCGTAACTTTTTCAGATTTTTGTGGAATTAGAGCGAATTTGCCTGGCTTTAACGGCCATAGCGGCTGGTTACGTCGCTGATAATGGTCTCACCTTCGGTGAGATACTGTCCCATTGCGATACGCGCAGCCTCGGTGCACTCTCTGTATGCGACTGAAAAACCACGATAACCTTGGTTAAAGCGCTCGATGAACCGGCGGCGCCTGTTTTCGTCCAGAGTTTCGGCGTCCAGAAAATCTTCCATCCTGTCGCGCCAGCTCGGCGTATCGGCCTCTCCGCACAGTGGACGCAGAAAATGCAAGGCGCCGAAGATTTCCGACAGGCGCATCAATTGCTGTTCGTAGGGCGGCTCGTCCAGAGAGCTTACTTGAGCGGATACAGGCGGTCCCGAAATTACAAGAATGGCAACCGCGACAAGCGCGGCGCGGGACAAGACAAATCGCATGCATCCATTCTTCATGCGCGGATCATGCTCAAGGGTATCGTGCGCCGCAAGCCCTATGGTGGGTTGACCCCAGGAATCGGCAGTTCGCACCGGAATGGGGAATTTGGCCAGGCGAAGCTTCGTGAACTGTGGTTGCCGGAATCACGCTACGTATCAGCGCTCCAGTAGCCGGCGGATCCTGTCTGGTGTGCCGGGCGTCGTTGGTCTGCCATCTAGGTCGTCGGGTGCGACCCATTCAAGAGCCGCCGCATCATCGCCGGCAAGCACATCGCCGGACAGGAACGGTCCGCAGAAAACCGCCAGAATGAAGTGCGTAGCAACCTTGCCGTCGGCGTCCCTCTGAATCGTGTCGAAGGTTTCAACCGGCGTGCCGAAGTCGGCTCTGGCTCCGGTTTCCTCAAACAGCTCCCGGGCAGCGGCTTCCTGCAGGGTTTCTCCAAGTTCAACCAGTCCGCCGGGCAAGCTCCAGTGATTCTTGTAAGGCTCCTTGCCGCGCTTGATCAGCAGCGCGCGTCCATCCCTGTGGCACAGAACGCTGACGCCGACTCGCGGTGCATCGGGATAAAAGCGGGACATTCCGACCCTTCAAAGATGGGAGGTTCAAGCGAACAGGGCGTCGATTTCCGCCTGGGCGCCGTCGCCCTCGTGCTGGGTAGCTTCCGGCTCAACATGGCCATGAATGACAGCCCCTGCAACTGAAATCAGCGGTTTGATTTCATGGGTCGCCCTGTCGGCAATCTCCGCTGCGACAAGCGCAGGTTCGGGCGCTTCCCGCAGTTGATTCTGGATTTGCCCGACAAGAGCATTGATGTCCGTGACCTGTGCTTCCAGGTGCTCCCGCAAATGAGCCGGCGCGGCGTGATAGGCCATGATTGCGAGATTCTTGTCCTTGAAGGAGGAATTCTCGAAATGGCCTTCGTAGTCCAGCGGTTCCCATTCGAGGATATCTTCCGCGCATTCGGGCATTGCCGGAAGCATTTCGAGAAGCATCATCACTTCATTGAAATGATTGAGGTAGTCCGTTGCCAGACCGGTCTGGGGATTGATGTTTGCATGCTCCAGCCTATCGGCTGCCAGATCTCCGGCGCCCAATACTGGATCCAAACAGTCCATCTTCGTCCCCCTGTTATTGACTTGCCCTGCAGACTACTTTCTTTTTATTTCCAATTGCCTAACTTGACCGCACTGAGTAGACCGAGTCGCGGCACGGCGGCGGAACGGACAAACGAGGAAAATATGTGCGGCCGCTATGCCCTCACCACGTCGCCCGACGACGTACGAGACTTTTTTGCTTATGAAGACCGGCCGAATTTTCCGCCCCGCCACAACATTGCGCCGACCCAGCCGATTGCCGTCGTCCGGCAGGATCTTGGGGGCAGGCGGCGGTTTCATCTCATTCGATGGGGGCTGATCCCGTCCTGGGCCAAGGATCCTTCCAGCTTCACACTGCTGATCAATGCCAGGGCGGAAACGGCCGCTGAAAAACCCTCCTTTCGTGCCGCCATGCGCCATCACCGCTGCCTCGTGCCTGCATCCGGATTTTATGAGTGGCGGCGGACCGGGCAAGGCAAACAACCCTTTTGGATCCGTCCAAGGGAAGGCGGCATCATGGGGCTTGCCGGACTTTGGGACACCTGGTGTGACCCGGATGGCGGCGATATGGACACAGGGACCATTCTCTCCATGCAGTCCAACCGGATGATGGCCGAAATCCATCACCGCATGCCGGTGATCCTGAAGCCTGATGTCTTCAATATTTGGCTCGACACCGCCAATGTGGATGTGCGCGAGGCGAAGAAACTGCTGGTGCCGGTCGAGGATGATTTCCTGATCGCGGAGCCGGTTTCCACGCGCGTGAACAAGGTCGCCAACGACGATCCGGATGTTCAGCGCCCAGTGGGCATTGATGAAATGGTTTTGCCGCCCGCCGGAACCGCAAAGCCCAAAGCCGTCGGGCAGGAGGCCGGCCACAGCCAGCTGGACCTCTTCTGATCAGATTTGCCGTGCAAAATCCCGCCAACCGCTATAAATCGTCACCACAACTCAAGGCCATGTCCCAAAAGGAAACCGGGTGAGCGACACGGACAACAATCCGCCCCTCGAAGAAGACGCGGAAGACGACGCACTGGCTGAAGCCTATAACAAAGGTCTGGAACTGCAGAAGTCAGGGGATCTGAAAGGCGCGGAAGCTGCCTTCAGGCGGGCCCTGGAACTGGATCCGGAGGACACCGGTGGTGTGTCCGTGCGCCTGGCGGCAATCGGCGCGGACAAAGCGCCAGACAAAATGCCGGATGCCTATGTTGCGACGCTCTTTGATCAGCATGCGGATGTGTTTGACGACATCCTTGTCGATGAACTCGGCTACTGCGTGCCGCTGATGGTGCGCGACATGATCCAGAGACTTCAGGTCGGCCCGTTTGAACGGCTGCTGGATCTTGGCTGCGGTACCGGTCTGACCGGCATGGCCCTTGCCGATTGCACCACCCACCGGACCGGCATCGATCTTTCGGAGCGCATTGTCGAGCTTGCTTTCGATCGCGAGGTCTACGACGACCTCTATGTCGGCGAAGCGGTCGAGTTCCTGCAGGAATTCGAGGGCGACGACGGATCGCGGCCGAGCTGGGATCTTATTGCCGCGACGGATGTCTTTCCCTATCTCGGCGCCGTGGAGCCGTTTTTGAAGGGTGCAGCGGATCGTCTTGCGCCCGGGGGCTTTCTTGCCTTTTCAACGGAAACGCTTTCCGAAGACGTCCTTGAGGGACGCTCCTACATGGTGGGACCGAAAAACCGCTTCGCGCAAGGGGAGAGCTATATCCGCGAGGCGCTTGATGCCGCCGGCTTCGACATCCTGGCGATGGATCCGATCACGGTCCGCATGGAAGAGGGAGAACCTGTTCCGGGCCATCTAGTCATGGCACGGCTACGCTAGCGAAGCGCGCAAAAGCTCTATTTCGAGAAATAGAATTCTCGGCGAAGGGCCGAATTGTGCCAAGGGGATTGTGATCCCTGCGTGGCGGCATAAACGTCGGCCTTCACCCGCTTCAGCATGATTTCTATTTCCAGCGCCGGTGTTTCAATGTGTTTGAGCAGGGCTTCGGTAAAGGGGCTGTTCTCGCCTTCGCCGTCCAGGGCAACTTCTCCCGGCGCCGTGGCAAAACCGATCAGAATATTGCCGCCGCCCGCGTTGGGTGCCGCAAGGCCGCGCCCAACGGAAGAACTGCGGCTCAGCGTGCGGAAGCGGCGGGACAGGGGATTGTCCCGGCAGGCATCAAGCAATGCGATCGAAAGGCGGCCCGGCGCGTTCATGTAGTTGAGAACTGTGCCCAGCTCGATGGTTTCGAAGTCAACGGCTGTCGCGTCTTCCAGTTTCGCATCGATCGGAATCAGAAAATTTCTGCCGTTCATCTGCATGGCGTGGCCGGCATAGAAGAACAGGGCGACATCGGCGTCGTGAATGTTGCGCACAAAGGATCTGATGGTGCTCTCCATCGCCACCTTGCTCTGGTCGAGCCCGAGAATGACGGTGAAGCCGAGGCGCTTCAAGGATTCTGTCAGGTCCGCCGCATCGTTTTTCGGATTGGGCAATTGCGTTGTGTTCTCATAGTTCGAATTGCCGATGACCAGCGCGACCCGTTTGCCCTCCGGAAGCGTTGAAAGGTCGGGCAGGTTCGGTGAGGTGCTCGGCGGATCGTGTTGTGTGACGGGCCCCACCGTCGGCACTTCCGGCGAAACGACTTCATGTGTGGGCGGTTCGGCAGCCTCCACAAAGCGTCCATAAGCCCAGCCACGCATGCCGTTGGAAAGTTCAAGCTCGAACCAGGCCCCTTGCTGCGCCAGCAGAGTGACCTCTGTGCCCTTGAGCAGTCTGGCGATTTCGGGGTTTCCTGTTCCTGCTCCGGTTCTGAGCGACAGGTAATCGTCGCCGCTGCTGCCCAAATCCCCAACCACACCCGCCCTTGGCGGGGTGATCGACAGTTTTGCTACGGTAGGCGGCGTGACGGGCGAGGGGGCAACTGCCGGAGGAGGAGTGCCGGACCCGCTTGCGGGCACAGAGGCCACATACTTGCTGTAGGCCCAACCGCTGCGGCCATCGGACATTGCGACGTTCAGCCAGGAGCCCTGCCGGCCGAGAATGGTCAGGGGCGTATTCGGCCCCATGCGGGCGACTTCCCGATAGCGGCTCCCCGGTCCGGTGCGCAGCGACAGATAGTTGTCGCCCCGTGGATTGAGACCGTTGACATAGCCTTGCGCCGAGGATGAACCGGGCGCTGTGCCGCTGCCAGGGGTAAGGGCGGTTGCTGCGAAAAGGGCTTGTGACGCTCCGCCCGTGACCCCGGTGGCCGACCAGATGACATACTGGAACCGTTCGCCGTTGTGGAAATAGCTGTCGCCGGGAATGGTCCCTGAGGAAATGAGCCGGTTTCTGTAGGCATTGCCGGCGGGCTGTCGCATCCAGCCAAGCGTAATGGCGTACCAGCCGTTATTGGACTGGAAGACGGTTGTCTGCGGAAACCCGCCGGCATAGCC
>JBNLAU010000235.1:0-7602 GCA_050302295.1 Roseibium sp. | reverse complement strand
GGGGGGAAACCGTCTACCGGGTCGCCGAAGCTGCCCCGCGGATCACCGTTGACGGCTTGAACGTGGTACAGCTTGTCGGCTCGCGCCCCGCCGCACTCGGCTTCGCCGCCGAGACCTGCTCGGCCACCCTGGCGCGCCGCTACGGCGCCCATTGCGTCAACCTGCATGTGCCCCTGCTGCTGTCCGAGCGGGACCTTGTCGACCGCCTCAAGCAGGAACCGGTGATCCGGATGCAGCTCGATGCGGTCGCCGACTGCAACAAGACCCTGTTTGCCTGCGGCACCTGCACGGCGGACAGCCACGTGGTCCACACTGGGCTGCTCGACCGCTCCGAGGTCGACGCCTGCGCCGCGCAGGGGGCAACAGGCGTCATCTGCGGCCGCCTGATCGACCAGGACGGCAACGGTCTCGACCGCGAGATCGAGGACCGCATGATTGCCGTCACCCTGGAACAGATGCGCGGCAAGGATATGGGGCTGCTGGTCGGCTCCGGTGAGCACCGTGCCAAACCGATGCTGGCCGCCATCCGCGGCGGCTATGCCACGCATGTCGCCACCTGTTCCGAAACCGCTGCAGAAATGCTCAACCTCGCGTGAATACAATGCTCAGACCGCCTTACCGGGATACTCCGGAGCTTCGCCAGTCCATCATCAATACCTGCGTCGAGATGAACCGCCGCGGCATCAACCAGGGCACCTCCGGCAACGTCTCGGCGCGCGCCGGCGACCGCATGGTGATCACCCCCTCGGGCGTACCTTACGACCGAATGACACCGGACATGCTGGTTTCGATCCCGCTCGACGGGAAGGGCGGACCGGAAGGGCCGTTGCCGCCCTCGACGGAATGGCAGTTCCACCTGGCCCTCTTGCGGGCCAAGCCGGAGATGCATGCGGTGGTCCACGCGCATCCCGTCCATTGCACAGCGCTGTCGATCAACCGGGAGGAAATTCCGGCCTGCCACTACATGATTGCGCTGTTCGGCGGCAATACGGTGCCGCTGGCGGGCTATGCGCTCTTCGGCAGCGAGGACCTGGCCGACAATGTCGTGAACGCGATGAAGGCACGGAGCGGCTGCCTGATGGCGAACCACGGCGCGGTCGTGACGGGCGAGACGCTTGAAAAGGGGCTCTGGCGCCTGGAGGAGCTGGAAGTGCTGGCCCGCGCCTATATTCTCAGCCGAACGGTCGGCAAACCGCACATTCTTTCGGACGGAGAAATCGCGGACGTGCTTGGTGCGGTCAGGAACTACGGTCTCAAAACGGCCTGACGAAGGCCGGTCGAAGCCGCTCCTGACGACAAAAAAAGCCCGGCGTTTCCGCCGGGCTCTTCGTTTTTGGAGATCTTCCGGAGAAGGATCTTATTCGTCGTCGGACTGCTTGTTCAGAGCGGCACCCAGGATGTCGCCGAGGGACGCGCCGGAGTCGGTGGAGCCGTACTGAGCGACAGCTTCCTTCTCTTCCGCGATTTCCAGGGCCTTGATCGACACGGTGACCCGGCGGGTCTTCTTGTCGAACTGGGTGATGCGTGCATCGAACTTGTCGCCGACGGAGTATTTTTCCGGGCGCTGTTCTTCGCGGTCGCGAGAGAGGTCTGCACGGCGGATGAACGCGGTCAGGTCGCTATCCGCGATCTTGACGTCCATGCCGCTGTCTTTGACTTCGATGACTTCACAGGTCACGACGGAGTTCTTGCGCAGCTCGCCTGCCGCACCGCTTTCCATCGGGTCGCCGCTGAGCTGCTTGATGCCGAGAGAGATACGCTCTTTGTCGACATCGACATCCAGAACGACGGCCTTGACCATGTCGCCCTTTTTGTACTCTTCGATGACCTGCTCGCCCGGACGGTTCCAGTCGAGGTCGGAAAGGTGAACCATGCCGTCTACGTCGCCGTCGAGGCCGATGAACAGGCCGAATTCGGTCTTGTTCTTGACTTCGCCTTCGACGTTGGTGCCGACCGGAAACTGCTCTGCGAACGCATCCCACGGGTTCTGCAGGGTCTGCTTGAGACCGAGCGAGATGCGGCGCTTGACCGGGTCGACTTCCAGGATCATCACTTCGACTTCCTGAGAAGTGGAAACGATCTTGCCCGGATGGACGTTCTTCTTGGTCCAGGACATTTCGGAGACGTGGATCAGGCCTTCGATGCCCGGCTCCAGTTCAACGAATGCGCCGTAGTCGGTGATGTTGGTCACGCGGCCGGTGAACTTGGCTTCAACCGGGTATTTGGCTTCGATGCCATCCCACGGATCGGTTTCAAGCTGCTTCATGCCCAGGCTGATGCGATGCGTTTCCTGGTTGACGCGGATGATCTGCACCTTGACGGTCTGGCCGATGGACAGAACTTCCGACGGATGGTTGATGCGGCGCCACGCAATGTCGGTGACGTGCAGCAGGCCATCGATACCGCCGAGGTCGACGAACGCACCGTAGTCGGTGATGTTCTTGACCACACCTTCCACGGTATGACCTTCTTCCAGGCTCTGAACCAGTTCGGAACGCTGTTCCGCGCGGGTTTCTTCCAGAACGACACGGCGGGACACGACGATGTTGCCGCGGCGCTTGTCCATTTTCAGGATCTGGAACGGCTGCGGCGTGTGCATCAGCGGGGTCACGTCGCGCACCGGACGGATGTCCACCTGAGAGCGCGGCAGGAAGGCAACGGCGCCATCCAGATCGACGGTGAAACCGCCCTTGACCTGGTTGAAGATCTGGCCGTTGACCTTTTCGTTGGCTTCGAAAGCCACTTCCAGGCGGACCCAGCTTTCTTCGCGGCGAGCTTTTTCGCGCGACAGAACAGCTTCGCCGAGAGCGTTTTCGACGCGCTCCAGGTAAACTTCAACTTCGTCGCCGACGCTCATTTCGCCGTCGCGGCCTTTAGCGCCGAATTCCTTCAGCGGCACGCGGCCTTCAACTTTCAGACCGACGTCGATGACAGCCAGGTCTTTTTCAATGGCGATGACGGTGCCTTTGACAACGGCACCTTCAAAAAGGTCGTTCTGGACGAAGGACTCTTCGAGAAGAGCCGCAAAATCCTCGGTGGAGGGGTTAAAATCAGTCAAGTCTTTCTCCTGGCGCCAGTTGGCGCGCCGCCGGCGGGTTGGTGTTGCACTCCGGATTGTCCTTCTCCCGGGATCGCGATTTTCGCTGATCCTGCCGCTAAGAGCGGGCCGGCGGGGCGGGAGCCGGAAAATCCGGTCTCGTCACAGGGCGCGTTCTGTACCGCGTCCTGCCGAAATCTCATTCCTGTTCTTAAAAAGAACCCTTGGCCATTCGGCCTATCCGTTCCGGATGCACAAACAGGGGCACACCAAGGGTGAGCCCCGCATCGTTATCTATCATCCTTGGCGCGGGAGACAATATCCACAGCCGCCTGGAACGCCGTCTCTATATCCATTTCTGTCGTATCAAGCAAGACCGCATCGTCCGCCTGCTTCATCGGAGCCACAGTTCGCTGGCTGTCCCGCTCGTCCCGTCGCTTCAGATCGTCGAGGACGGAGGCGTAATTCGCGTCCTCGCCCTTGGAGATCATCTCGTCCGTGCGCCGCCGTGCGCGCGCCTCAGGAGAGGCCGTCACGAACAGCTTCACGGTCGCGTCGGGGCAGACCACCGTGCCGATGTCGCGTCCGTCCAGAACGGCGCCCGGAGGCGCTTGCGCAAACCGGCGCTGCAGATTGACCAGTTCCTCGCGCAACCCTCCGAGAACGGCAATGCGCGACGCCGCCTCGCCGATTTCATGGGCGGAGAGCACCGACTTGTCCATCTGCGCCAGGTCGAGATTATGGGCGATGTCGATCGCGATCTCTTCATCGCCGAGCGGCAGGCCCTTTGCCAGTAGGGCGGCCGCCACCGCACGATAAGTGAGGCCGGTATCCAGATGACGCAATCCGAAATGATCCGCCAGGCGCCGCGAGAGCGTTCCCTTGCCGGAGGCTGCAGGCCCGTCGATAGCGATGATCATGCGGCCTCGCTGGCATTTTCGGAGAATTTTGCTCCAAGGCCCTCGAACAACGGTGTGAAGGCGGGAAAGCTGGTGGCAATCACGGCGCCGTCGTCAACGGTCACCGGCTTGTGCGCCGCCATGCCCAGAACCAGGAAGGCCATGGCGATCCGGTGGTCCAGATGGGTTGTCACGGTGCCGCCGCCTATATCCTTTGCCCCGCCCGTGACCGTCAGCGTGTCTTCGGTTTCAACGCAGGGAATGCCGTTGGCTTCCAGGCCGCGGGCAACGGCCGCCAGCCGGTCGGATTCCTTGACGCGCAATTCCTCAAGGCCGGGCATGAAGGTGTCGCCTTCCGCGAATGCGGCTGCAACGGCCAGCACAGGATATTCGTCAATCATCGAAGGCGCGCGCTCTGCCGGCACGGTGATGCCCTTCAACTTGCTTGCTTTGACACGCAGGTCGCCGACTTCCTCGCCGCCGGTTTCGCGGCGGTTGACGATTTCAATATCGCCACCCATCTCGATCAACGTGGTGATCAGGCCGGTCCGGTGTTCGTTGAGCAGCACGTTTTCAATGGTCACGTCGGAGCCCGGCACGATCAGCGCGGCCACGATCGGAAAGCCCGCCGACGACGGATCGCCCGGGACATCGATATCCTGCGGCGTCAGTTCCGGCTGGCCCTTCAGCCTGATCACCCGTTCTCCGGCCTCGTTCAGCGTCACGGAAATATCGGCGCCGAACCCTTTCAGCATTTTTTCCGTATGGTCCCTGGTCGGAATCGGTTCGATGACCGTGGTCTCTCCGGGCGCATTGAGTCCGGCCAGCAGCACGGCGGATTTCACCTGGGCGGAGGGCATCGGCACGCGGTAGGTGAGCGGCAGGGCCTGTTCCGGGCCGCGGATCGAGGCCGGCAGGCGGTCGCCGTCGCGGGCGATCACATTGGTGCCCATTTCGCGCAACGGGTTCAGCACCCGGCCCATCGGCCGTTTGGAGAGCGACGCGTCGCCGACAAACGTCGCGGCGATGTTGTGGCTGCCGAATATGCCCATGGTCAGGCGCACGCCCGTGCCCGCGTTGCCGAAGTCGATGACATTTTCCGGTTCAAGCAGGCTGCCGAGGCCGATACCGTCAACCGTGTAGCTGCCGTCGTCGTGCTTTTCGATCTTCGCACCGACAGCGCGCATGGCGCTGGCCGTAGCCAGCACGTCTTCGGATTCGAGCAGGCCCTTGACGGTGGTTCGGCCGACGGCGAGCGTCCCGAACATCAAAGACCTGTGGGAAATCGATTTATCGCCCGGCACGCGAATGGTACCGGTCAAAGGGCTGCCCATGCTTGCGGTAAGGGGCGTGGGCGCGGTTTTTTGTGACATTTTGAATGTCCGCGAATTGGATATGTTGTCAAAAGGTGCCACGTCCTATCATGTGGATGCAGCTTCGTCATCCATTGCGGCGCTTGAAATTTGGCGCGCAACATGCAGAACAATGGGTCAAGGGATGAAATTGGGCCGATTTGCCTTTGACAGCCGCACAGCTTGGGGCTATGGGGCTGCCCACAAATCCAAGTCGGAAAAGACAACAACGAAGGGTAAGCACAGTGGCAAAACCTGAACTTGGCACAAAGCGGCTGTGCCCGAGCTGCGGCGCCAAATACTACGATCTCAACCGGGAACCGATCAACTGCCCGAAATGCGGCACGGTTTTCGAGACAGTCATGACCTCGCGCGCGGCAAAAGCGGCCAAGGTGGTGGAAACACCGGAAGACGATGAAGAAGAGGACGATGCCGCCGCTCCGGAAATCGTGACCCTTGAAGAAGCGGATGCGGAAGCCGAAGGCGCGGATGACGAAGTTCCGGATCTGGAAGGTGATGACGTCGATCTCGACGACGACGACAGCGACGACACCGCGGACGTCTTCATTGAAGATGAAGACGATGATGACGACGACGCCGTTCCGGGCATTCGCGTCGAAATCGACGAAGATCCGGATCGGTAAGGAATTGATCAGGAAGGGGTTTTTCCCTTTCTGGGCTTTTCCACATAGTGCGGGAAATTTAGCGCGATTTTCTGCTTGATCTTGGGAGGCGGTGTCACTATGTTCCGCCTCCATCAGCGCCGGAGCCCAAACCGGCCGACATACGGAACATGGGGCCATAGCTCAGTTGGGAGAGCGCTACAATGGCATTGTAGAGGTCAGGGGTTCGATTCCCCTTGGCTCCACCATCCGTCTCCTTCGGGAGATTCTTCTTTAAAATCGGTTTGTTGCGACGAGCTTGCCTCGGGGCTTCGGCATTGCCGTAACCGCCCCCGACGAAGGCATCGACGTTCGGGTCGACGTTTCCCCCAGCGAGTGATTTCACGGGGAAGCGGCATTGGAGCCGCAATGTTGGCTGATCGTCGCGGTTTCCGGCCAGAGGTCTTATCTTTTTCGTCTTTTCGCGACTTCTCGATAGAGCGCCTCCGGACTAACCGCAATCTGCCGAGCAATCTGGTTCCATTCGCCTCTCGGAGCCATCTCGCCGTGCCAGGCCAGCCAGGCGTCCAGCCGTTCAGCGACAGTCCTCAGGGAGAGGATTTCATTGCGCAGCCGCATCGACTGGATTTCACGGGCGAGCCGTGCGCTCCAGGCTTCGGCGAGACTTGGGTTGTCCCGGTAAAGTGCGAGCAATTGGTTCTTGCCAATGCCTTTTACTGTGGAATCCGTTCGCGCGATGGCATCGCAATGATAAGACGTGGCGAAGACCGATGCCTCGGCGAGGATGTCTCCGGAGTGTGCTCTCTGGAGCACGAGAGCAGCGCCTTCCGCCTGATGGCGTACCAGCTGAACTTCACCGCTGGTGACGAGAAACAGGCTCTCGACCTGCATTTTCTGATGAAACAGGTAAGCGCCTGCCGTGAGCCTGCTCACTGGACCGCCGTATGTTCCGAAGAGTGAAAGAATGTTGGCGCACATGATAGCTATCATGTCACAGGCAGTTCCTTTCCTGCAAGGTAATGACGGAACCAGGAAAGGAAATCAGATGATCCGATATGTTCTCGCCATAACCCTTGCAATGGGGCCCCTGTCAGGGCAAGTCCAGGCGTCCGAACAGCACGGCCATTCCGGAATGCAGCATGAGATGCACGGTGCCGCGCAAGAGACTGCGCTGAAGTCAAAACGACAAACGCCGAGTGAGCCCGGGCAATCCGCGTTCGCGTCCATTCAGGAGATCGTGCAGATCCTTGATGCGGATCCGCAAACCGACTGGTCCAGGGTCGATATTCCCGGACTTCGCCGTCACCTGATCGACATGAGCAATGTCACCCTTTATGCGGCGGTCGAAACGGAGCCGGTTGACGATGGCTTCCGCTTTATTGTGACCGGTGAGGGAACCGTGCGGGACTCGATCCGACGCATGGTGATTGCCCATGCCGAAACGATGAACGGCATCCGCGGTTTTGAATATGAAGCGGAGGAGACGCCGGATGGGGCCATTCTGACGGTCCATGCGGTCAAGCCGTCCGACCTGGAGATGCTCGTGGGTCTCGGATTTATCGGCGTCATGACGCTCGGCGCGCATCATCAGGAGCACCATCTCGCGATTGCCTCCGGAAAGTCTCCCCACTGAAAGGAGAGACATCTGATCGCGAGGCCTGATAAATTGGTTTACGCGGCACCGTCGAAAG
>JBNLAU010000234.1:0-5173 GCA_050302295.1 Roseibium sp. | reverse complement strand
GCATCGTCCAAGCACAACCTGGGCAGGTGCAGATTTCTTATCGAGCGCAGCGCCTTTCCTGGCTGCCTCAAACGCGTCTTCCGTGTCGGAAGTTTCGAGAAGAACTTCAGCGAGCTTGATAAAGACAATTGCCTTTGACTTGGCGATTTTCGCTGCGGCCCGCAGATGGGGAAGCGCTTCGTTGGCTTTGTTGTTGTGATGCAGAACCGAACCGAGGCCAAAGTGTATTCGTGCATCGTTGGGAGAGACTTCGGACAAGCGCAGGAAAGCTTCTTCGGCTGCCTTGTATTTTTCGTTGGTTAAAAGCTGGAGTGCTTGTTCAAATGAAGGGGTCATTCAGGTGCCTATCCGACATGAGGTAGGAAACAGGGAAGAGTCTCCTTCTCAACGCTCAATTTATCTATGCTGTGCTGCGTAAATAGCAGGTCTGTTCACTCGTGAAAATGGTCATAGACCAGTCTGGCCATGGCTTCCGAAATGCCTGGAACGGCGGCGAGATCGTCAAGGCCGGCCTTGGAGACCGCCTTGGCGGTGCCGAAATGCGTGAGCAGCGCCTTTTTGCGGGTCGGGCCGATGCCGGCGATTTCGTCCAACGGGTTTTTGGTGATGTCCCGCTTGCGCCGCGCCCGGTGGCTGCCGATGGCAAAGCGGTGGGCTTCGTCGCGCAGGCGCTGGACAAAGTAGAGCACGGGGTCGCGCTCCGGCAGCATGAAGGACTGCCTGCCGGGAATGAAGAACTTCTCGCGCCCGGCGTCCCGGTCCGGCCCTTTGGCGATGCCCACCAGCGGCACGTCGTTGATGCCGAGTTCTTCCAGAGTTTCCCGGGCCGCCGTCAGCTGGCCCTGGCCGCCGTCGATCAGCACGAGATCCGGCCACGCGGGCATGTCGGTCAGGGCGGGAGCGGCATCCGTTTCCGCCGCATCGCCGTCGGCGGCGTCCAGTTCCGGGTTATCATCGGAAGCGGGAGGTTCGTGCCGGGCGTGTTCCTTCAGGAGGCGGGTGAACCGGCGGGTCAGCACCTCGCGCATCATGCCGTAATCGTCGCCCGGAACCAGATCCTCCGACTTGATGTTGAACTTGCGGTACTGACCCTTGGTGAAGCCTTCCTGCCCGGCGACGATCATGCCGCCGACCGCATTGGTGCCCATGATATGCGAGTTGTCGTAAACCTCGATCCGGCACGGCGGGGCGGTGAGGTTGAACGCTTCGGCGACACCTTTCAAAAGACGCGCCTGGCTTGAGGTTTCTGCCAGCCTGCGGCCGAGGGCCTCGCGCGCATTGGTCAGGGCATTGTCGACCAGCTCTTTCTTTTCTCCGCGCCTCGGCGTTGCCACATCCACCTTGCGGCCGGTGCGCTCGGAAAGGGCCTGCGCCAGCAGGTCCTGCTCCGTCAGCGCGTGCGACAGGAGGATCTGTTTCGGGGCCGGCTTGTCGTCGTAGAACTGGGCGAGGAAACTCTCCAGAATGTCCCCTTCCTCCAGCGATTTGTCAGCTTTCGGGAAATAGGCCCGGTTGCCCCAGTTCTGGCCGGTGCGGAAGAAGAACACCTGCACGCAGGTCTGTCCGCCTTCCTGATGGATGGCAAAGACGTCCGCTTCCTCGACCGACTGCGGGTTGATGCCCTGGTGGGCCTGGATGTGGGAGAGGGCGGACAGCCGGTCCCGGTAAATGGCGGCGCGCTCAAACTGCAGCTCCGCGGAGGCTGCTTCCATCTGTTCGGCGAGCTGTTTCTTGATCAACTGGCTGCGGCCGGAAAGAAACGCCTTGGCCTCCGAGACAAGGCCCGCATAGTCCTCGGGATCGATCTCCCGGGTGCAGGGACCAGCGCAGCGCTTGATCTGATACTGTAGGCAGGGCCGTGTGCGGTTTTCGTAATAGCTGTCCGAACAGGTGCGGATCAGAAACGCCTTTTGCAGCGCGTTGATGGTGCGGTCGACCGCACCGGCGGAGGCGAAGGGGCCGAAATAGTCGCCCTTGCGCTTGCGGGCGCCGCGATGTTTGACGATCGCGGGCGACTCGTGATCGCCGGTCACCAGAATATAGGGAAAAGACTTGTCGTCCCTGAGCAGCACGTTGAAGCGTGGGCGCAGCCGCTTGATCAGATTGGCTTCCAGAAGCAGCGCTTCGGGCTCGGTCTGGGTGACGACGAATTCCATTGCCGCGGTCGACAGGATCATGCGCATGATCCGGTTGGACTGGCCCTGCAGGCGCGTGTAGCTCGTCACGCGCTTCTTCAGGCTGCGCGCCTTGCCGACGTAAAGAACCTCGCCGTTCTCATCCAGCATGCGGTAGACGCCCGGCCCGTTGGGCAGGCGCTTCACTTCATCGGCAATGACCTCGACCCCTTTCCTGGGCCGGGCCGGGGTTTCCTCTGTGCCTTCATCCGTTTTTGGAGAATCAGATTCTTGCTGCATACGGGATATTTATGCGCGTTGACGTCCGCTGGAAAGAGGTTCCGGGCTGCACATTCGGGCCTTCCCGCCATTGGCTGTCAGTTGACATGGCCCAGCATGTAGACGGTGGCGATGTAAAAGACATAGGCCGAAGTCATGACGAGGCCGGAAATCTTTCCAAGGCAGATCCGGAAGGCGGCCAGCGCGGTCAACAGCAGCGCGCAGGCCAGCATCACCCAGATGTCCAGTTTCAGGACTTCCGGCGGGACGTCGATGGGCACGACAACGGCGGTGATGCCGATGATGGCCAGCAGGTTGAAGATATTGGACCCGATGACATTGCCGATGGCGACTGCGCCGTGCTGGCGGATTGCGGCCATGACCGTGGTGGCGAGTTCCGGCAGGGATGTGCCAAGTGCAATGACCGTGAGACCGATCACGGCTTCGCTGACGCCCCAGGCGGTGGCAATCGCAGTTGCGCCGCTGATGGTGAAATGTGCGCCCAGCGGCAGGCCGATCAGGCCCAGAAGGATGTAGACCAGCGCGATCCAGGCAGACTCGGGCACATCCTCCACTTCTTCCAGAACATGGCCTTCCTCAAGTTCGGCTTCGGCAACCGCAGCTCCGGCGGCCGCCAGGGCCTTGTGTTCCTTGCGGTGGCGCTGGGCGACCATCGTGGAGGCCGCCAGGAATGCGCCGAGCAGGACAAGCAGCATGAGGCCGTCCAGAAAGCCGATCCGCGTGAAGAAACAAAGGGATATGAAGACCAGCGTGACGGCGACCATAAAGAGCGCGTTGCGCGTCGCTCCGCTCTCGCCGCAAGGCGTCGCGGCAATCAGCGCGGGCAGGCCAAGCACCAGAAGCACGTTCGCGATGTTCGATCCGATGACATTGCCGATGGCGATGCCGCCAGCCCCCTCCATCGCGGCTTTCAGCGAGATCACCAGTTCGGGCGCGGAGGTGCCGAAAGCGACAATCGTTAGACCGATGACCAGATTGGGAATGCCGAGCCGTTGCGCAATGCCGACGGAACCCCTGACCAAGACGTCACCGGCGATAATCAGAACAACCAGTCCGCCTGCGAGGCTTATGTAGTCAATCAGCATTTATGAGTTCCGGTTCGGGTCTGTCGTGGCCTTTGGAGCGGCCATCGGAAGAGGGCGCTCAAACCAGTTGGGCGCCTTATACGCAATAGATTGGTACGGGGAAACCCGGGCACAAGGATCTTTACACTCGCCGGTGCCGCTTGGCGCTGTGACCCTTGTTGCAATTTGCAATCCGGTTAACCGGACTTTTAGCCTGTCAGATTGTTGCCGCCATTTGTCTTCAAAACTCCCAAATCTCAATTCTGATCCGCCACAAACACTCTCCATATCTTGATCGTGGGGGAGAGTGAGGACGCGGCAACCCCGTCCTGCTCGTCTGGCCAGCCTGTCTGGCCAGTTCAATATGGGTAATGTGGATCTGGAGTACCATAGATGAAACGTCTTGCATTAGCAGGCCTGGCTCTCACGACTGCAACGGCTGCAAGCGCCCCGGTTTGGGCCGCCGATTTGCCGCAAGCTCCGGCACCTGCCTACGAAGCGGTTCCCGCCGTTCAGCAGAGTATTGACTGGACCGGGCTCTATGTCGGCGGCAACCTTGGCTGGGCCTTCGGCAATTTCAACAATAGTTCCGGTGGTGCCGGCGGTCTGGGAACGAACGCCAATGGCGTGACCGGAGGTCTTTATACCGGCTACAATTTCCAGGTATCGCCGAATGTGGTCGTTGGCGCGGAAGCCGACTTCAGCCTGACCGACTTGAGCAACACGCGAAACAACCTCGGCCTGTCAGTCGAATCCAAGTCTGACTGGAACTCGAACATCCGGGCGCGCGTCGGTTACGCTTTCGACCGTTACATGGTGTACGGCGCCGGTGGTCTGGCCATCGCCGACCTGGAAGTCGCCGCCAATGGCGACCGTGACAGCAAGACAGCCCTTGGCTGGACTGTTGGCGCAGGCGCGGAAGCCGCGGTCACCAACAACCTGACCACCCGCCTGGAATATGTGTACCAGGATTTCGGCAGTCAGGATTTCAATCTGAACGGAACCGGTGTCAGCTCCGAATTTGACAACTCGCAAGTCCGTTTGGGTGTCGGCTACAAATTCTGAGCCTGACAGCCAGGGTCCAGACCCTGAAAAAACTTGTGGCCCGGCCCCCGGTGTGCCGGGCTTTTTTGTTACAAGTGATTACAAGCTTTTCAGAATTTCGCCGCAGAACCATGGTACTAGATAGCGTTAGCGCTAATTGTGTACAAAAGGCCGCGCCCGCTGACCGGCAGGTGCGGCGTTTTCGGTGGAGATGTGAATGCGGTTTTTAATGCGCGGACTGTTGGGTCTGGCATTGATGGCAGTGATGATCGGTTTTGCAGGTTTCGGGGTCTACCACCTGTATGGCGCCCTGACTGCCGAGAAAGCTGTTCACCAGCGCCCGGCACGCGAGCGCATCTACACCGTCAATGTGGCGGAGCTGACACCGGAAACCGTAACGCCGGTGACGACCGCTTATGGCCAGATCGAAAGCTGGCGTACGTTGCAGCTCAGGGCAAGTTCCGAAGGCCGCCTTGTGGAGGTTGCCGGCAAATTCCGCGACGGAGCGGCCGTTGCCGAAGGTGATCTGCTTTTAAAGATCGATCCGGCGAACGCAAAATTCCAGTATCTGGATGCTGAAGCTGCGCTGGCGGACGCGGAAGCGCAGAAGGCGGAAGCTCAGGAAGCCATTGTCGGTGCGGAACAGGAATT
>JBNLAU010000233.1:0-19031 GCA_050302295.1 Roseibium sp. | reverse complement strand
CGCCCACCATCATGCTTTTGAAATCTGGAAAAAGGTCCGGAAAAGTGTTCTTCACATACGTCTCCTCGCCTGTAACCTAGTCAGGTTTCAGAGTACGTGCCAAGTCCCAAATGATTGACGGGGCGGGTAATTCAGGTGTCGGTTTCGCGCGCGATGGCCCGCCAGCCGATGTCGGAACGGCAGAAACCGTCCGCCCAGTCGATCTGACGAATAGCCTCATAGGCGTTCTGCTGTGCTTCCCCGACCGACTTGCCGAGGGCGGTCACATTGAGCACCCGGCCCCCATTGGCAAGAACGGCATTGTCGCCCTGCTTGGTGCCCGCGTGGAAAACCTGCAGTTCCGCATTTCCGAGCCCTTCCAAACCGCGGATCTCGGTTCCTTTGCTGTAGTTGCCCGGATATCCCTTTGCAGCCATGACGACAGTCAGGGCCGGATCATCGCGCCATTCCGCGACCGTCTCGTCAAGCCGGCCGTTGACACTTGCAAGCAGGAGGTCGAGCAGGTCGCTTTTCAGGCGCATCATCAGCACCTGGCATTCGGGATCGCCGAAGCGGGTATTGTATTCGATCAGTTTGGGCCCGGCGCTGGTGATCATCAGTCCGGCGTAAAGCACTCCCTTGAACGGCGTTCCCCGTTTGGCAAGCGTTGAAATTGTCGGTTTGATGATCTTTTCCATGACCTCGGCAACACGATCGTCCGTCATGACCGGGGCTGGCGAATAGGCGCCCATGCCGCCCGTATTCGGCCCTTCGTCGCCGTCATAAGCCCGCTTGTGGTCCTGCGCGGTGGCCAGCGGCAGGGCATTGGTGCCGTCAGACAGTACGAAGAAACTGGCTTCTTCGCCGTCCAGAAACTCTTCGATCACCACTTCCGCACCGGCGGCGCCAAAAGTGCCTTCAAAACATGCTGCGACGGCGTCTTCCGCCTCCTTGAGCGTCATGGCAACGACCACGCCCTTGCCGGCGGCCAGTCCGTCCGCCTTGACCACGATCGGAGCACCTTTGTCACGGACATAGGCAAGCGCGGCCTCTGCCGTGTCGAACCGCCCGTAACCGGCCGTCGGGATCGCGGCCTCGTCGCAGACACCCTTGGTGAAGGCTTTCGATCCTTCCAATTGAGCCGCGGCACGGCTTGGCCCGAAGGCCTTGATGCCCTCGGCCTCCAGGTCATCCACCAGCCCGGCAACCAGCGGCGCTTCGGGGCCGACGACGACAAGGTCGATTGCCTTGGCTTTGCAGAAGGCAATGACAGCCTGATGATCGGAAACATTCAGATCGGTGAGTTCGGCAACACCGGCAATGCCCGCGTTGCCCGGCGCTGCATAGAGCTTTGTCAATCTGGGAGATTTCGCAAGCGCCCAGGCCAGGGCGTGTTCGCGGCCGCCGGATCCGATCAGGAGAATGTTCATGGAATGCAGGTCTCAGAAGTAAGTTGACGCCAGTGTGCAGCCGGATGCCTTGTCCGGCAGGCTGTGCTCTAGCATGGGGGAGGGCAGGCCGCAAATGGCGGGGGCGTTTGCCCCCGGGCGCCGCGACGCGCCCGGGAGAAATCGGGCATGTCAGCCGCCTACGGTGACTCGGCAATAAAGGATATTGTCCTTTTTCAGGTCCTTGCCCCAGATCAGGTTTGCCGAACTGTCCCACCTGATCCGGTCGTACCCGTCTTTCGGGCCGACCTCGCGTGCGGTGTGCACGCTCGCATTTGGCCAGGAGCTGTCGTCGAAACCGGGAGCCATCCAGTTTTCAGGTACCTGGACCCTGGACTCGGCGCATGCTGCCAGAGAGATGTCCGGATTGCGTTCACTTGCGCAAGAAGCATCCGCAGGCGCCGCCTGAACCGTCACGCAGCGCCAATCGGCGCCTGTCGCGGCGATCACTTTGCCGCTCGCGACATCCTTGAACTGGGCAATCGCGCCACCGTCTCCCATCTGCTGGCGCCGGGAGCCGATATATTCAAGGCCGGTGTTGTTTTCCATGAAATCCCGGAATTCAAATGCGATGGTCATCGGATAATCGGCGTTGAACTGGAACCGTTCGGCGTTGAACGAGCGCTCGGTCTTTATGGAGACACTGTCTTCAAGAAGCGGCTTGCCGTTGATGTACAGCTTGAACCAATTGTCCACCCACACTTCACCGAGCACCTGATGGGCTCCGGCGGAGTTGATCGTGCTTTCGTTCAGATCGTTGCCGCCGCCCGGACGGGGAGGTGGTGCGCCGTCGCCAGGTCTGGGCGGCGGCGGCTTCTGTGCAAAGGAAGCTGTCGGAATGGCGCTGACGCTGATTGAAATCGCAAGAAATATGCTGGTCGCATGTTTTGCGGAAAATATCACATTAAACTCCTTGTTCCGGCGGTTCCGAGGCCTCGGGCCTGCGCCTGCCGGTTCTCAACAATCCAAAAGCCACGACAGCGGCACTATGCCTCCTTGAGGGATGTAATTCATCCTAAATATGGGTAGAACCTGCGACCGGGACCGCGGCCGGTCCACAAGAAAAACGGGGACGAGTAGTCATGTTCTTTTCCACCAGGGATACCGGACCTGTCGCGGATGCGGTCAAGCGGCACTGGGTCGATACACGCCTTCCCGCCCCCTTGCGCCCCTATGCCCGTCTCGCCCGCTGGGAGCGTCCCATCGGCTGGTGGCTGCTGCTCTGGCCTTGCTGGTGGTCCTCGGCTCTTGCCGCCATCGCTGCCGGAAACGGCTGGCCGAACCCTTGGCACCTTGTTCTGTTCTTCATTGGGGCGGTTGCCATGCGCGGTGCGGGCTGCACCTATAACGACCTGGTCGACGTCGACATCGACTCCCAGGTCGAACGGACCCGCTCCCGGCCCATTCCGGCCGGACAGGTGACGAATTTCCAGGCGAAGGTATTTCTTGCGCTGCAGGCCCTGCTTGGTCTGGCGGTACTGCTGCAATTCAACACCTTCACCATCGGGCTCGGGATCGCCTCCCTTTTGCCGGTGGCCGTTTATCCGTTCATGAAGCGGTTCACCAACTGGCCGCAGCTGTTTTTGGGTTTCGCCTTTTCCTGGGGCGCCTTCATGGGCTGGGCCGCCGAATTCGGCTCGCTCGCCTGGTCACCCATTTTCCTTTATGCCGGCGGTATTTGCTGGACCATCGGCTACGACACGATCTACGCCCATCAGGACAAGGAAGACGATGCGCTTGTGGGGGTGAAATCGACTGCTCGTCTGTTCGGGGAGCGCACGAAACCGGCTCTGATTGCCCTGTACAGTCTGGCGACGGTTCTGTTCATGGTGGCCGCGACGCTGGCCGATGCCGGACCCGCGGCCTTTGTCGGCATTCTCGCCGGTGTGGCGCATCTCGGCTGGCAGGTGGCCGTTCTGGACATTGATGACGGCGATCAGTGTCTCAAGCTCTTCCGCTCCAACGCCACCTACGGCTGGATCCTGTTTGCCGGGTTCGTTGTCGATGCCCTGATTGCCTGGCTCTGACACAAAAGGCCCCGCACTGCGGAGCCTTTCTGGTCTTTTGCCAATTCGGGAAAGCGCTGTCAGGTGCGGGCGATGATTTCCCGTTCGTGGCGGTAATTCATCTGTATAGGCTGCGTTTTACCAACGGCTCTGCGGTTTAGAAAGCGCGGCCGGCGTCCTGTCAGCATCCGCAACTTGCGGCGCGGGGCGGGGCGTGCGGCCGGAATGGCGCTATAGGCGTCGATCGGTTTCACCTTGCCACCCAGGTCGCAGACCAGCATCGGCAGATTGAACGTCTGCGCCCACCGGCTCCACAAAATCGCCAGGTCGTCGGAGTTTTCCGTTTCCGCCAGCGTGATCGACAGCGCACTGTCGGAATGTTTGAGGATCAGGGCCGCAAGGATCTCGCCGGGTACTGCGCCGGGAACGATCCGGACCATAACGCCGTCAAAGCCGCTGGCCGGAACAACGACGGTAACCGGAACGCCGCCCACGCGCCGTTTGATGATCGCCCTGTCACGGTCAAGAAAGATGTCGGCGGGAAGGGAAGGGGTCCCCGGTCGGGATTCCAGTCGTTGCTGGAAGGTGGCTGGCAGGCAGCCGGGATGCGGTGGTGTTTCCGCGCCGGTCCCGGCTGCTACCATTTCCTGTTTTTCTGTTTGACGTCTCAAATGACTCTCCACCGGACCTTTTGGTCTCTCGATGTCATTCAAGCTAAGGGGGAAAGATCGCAAAGCGCTTAAGATACACAGTTAAAAAAGTCTGATTTTAAAGAGGGTTACTGCTTTGTAAGCGAGCAGGTAAGAACTGATTCAGATATGTGACAGATGTCGCGAAATACCACTATTGAGAGCAAAGCTCCGGTAACGTAAACCCCTAGTGATACCACGGTATTTTCCTGCCTGAACGCATCGGTGCACTGAAACGGCGCCTGATGATAAGGGCTCCGGTTGAGCTTCTGATCTCGATTGCAGCCAAACACCAGCCGGCTCAAAACGCTCCGGAATGAAACAGATTGTTGGCATCTCGTGCTGACGGTTGCGGCAAAGCAGTGCGAAGCGTAAACAACAGCTGAAGCAGAACGCACAAGAGCGGACCCCATGTCGGAACTGATTGATCAAAGCGAATTGCAGTCACGCGCTGCGCGTCTTGTTGAGGCGGCCCGCGCGGCTGGAGCCGATGCATGCGATGCGGTCGCGGTGACCGGCGTGTCGCTCTCGGTGGATGTGCGCGAGGGCAAGGTCGAAAAGACCGAGCGCGCGGAAGGCGATGATGTAACGCTCCGGGTTTTTGTGGGCAAACATACCGCCGCAGTTTCCGCCAACAGGCTCGATGATCCGGCAACTCTCGCGGAACGCGCCGTTGCCATGGCCAAGGTTGCCCCGGAAGATCCCTATGCAAGGCTTGCGGATCCCGAACTGCTGGTCACGGATTTCCCGGTCCTGGAGCTTCTCGACACCAAGGAGATGACTGCGGACGGATTGACGGAGATCGCATTGGAAGCGGAAGCTGCGGGTCTTGCGGTTGAAGGCGTCAGCAAATCCGGTGGCGCCGGTGCCTCCTGGCGTCTTGCAGGTGTCGTGCTGGCCACCAGTCACGGATTTGAAGGTTCGTACATGTCCTCCAGGTACGGCATGGCGATGACCGCGGTCGCCGGAGACGGCACGGGCATGGAACGGGATTACGATTTCGACAGCCGCACTTTCTTTGAAGATCTGGAAGAGCCCGCTGAAATCGGACGCCGTGCCGGGGAGCGTGCCGTGCGCCGCCTCAACCCTCAGAAGCTGTCGACCCGGACTGCCAATGTCATTTATGAATCTCGCGCGGCCCGCAGTATTCTCGGACACCTGGTCGGCGCCATAAACGGTGCCGCCGTTGCCCGCAAAACCAGCTTTTTGAAAGACAGGATGAACGAGGCGGTCTTCGCGCCCGGTATTCAGGTGGTCGACGACCCGTTCAAGCGCCGTGGAGCCGCAACGCGGCCGTTCGATGGCGAGGGCACCCGCGCCGAAGTGCTCAACGTGATTGAGGACGGCGTGCTGCGGCATTGGTTCCTGGACGGGGCGACTTCGCGAGAACTGGGCCTCAAACCCAATGGCCGCGCGCATCGCAGCGGCAGCGGAACGTCGCCGGGGGCAACCAACATCACGCTGATGCCGGGCGACAAGTCCCTGGAAGAGCTGATGGCCGAGGCCGGAGAAGGCCTGCTGGTGTCAGATCTTATCGGCCACGGTGTCAATCCGGTCACGGGCGACTACTCCCGGGGCGCCGCCGGTTTCTGGTTCGAGAACGGAAAGATCGTCGAGCCGGTCAGCGAAATCACCATCGCCGGCAACCTGAACGATATGTTCCAGCGGCTGGTGCCGGGCAGCGACCTGGACAATCGTTATTCCACCGCCGCGCCTTCAATAATGATCGAAGGGATGGCCCTTGCCGGAAGCTGATAAGGGCATTCATATAAACCGGTCCGACGCCGATCTGCATCTTTTGGAAACGTCGGCGCGCCAGGCAGGAGAACTGGCCCTCAGCTTCTTCGGCCGTGACCCGGAAACCTGGTTCAAGGGAAGCAACAGGTCGCCCGTCTCCGAGGCGGATCTCGCGGTGGACAAGCAGCTTGCCGCGAACCTGCGTGCGGCACGGCCGGACTATGGCTGGCTCTCGGAAGAAACGGCCGACGACAAAAGCCGCCTGGGGTGCGAGCGGGTGTTCATCGTCGATCCGATTGACGGAACGCGCGCCTTTCTGGCCGGAGGCGATGAATGGACAGTCTCCCTGGCCGTTGTCGAAGAGGGCCGGCCCATTGCCGGCGTGGTCTTCTGTCCTCGGCGCGAGGAGATGTTTTCCGCCAGCGCCGGAGGCGGCGCCTGGCTCAACGGTGGACGAATTTCTGTTTCGCGGCGGCAGGAGGTTGTGGGCGCTTCCCTGTCCGGCCCACACTCCATCATGACCAACAAGGACGTGATCGCAGCCGGATTTGAAGGCACGCAAGTCATGCGCTCGCTGGCCTACCGTCTGTCGATCGTGGCGGCCGGGCGCGTTGACGTTGGTGCGGCGCGCGGTGGCCCCAGCGATTGGGATCTTGCAGCGGCTGACCTTTTGGTGCAGGAAGCAGGAGGCCGGCTGACCGACCTGTCGGGCCGGAACCTTATCTATAATCGCTCCCGGACCGGCCATCCTGCTCTGATTGCTGCTCCGGAAACGCTGATCGAGCCTGTATGCACGGTCCTTGGAGACCTGATCAGATCGTAATCGATGATGCATTGACGAAAGCGAGGAAGTTCATGAGTGAGACCGACACCCCGAAACAGCTTCTGCACCTGGTGTTTGGCGGTGAGCTGGAAACACCGGAGGGCCTGACATTCCGGGACCTCGACCAACTCGATATCGTCGGCATCTATCCCAACTATGCCGAGGCCTGCAAGGCCTGGAAAGCCAAGGCGCAGGCGACGGTAGACAATGCGCATATGCGTTATTTCGTTGTCCACCTGCACCGCTTGCTTGATCCGGACACCTCGCACTAACGGTTACTTCTCGGGCGATTAAGAAAAATGATCAAACGCCTCGACCGCCAGCCCTGGTTTCTCTCAGGAGTGGGCTCCGCACTCGCCGGCTATCTGAAACTGGTCCATTTCACCAACCGCTTCACTCTGGAGCCGGCCGGTGTATATGACGAAACGGAGCAGGACCTGCCCGTTATCGTTGCCATGTGGCATGGCCAGCATTTCATGGTGCCTTTTGCCAAGCCGGCCCATTGGCCTGCGAAGGTGATGATCTCGCGCTCGGCGGATGGCGAAGTCAACGCGGTCGCCGCGCGCAAGCTTGGGCTCGGCCTGATCCGGGCGTCCGGTGGCAAGAATGCCCGTCAGATCAAGAAACGCGGCGGCATGCGCGGCTTCATTGAGGCCATGCGCGCGCTGAAGGACGGCTTCTCCATTGCAATGACCGCGGATGTGCCCAAGGGACCTGCCCGGCAGGCTGGCATCGGCATCGTGCAATTGGCAAAGCATTCCGGCCGGCCGATCCTGCCTGTCGCCGTGGCGACGAGCCGTAGCATCGAATTGAACAGCTGGGACAAGGCCAGCGTCAATCTGCCCTTCGGCCGTGGCGCGATCGCTGCCGGTGAACTGATCTGGGTTCCGGGTGAAGCGGAGGAAGAGGCGCTCGAAGCCTACCGCCGGCAGGTGGAGGACGGACTGAACGCGGTCACCACACGTGCCTATGAGCTTGTCGGCCGGGCGGATGGCTGAACGACGTCCCATTCTCGTTGATATTTACAGGAGCCTCGCAACGGCTCTCGCCCCGTTTTTTCATGCCCTTTTCTGGCTGCGGTGCCGGTCGGGCAAGGAAATTCCG
The DNA here is from genome assembly GCA_050302295.1 of Roseibium sp. Taxonomy (GTDB): domain Bacteria; phylum Pseudomonadota; class Alphaproteobacteria; order Rhizobiales; family Stappiaceae; genus Roseibium. The sequence continues at coordinate 11,245 of JBNLAU010000233.1, read as the reverse complement.
GCGCGAAAGGCAGAGCGTTTCGGGCGTACAGACAAGGTCCGCCCCGCAGGGTGCCTTGTCTGGATCCATGCCGCAAGCGTCGGTGAGACCGTGTCGGTGCTGCCGCTGATCGACGCTCTTGTGAGCGCGGGCAACAAGGTGTTGCTGACGACGGTCACTGTCACCGCCGCCGAACTTGCCGAAAGCCGGATGCCGGAGGGTGCGTTTCACCAGTTCATCCCCTTTGACGCGCCCGGACCGCTTTCGCGGTTTCTGGATCACTGGCGGCCGGATCTGGCGATGGTGGTGGAATCTGAAATCTGGCCCTGCCTGTTTGACGAACTGCACCGGCGATCGACGCCCTTCGTGCTGGTAAACGGCCGCATGTCCGACAAGTCGCTGCGGGGGTGGTCCAGGCTGCGCGGCGTTGCCGGGTATCTCTTTCAATGCCTGGATCTGGTCCTGGCGCAAAGCCCGGCCGACGCGGAACGTTTCCGGAGGCTCGGCTGCAAACAGGTGGAAATGCCGGGGAACCTGAAATTCGACGCCCCGGAGCCGGTCGTCGACGAGACCGAGGTCAATGCACTGAAGGATCGCATTGCCAGCCGCCCTGTCTGGCTCGCGGCACTTACCCATCCGGGTGAAGACGAAATTGCCCTGGAGGCCTTTGAGGCGCTCCGGCAAACTTTCCCGAGCCTGCTGCTGATCCTGGTTCCGCGACATCCGTCGCGGGCGGATGACATCGGCGTATTGATCGAAAACCGTGGTCTGACCGTTTCCCGCCGCAGCTCCGGCGAAGAGATAGAGACTGGCACGCACATCTACCTTGGTGATACGCTTGGCGAGATGGGGCTGTTTTACAGGCTGGCGCCGGTAACCTTTCTGGGGGGATCCTTCACCGATGCTGGAGGGCACAATCCGGTGGAAGCAGCGCTGTCCGGCTCCGCGCTCGTCACCGGACCCAGAGTGTCCAACGCGCGTGCTGTCTACAAGGAATTCTGGATGAACGGCGCGGCACGAAAGGCTGAAACACCCGAAGCTCTGGCAAAGCATGTCGGCAGCCTGCTCGGCCAGCCGGGCGAGAGGCGAAGTCAGAGCGAAAATGCCCGAAACATTGTGGAAGCAGGGCGCGGTGCGCTGGAGCGCACGATTTACAAGTTGAACTCTCATTTTTCCATTGAGGGCTGGAACAACGTTCCGGAGGCGGCACGTGACCGCGGCGCCTGATTTCTGGTGGAGGACCGGCTTTTCGCTCGCCGGTTTTCTCCTGGCGCCCGTGGGCCGGATCTACGGTGGTGTCACAGGGCGGCGCATGCTCGCCGGTGCCAAAGTGAAAAGCCGGTTGCCGGTCATATGCGTCGGCAATTTTGTCGCCGGCGGCACCGGCAAGACGCCTTTCACGATCGAACTGGCTCACCGGCTTCGGGAAGAGGGCTACCATCCAGGATTTCTGCTGCGTGGCTACGGAGGCCACAAAAAGGGTCCGCTGCTGGTCGATCCTTCGTCGCATGATGCGGCTGAAGTCGGAGACGAAGCCTTGCTGCTGGCCCGCTACGGGCCGACCGTCATTGCCGCGGACCGGCCGGCGGGTGCCAGGCTTGCCGAAGAGCAACCCATCGATGTGCTGCTGATGGACGACGGTTTTCAGAACCCGTCGCTTGGCAAGGATCTCAGTCTGGTTCTTGTCGATTGTGCCGTCGGTTTCGGCAATGGAAAGTGTCTCCCGGCGGGCCCGTTACGGGCGCCCGCGCGAACGCAGATCCTCAAAACCGATTGTCTTGTGCTGGTCGGCGAAGGGCAGGCGGCGGAGGAGGCGGTGCATCTGGCAGGCCGGAGGGGGCTGCCCATCCTGCATGCGCATCTGCGTCCGCAGCCGAACCCGGAGTTCGATGGGCGGAAGCTCTTCGCATTCGCCGGGATCGGCCGTCCGCAGAAATTCTTCGAAGCGCTGAAACGGCTTGGGTATCAGGTTAAGCGCATGCGGGAATTTGCCGATCATCACCGTTACAGCCAGTCGGAAGTCCGTGCGCTTTTGACCGAAGCGGAAGAAGAAGACCTTCAACTGGTCACCACGTCCAAGGACATGGTGCGGTTGGAAACGTCAGGCGGCGAACTGTTTCACTGGATCGCATCCAGCGCGGCTGTCCTGGAGGTGCGCATGGAAATCGATGATGAAGACCGTCTGATGGGCTTGATCAGGGAAAAACTGCAGCGCCGGGCATTTGCCGGCCAGTCATGATCAGCGCGCTCTAGCGCGTTTCCAGATATCGCTTCATCGACGCCTTGGCATCGACATAGGCTTCCTGGCGCTCGACGGACCAGTATTTCAGCTCATCAAGCGGAATGGCGGCTCCGGTCACTGCGCAACGCACGAATGTTCCCGGGGCTTCCACCTGATAGTCACCGTCGAGATAACGGACGCGGGCTTCGTTCGGGATACGCGGGTTTTCGTAGCGGTTCATCATTGCTTGGCTGCTGTGTTGCGAGGTCTTGTAGAATGGTCGCCTTGTACGGCAGTTTGTGCCGCCAGAGCAAGACACAGCTTACCGCGTTATTGAAGGTTGTGAAACCTTGGTCATGTCCGAAGCGGTGCCTGCGGCGTGGGTGGCCGCTACCCGTCACAAGGTCTCGGCGGATGAGCAGGCTCGAATGAACAGGGCTTGAGAGCGAATTTTCAGCGGAGGCGACATTTCGAAAGTGGATTTTTGATGTTCCGGGGTGATTTGTCAGCCAAAAACCTTATGTTGAGAAGAAATCGGCGCCGCAGCCGCCTGTCTAGGCGACAGGAGACCGGCTCACCTTTCAAGAGCGCATTCAGGATGCACAGATGACCCTTTCCACCACTGATCTCATCGAATCCTCCGGCCTCGGGCTGGACAATGCGAAACGCATTACCGAAGAGGCCCTGCTTGGCGCCGATGACGGCGAACTCTTTGTGGAATACCAGCAGTCGGAGGGCCTGGTTTTCGACAACGGCCGTCTGAAGGGCGCCAATTACGACACCGCCCAGGGTTTTGGACTGCGGGCCGTTGCCGGAGAAGCGGCAGGCTATGCCCATGCGGGTGACATTTCAGAACAGGCACTCAAGCGCGCGGCGGATGCCGTGAGTGCGGTCAAAAAAGGGTATTCCGGCAGCTATGCCGCGGCCCCCTCGCGCACCAATCAGTCGCTATATACGGATGCCAATCCGCTTGGCGGGCCGAGCTTCGAAGAAAAGGTCAAGCTGCTGCAGGAAATTGACGCCTTTGCCCGGGCGAAAGACCCGCGCGTGCGCCAGGTAACCGCATCGCTGGCCGGATCCTGGCAGGTCGTCGAAATCCTGCGCGCGGACGGCCATCTGGTGAGAGATGTCCGGCCAATGGTGCGGCTGAGCATTTCTGTTGTCGCCGGCACTGACGCGCGTCAGGAAACCGGGTCTTTCGGCTGTGGCGGACGGGAAGGCTTCGATCGGTTTATCACCACGGAAAACTGGCAGGGCGGTGTGGAAGAGGCGCTGCGCCAGGCGCTGGTGAATCTGGAGGCGGTACCGGCTCCCGCCGGAACCCTGGACGTGGTCCTCGGTCCGGGCTGGCCCGGCATTCTTCTGCACGAGGCCGTCGGTCACGGTCTTGAAGGCGATTTCAATCGCAAGAAGACTTCCGCCTTTGCCGGTCTGATGGGCCAACGTGTTGCCTCGCCGGGCGTGACCATCGTTGACGACGGCACCATTCCGGACCGCCGGGGTTCGCTGACCGTCGATGACGAGGGCACGCCTGCCAGCCGAACCGTCCTGATCGAGGACGGCATATTGAAGGGCTATATGCAGGACAGGCAGAACGCCCGCCTGATGGGCATGGACCCGACCGGCAACGGCCGCCGCCAGTCGTACGCCCACATCCCGATGCCGCGCATGACCAATACGGTGATGATGGCCGGCGACAAGGATCCGGAAGAAATCCTCAGCTCCGTCAAGAACGGTATTTATGCCGTGTCCTTCGGTGGCGGCCAGGTGGATATCACTTCCGGCAAGTTCGTTTTCTCCTGCACCGAAGCCTACCGTGTTGAAAACGGCAAGGTCGGCGCGCCGGTGAAGGGCGCAATGCTGATCGGCAATGGACCGGACGCCTTGACCCGCGTCACCATGATCGGCAACGACATGGAGCTTGATCCGGGCATGGGGACCTGCGGCAAGCAGGGGCAGGGCGTTCCCGTCGGGGTCGGCCAGCCTTCCATGCGGATCAACGAAATGACGGTGGGCGGCACTGCGGTCTGACCTTGGTAAGGGACATGCCGGATATTCAATTCGTCATCTTCGATATGAATGACGTGCTCTACGACTTCGATCAGGATGTCCGGCTGGAGCTGCTGGAGGCACTGACCGGCCGTCCCGGGACCGAGATCAAGGCTGCGGTCTACGGCGGTCCGCATGAAAACGAGGCTGAAGCGGGAGAGCCCGGCTCTGCCGAGGAGTATCTTGCGCAATACGGCAGATTGCTCGGTTATCCGATCGATTTCGACACATGGTCCGATATCCACCGGAAGGCTCTGCGGGCGCGGCCCGAGGTGCTGGATCTGGTCCGCCGGTTGAAGCAAAAGGCCGATGTGGCCATGCTCACCAACAACGGCATGATGCTGAAGGCCGCCTTGCCGGTCTGTGCGCCGGAAATGATCGAAATTTTCGGCGATCGGGCTCATGTGTCGGCGGAATTCAAGGTGCGCAAACCAGATCCGCTTATCTACAAGCGGATATGCGGCAAATACGGGTTCGAGCCCGGGCGCAGCGCTTTTATTGACGACAAGGCAGAGAATGTCACCGGAGCTGAAAAAGCAGGCCTGATCGGCCATGTTTACGACACAGCCGCGAATTTCGAAGCGTTTCTGCATGCGCACCAGTTGCTCTGAAATCCGGATATCCGGGCAGGTAGCTTGTTCCAGGCCGAGGAATACGCCCGTTCTAGGTCTTTCAACCTCATTTATGGATCAGTGACCCAACGAGACACGCCTTAAGTTCCAAATATTTGATATGCTTTTGTGGCGGCTGGGTTCTGGTTGATTCCGGTCCGCGGTGCACCGGTAGAGGAGAGAGAATGGCCACAGAGGGAGCCCCTCCGTTTTTTGCTGAATCCATTGTGTTTCTTGCCGCGACCGTTGTGGCGGTGCCGATCGCCAAACGCCTTGGTCTGGGGTCGGTCGTCGGCTACCTGGCCGCCGGTGCGATGATAGGGCCGCATGGTCTGCAGCTTCTGGTCTCCGGCGAAGATGTGCTTCATGTGGCTGAACTGGGCGTCGTGTTGCTGCTCTTCGTGATAGGTCTGGAACTGGACCCGCACAAACTGTGGCGGATGAAGCGGGACATTTTCGGCCTTGGAACGGCGCAAGTCATGCTGACGGGCCTTGCACTGTTCGGCATCGCCCTGCTCACCAATGTCAGCTATTCGACGGCATTCGTCGCCGGTTTTGGCCTTGCACTGTCTTCAACCGCATTCGCACTGCAGATCCTCCAGGAGCGCGGACAATTGTCGTCCGCCTACGGCCAAAGAGCGTTTGGCATTCTGTTGCTGCAGGACATTGCCATAGTGCCGTTGCTGGCCATGGTTGCCATTCTCGCACCGGGAGAAGGGGGGGGAACGACTGCGCAGTTCGTGAAGGAAATATCCCTTGTCCTGGCGGCTGTTGCTGCGGTTATCCTGACAGGTCGTTACCTCATTTCGCCGATATTTCTGTTCCTTGCCGCAAGCCGGGCGCGCGAAGTCATGCTCACCGCGGCGCTTCTGGTCGCCCTCGGAAGTGCGGGCATCATGCACGCGGTCGGGTTATCCATGGCTCTGGGGGCCTTTCTGGCGGGTGTCCTGCTGGCCGAATCCAGCTTCCGTCACACGCTTGAAGCCGACATCGAACCCTTCCGCTCGCTTTTGATGGGCTTGTTCTTTGTGGCGGTTGGCATGTCGCTCGACGTCTATCTGGTCATGGCTAACTGGATGATCGTCGCCCTGGGTGTTGTCACGGTCATGGTGCTGAAGGGGACTTTCCTTTGGGTCCTCTCGCGCACCACCGGGTCCTCTAACTCTGACGCCCTGCGCATAGCGGTGACGCTGCCCCAGGGCGGGGAGTTTGCGTTTGTCCTCTTCACGGCTGCGGTCAGCAATTCCCTGCTCGATTTTCAGACGGCCAATTTGCTGAACGCCATCGTTATCCTGACCATGCTGCTGACGCCGTTGGCCTGCCTGGGCCTGGATATGATCGCGGCCCGGGTCAAGGCGCGGGGGGGAGGGGCATTGTCGATCGAACCCTTCGAGGAGGCAACGCCGACAGTGCTCGTGGTCGGATTTGGCCGTTTCGGCATGGTCGTCGCGCAGATCCTGACGTCGGAGGGTCTCGAGATCACGGCCATCGATAACCGTCCGGACAGGATCGATTACGCCCGCAAGCAGGGCTACAAGGTTTATTATGGCGACGCGACCCGCCCCGATGTCCTGGCCGCAGCTGGCGCCGGCAAGGCAACGCTGGTGGCAATGTGTATCGAAAACGACAAGGTGATGGCCAAGGCCATCGATCTGGTCCGCGAGGGATTTCCGGATGTTCTGATTTTCTGCCGGGCCACCGACCGCGCGCATGCGCTGGATCTCACAAAGCGGGGGGTCGATTTCCAGATCCGCGAGACCTTTGAATCAAGCGTCGTCTTCGGCCGTGCTGCCCTTGAGGCACTCGGCACGCCGCTCGACCGGATCGATCAGATCGAAGAAGATGTCCGCCTGCGCGATGAAGAACGGCTGGCCGTGCAGTTGAAGGAAGGCCTTTATGCCGGTGTGGACAAGCTCCACAAGGTGACACCGCGCAAGACCACGGACCAGGCGAAAGAGGACGCACCGGCGGAATAGGGCAAGGCGGCTGGCGGTCGCCCTCGCGCCAAATGAAGGGCGCCGGTTTCTTCCCGAGCTTTTCCAGGATGGCGGTTACGCCGCCAAACCCGTATGATCCTGGAGGAATTCTTTGTGTCAGGTATTTTTGTGCCCTGGTTAAGGGGGCGACAGCGCGTTCGATGGAACGAATGCCAATGGGTCTGCCTCATCCTCGTATGTGTCCGAGGTGTCAGACACGCGCAGCCCATCGGAGTACCTTTCGAAAGCGTACATCCGAGCTGATTTTGACCCCGTTTTTTGAAAGGCATGCCCGATGATCGTAATCCGGAAAAAATGTCTTCTTGTGATAACCATCCTGGCGTTTTTCACGTTGCCCGGGCTGGCGACCGCAGTGCAGGCCTGCGGTGTGGACACCGACTGTGAAGTCGGCTCGCGGACGTATCGGATCGCGCTGCCTGAAAGCGGCGAGAAAACGGACAAGATCGGCGCGGTCATATTCGCGCACGGATATAGAGGCACCGCCGCGGGGGTCATGCGCAACAAGGGCCTGATCTCCATGGCTTCGGACCTGAACGCGGCCCTGGTTGCGGCCCAGGCGTCAGGGCCGGAATGGAATATCCCGAACATTCCGTCCGACGATGCCAGCGAGAATGTCGACGAATTGGCGTATTTCGACGACCTCGTGGCCGACCTGACACAGCGCTTCAATGTGGACCCGTCAAAGATCATGGTCGCCGGGTTTTCATCCGGCGCAATGATGGTCTGGCACCTGGCCTGCTTCAGAGGCTCCTCATTTGCCGGGTTTGCGCCCATGTCGGGAACGTTCTGGGAGCCCATTCCTGAAACCTGCCCGACCGGTCCGGTGAACCTCATCCACTTTCACGGGAAAGATGATCCGGTTGTTCCCTTGCACGGACGGCAGATCAAGGACGCTCATCAGGGGGATGTCTTCGAGGCCGTGAACCTCATGGTGCGCGCAGGTGACTACCGGCCCGTCGCCAGCGAGCCCTCGCCCGGCCTGGAGTGTTCAAAATGGGCGGACGGATCCGGGCACTCTCTGGAACTTTGCCTTTTTGACGGCGAGCACACATTCCGCATCGAAAACCTGTCCAACGCTGCCTCGCGCTTTCTGGCGGACTAGAGGGGAGGAACGGTTGTCTGCGATCAACGCGCCGTCATTCACCATCACCCGAACATATGTTTTGTCGCAAGTATAGCCACTGCAATCGGCCCTATCGTGGTCTTTGACCGACGACATGCCTCTGCCTTGCGGGGCACATGCAGGCGTCAAATGTTTAAGTTTAAAGAGCTGCGGCACCGGCGCGTGAAAAACGTTCGAACTTTCCGAACCGGTGCTCGTGTCTGGAGCGTGCGCCTGGACGGGCTTGCCCAGGCGCGGCTGTCAATACCAGGCGTCGGGCATTGAGGCCTTCTTGTTCGCAATGAAATCGCGCAATGCCTCGTCGGTCGCCTGGTCGATCGGCGGTGCCTCGTAGGCGTTCAGGATTTCCTTCCAGCGTTTGTTGGCCCGCGTCGCATAGTCCTCGCTTCCCTCTTCGGACCAGGTCTCGAACGGCCGGTCGTCATTCAGGGCGCTGTCCCAATAGGCGGTCTGGTAATGGCGCAGGGTGTGGTCGGTGCCGAACAGATGCGCGCTCGGTCCGTTTTGCGCAAGTGCCTCGAAGCCGAGGGTATCCTCGTTCACCTCGATCCCGGCCATATACGAATGAAGAGCGCCCGCCATGTCGCAATCCATCACGAATTTTTCGTAGGACATCGACAGCAGGCCGTCGAGAAAACCGGCCGTGTGCAAAATGAAATTCGCGCCGCCCTGGATGGCCGACATCATCGACATCATGGACTGCTGCATCGCTTGCCCGTCGGGCATCTTCGAGGTGCTGAAGTTGCCGGCACAGCGGAGTGGCATGTTCAGGCGTCGTGCCAGCTGCCCCATCACCAGAGAGCCGAGTGCGGGTTCCGGAGTGCCGAAGGTGGGGCTGCCGGACCGCAGCGACATCGACGAAAAGAAACCGGCCAGAACGGCGGGCGCACCGGGCCGCACCAACTGGGTCAGGGCGCAGGAGGCCATGGATTCGGCCAGGCATTGAGCCACCGAGCCCGCCATGGTCAAGGGCGACACCGCGCCTCCCAGCAGGAATGGCAGATGGATCGAGCCTTGCCCGGCCGCCGAATAGATCCGGATACATTCCGTCGTGACCCCGTCCAGCACCAGGGGGGAGGTGGTGTTGAAGTTGCCCATGATCACGCAGTTATTGTCAACAAAGTCCGCGCCGAACAGGATGCGGCACATCTCGACACTGTCGGCGGCCCGATCCGGCGCGGTGATCGAGCCCAGAAACGCCCGGTCGGAATAGCGAATATGGGCGTAGATCATATCCAGATGGCGTTTGTTCACCGGCACATCGGTCGGTTCGCAGATGGTGCCGCCGGAATGATGCAGCCAGGGCGACGATTGTCCCAGTTTCACCAGATTTTCGAAATCGGCGATGGAGCCGTAGCGGCGCCCGTTGTCCAGATCCATCACGAAGGGCGAGCCGTAGGACGGCGCAAACACTGTGGCGTCGCCGCCGATCTCGACGGTATTGGCAGGATTGCGGGCATGCTGCGTGAAGCGGGCGGGCGCGGTTTTCAGGATCTCGCGCAGCATGCCGGGCTCGAACCGGAGGTTCCAGGTGCTGTCCGACACTTCCGTGACCTTGGCACCGGCAGCGCGGTAAAGCTGCATCGCCACTTCGTCCTCGCGAAGCTCGATGCCGATTTCGGCCAGGATCCGGTCGGCAGTCGCCTCGATCCGGTCAAGAGCCTCCTCACTCAGCAAATCATAAGTCGGAATGCCGCGCGTTATGTAAGGAACGCGCAGGTGCAGGTTCTGACCCGGTTCCGCGCTGCGGTTCCATTTCGTGCGGTTTCGGCGGCTGCGGCGGGCAGGTTGAGCGGATGCCTGTGCGTCTGGCGACATCGTCTCGTCGGGAGCCCGGGTACTTTCGTAGTGCGACATCAGATAGCCTCCACTGGCTGGAAATGGGGAACTTGCTTGCGAAGCGGTCGAAGTCGCCCTCGCTGCGGGTTATCGGCTCGTGGCCTCAGTCGCTCAGCCGTTGAGCGGCGCGGATTTGACATCGGCGGTGTATATGTCGGCGGCCTTCTGCGGCCGATGCCAACAGGAAGACGTCAACCTTCTCCGCCCGGACGCCGTCGCTGGATTGCGGCTCCGCCCGCAACACGTCATCCGGAGGGCGTGTTTCGGAAGGGAGCATGCGCGCATTCCCGTTGCCGAGGGTTTTGTTCAGTCTGGCTTCATGCCGATTTCTTGCAACGGTACAAATTCTCACCCTGCATGAATTGAACTAATGCAAAAATTGAAGATATCGCTGCGAATAACAGGCTAATATAAAATAGAAATATCGTATTGAGTGAGGTCAATTTGTCGACAGGACCCTATGATCTGCCGCCGATGAGTGCGTTGGTCAGCTTCGAGGCCGCAGCGCGCCATGTCAGCTTCAAGACCGCCGCGCAGGAGCTGAATGTCACTCCGGCGGCCATCAGCCACCAGGTCAAGGCACTTGAGGCCGAACTGCGATGTTCCCTGTTTCACCGCTACCACCGTGGCGTGGAACTGACGGAAACCGGGGCTTTTCTGCAGGTCGCGCTGCAGCGCGGGTTCGAGGCCATGGGAGAAGCTGTGGACCAACTCCGGCAACGTGCAACCCGCGCTTCGGTCACGATCTGCGCGACAACCGCCGTCAGCTCCCTGTGGCTCACGCCGAAGCTGGCGCAGTTCTGGAAGTCGCACGGCGATATCTCCGTGTCTCAGATCCTCAACGATACCGACAAGCCTCCGGCGGACTGCGATCTGAGTATCCATTATGGAAGCATGTCGGGGGAAAACGGCACCTGCAACATTCTGTTTCACGACCGGATCATGGCGCTTGGCAGCCCGCGTTTCGCCAGCGCGCATGAGGTGACACAGGCCGCGGATCTGGCGAGTTTGCCGCTGATCCACTTCGAATCGGAAATGGTCGGGTGGGCAGGCTGGCGAAGTTGGTTTCATGCGCTCGGTTACAACGGGCCGGTCAAGAACAGCCTCCGAGTAAACAACTACGTGATTGCCTTGCAGGCGGCACGCGACGACATGGGCGCCGTGTTGGGTTGGGTCAGCCTGACCAAAACCTATCTCGAAACCGGTCAGTTGGTGCCCTTGTTGCCTGACCAGGTGGAGACTTCTGAGGATTTCTACGTGAAGCTCCACCCCCATGCTTCGGAGCGAGCCCGGCTGGTCTACGACTGGCTCATGAACGTGTCATGAGCATTGCCGTGACACTGCCGGCATGCGATGGCCGGCTGGAGAAGAGGCTTGCCGGGCGAGCGCAGCCGGCTGTCATCACAGCCGCACAATCGAATTGTGC
>JBNLAU010000232.1:0-11634 GCA_050302295.1 Roseibium sp. | reverse complement strand
CACGCTCAACAGGTGGCCGGGAACAGCGCGGCCCATGATGCCGGGCCGCGCCTCCATGAGCTTCGCGCCGCTGGAAACGACCATGTTGCATTCCGTCTGGCCGTAGAATTCGTTGATCGTCAGGCCGAAGGTTTTCCGGCCCCAGCCGATCAGTTCCGCGCCGAGGGTTTCGCCGCCGGAGGCGACGGAGCGCAGGCTGAGCTGCCAGCGCTTTTCAGGGTCTTCCACCTGCCGCATCATCTTCAGCGCGGTGGGGGGCAGAAAAGTGTTGCGGATCTTCTGGTCCTGCAGAAGCTGAAAGGCGGCCTCAGCGGTGAATTTCCGGAACCGGCAGGCAACGACCGGCACGCCGAGATAAAGCGCCGGCATCAGCACATCCAGAAGCCCGCCGATCCAGGCCCAATCCGCCGGTGTCCAGATGCGATCTCCGGGCTGGCCGAGAAAGTCGTGGCTCATTTCGACGCCCGGCAGATGGCCAAGCAGTACGCGGTGGCCATGCAGGGCGCCCTTGGGCTGTCCTGTCGTGCCGGAGGTGTAGATGATGATGGCCGGGTCGTCCGCTGCAGTGTCAAAGGCGCGGAAGGTATCCTCGTGACCGGCCATGTGGCTGGCCAGATCCTCGGCGCCGCCGTCCTCGCCATCGACGCAGAAAACGGTTGTGAGTTCGGGCAGCCGGTCCCTGAGTTTTTCGAGTTTCGCGGCACCGCTGGAATCCGTCACAACAACCTTGGCGCCGGAATCTCGCAGCCGGTATTCCAGCGCTTCCTCACCGAAGAGGGTGAAGAGCGGAATGGTGATGGCGCCCAGCTTGAGGGCGGCAATATGAGTGTAAGCCGTTGCCGGACGCTGTGGCATGAGAACGCCGACCCGGTCTCCCGGCTGGACGCCGCGCGCCTTCAGCAGATTGGCCAACTGGTTCGACAGACGTCTCAGGTCCGCATAGGTGAAGCTTGCCGTGTCACCATCCTCGTTGACGAAAACCAGCGCCTCGCGGTTCGGTTCCCGCTCGGCCCAGTCGTCGCAGACGGCAACGCCGATGTTGAACCGGGCCGGAATGTCCCAGGCAAACCTGGCGGCAAGTTCGTCGTAGCTGTTGGCTTCAGGCAGCAGCATCTGTTTCCTCCGCAAGTGCCAGAAGAACCGTGCCGTCGGTGACCTGTTCGCCTTCACTGACAAGAACTTCACCGATGACACCGTCCCTTGGCGCCTTCAGCGTGTGTTCCATCTTCATGGCTTCCAGGATCACCAGCGGCTGGTCCCGGGTGACAGTATCGCCCGCCGAGGCGGTGAGCACCTTGACGAGACCAGGCATGGGCGCCACCAGCTTGTCGTCCGCGCTGCCGGCGTCTTCAACGGCGCTGAGCGCATCGGGCAGAACGACCGGGAAGGCGTTGCCGTTCAAGAAGACGGTGAGGCCGCTGCGGCCCTCGACAACAACCGCATGCGCGCGGTGGCCCTCGCATTCGAACGTTATGGCGCCGCCTTCCACGTTCACCAGGGTGTAGTTTTTCGCGGTTCCGGACAGATGGACCGCAAAGAGCTGCTGCCCGAGCGCGTGCACTTCCACATCCCGCCGTTCGCCGTCAAATTCCAGAAGCGCGAACTGCCGGGACGCGCTCCAGATCCGCCAGCCGGCAAGGGTTTCGAACGGGTCGTTGCCGCTGACGGGTTTGGTGAGGCCAAGGGCGGTGAGGGCGGCCAGTGCGACGGCGTCGTCCGGCAAGGGCGGCTCTTCGATCAGTTGCTCCAGATTGCGGTCGATCAGGCCGGTGTCCACATCACCCACGGCAAATCCCTCGTGGCGGCATAGGGCGGCCAGGAAACCGGCGTTGGTTACGCAACCGGCAACCTCGGTGGCTTCCAGACTGCCAAGCAGTTTGCCGAGGGCGGCTTCGCGTGTCGGCCCGTGCACGATGATCTTGGCGATCATCGGGTCGTAGTAGGGGGTGATTTCATCACCCGGACGCACGCCGCTGTCGACACGCGCACCCGTCTCGGGCAAGGCCAGATGTTCCAGCGTGCCTATGGCCGGAAGGAAGCCCTTGGGGGCGTCTTCCGCATATAGCCGGGCCTCGAATGCCCAACCGTCAAAGGTAAGTTCCTCCTGGCTCTTCGGCAGAGCTTCTCCGGAGGCGACGCGCAGTTGCCATTCGACAAGGTCCTCGCCGGTGATCATCTCTGTGACCGGATGTTCCACCTGAAGGCGGGTGTTCATTTCCATGAAAAAGAACCGGTCGGACCGGAGGCCTTCGGAAACGTCGGCGATGAATTCGATGGTGCCGGCGCCGGAATACTTGATTGCCTTTGCCGCGGTAACGGCGGCTTCACCCATGGCAGCGCGCATCTCATCCGGCATGCCGGGGGCGGGGGCCTCCTCGATTACCTTCTGGTGGCGGCGCTGCAGCGAGCAGTCGCGCTCGAAAAGGTGAACCGCGTTGCCGTGGTTGTCGCCGAAGACCTGGATTTCGATATGGCGCGGCTTGGTCAGATATTTCTCGATCAGTACGCGGCTGTCGCCGAAGCTGGCCTCGCCTTCGCGCTGCGCGCCTGTCAAGGCGTCGGCAAAGTCCTCAGGGGCGTTCACCCGGCGCATGCCCTTGCCGCCGCCGCCGGCCCGGGCCTTGATCAGCACGGGATAGCCGATCTCATCGGCTCTCTTCTTCAGGAAATCAGCGTCCTGGTTGTCGCCGTGATAACCGGGGACGACCGGAACGCCCGCCTGTTCCATGAGCATCTTGGCGGCGTCCTTCAGGCCCATGGCGCGGATCGACTTGGCGCTCGGGCCGATAAAGGCGATGCCGGCCTGTTCCAGCGCCTCGACGAAATCAGGGTTTTCCGACAGAAAGCCGTAGCCCGGATGCACGGCCTCCGCGCCGCTCTTACGGCAGACCTCGATGATCCGGCCGGTCTTCAGGTAGCTCTCGGCCACCGGCGCCGGACCGATGCGAAAGGCCTCGTCGGCCATGGCAACGTGCTTTGCGCCCGCATCCGCGTCGGAATAGACGGCAACGGTCTTGATGCCGAGATCCCTGGCGGTCGCCATGACCCGGCAGGCGATCTCGCCGCGATTGGCAATGAGGATTTTCTTGAACATCAGCTGTCCGCCCTCCCGAGCGCGGTTGTGAGATGGTCGTGGCTGGCCTTGTCAAAGGCGACCAGTGCAACGGTTTCTATATCGGGCAGCTCCGTCAGCACTTTGCGGAGCGTGGAGAGGGCAATCCCGGCTGCCTGGTCCGCCGGGTAGCCGTAGATGCCGGTCGAGATCGCGGGGAAGGCGACTGTCCTGCAGCCGTTTTGTGCTGCCAGGCGGAGGCTGGTTTCGTAGCAACTTGCCAGCAGCTCCGGCTCTCTGTCCATGCCGCCGTGCCAAACGGGGCCGACGGTGTGGATGACGTGCCGGGCGGGCAGCCTGTACCCTTTGGTGATCTTGGCCTTGCCGGTGTCGCAGCCGCCGAGCGTGCGGCATTCCGCCAGAAGCTCAGGGCCGGCCGCGCGGTGGATCGCGCCGTCGACGCCACCGCCGCCAAGCAAAGACGAATTCGCCGCGTTGACGATGGCGTCGACGTCCAGCTTCGTGATGTCGCCGAGATGGGTGTCGATGCGGCTCATCTAATTGCTTTCCTACTTGATGCCTTACAGTCAATCGTCCGGAAAATCGCCAGAAAGAACTGCGTCGATTTCATCAAGTTCTTTTTCAGTGAATTGGTTTTCGTTCAGCTCTTCACCACCACTTGTTAGGAGTATTTTTGAAAGAGACCAGTTGATATAGCCATTTGCTTCTTGCTCAGAAAGCTTCTCTTGCAGACTAGGTCCGTGGGATTGGGATGTGTCATCGCAATTGCCCTCAAATCGGTTGCTACGATAAAAATCATTGAAAGAATTTTTGCCTATTTCCCCAAATAGGGCCTGCTCCGGTGCGCACCATTGTTCGACCTTTTGGCGCATTTCCGGCGAAAAATCGGCAACCATGGAATCGCTGAGATATGAAGTCCAAAAAATGCTCCGAACGGTTCCTCCATCACATTCTGGCTGCTGCGCTATCCATTTCAGAGGTTCGATTCCGTCGTCCCAGTTCCAATCCGCAGCGACAATATGCCAGACTTCCGGTCGCTGGTTTTTAAGCCAAGAAATGATCTTTTCATTTTCAATAGACATTGAATATTCCCTTCAATAATCACATCCGGAACAGGCCGAAACGGGTATCCTCGATCGGGGCGTTCAACGCTGCCGACAGCGACAGGCCGAGAATGTCGCGGGTCTTGCGCGGATCGACGATGCCGTCATCCCAGAGGCGGGCGGTGGCATAGAGCGGGTGTCCCTGTTCCTCGAACTGATCGACGATCGGTTGCTTGAAGGCCTGTTCCTCCTCCTCTGTCCAGCTGCCGCCCTTGCGCTCGATGCCGTCGCGGCGAACGGTGGCGAGAACGCCGGCGGCCTGTTCTCCTCCCATCACAGATATGCGGGAGTTCGGCCAGGTCCACAGGAAGCGCGGCGAGTAGGCCCGGCCGCACATGCCGTAATTGCCCGCGCCGAAGGAGCCGCCCACCAGCATGGTGATCTTCGGGACGGATGTCGTGGCGACCGCGGTCACGAGCTTGGCGCCGTCCTTGGCGATGCCGCCGCTTTCGTATTTACGGCCGACCATGAAGCCGGTGATGTTTTGCAGGAAGACCAGCGGCACGCCGCGCTGCGAGCAGAGTTCGACAAAATGCGCCCCCTTGACCGCGCTTTCGGAAAAGAGAACGCCGTTATTGGCGACAATGCCCACCGGCATGCCGTGGATATGGGCAAAACCGCAGACCAGCGTAGTGCCATAGCGAGCCTTGAATTCGTCGAAGCGCGATCCGTCGACGACGCGGGCGATCACTTCACGGATGTCGTAGGGCGTCTTGAGGTCCGCCGGGACCACGCCCAGGATCTCGTCCGGATCGTAAAGCGGGTCTTCGGGCGTCTCAAGCGCAACGGGTGGTGACTTGCGTCTGTTCAGGCTGGCAATCGACCGGCGGGCCAGCGCAAGAGCGTGGGCATCGTCGCGGGCAAGGTGATCGGCAACGCCGGAGAGGCGCGTGTGGACGTCGCCGCCGCCGAGGTCTTCCGCCGTCACTTCCTCGCCGGTTGCCGCCTTGACGAGCGGAGGGCCGGCCAGAAAGATTGTGCCCTGGTTCTTGACGATGATGGTTTCGTCGGACATTGCCGGCACATAGGCGCCGCCTGCCGTGCACGAGCCCATGACCACCGCGATCTGGGCGATGCCTTTGGCGGACATGTTGGCCTGATTATAGAAAATCCGGCCGAAATGGTCCCTGTCCGGGAAGACCTCGTCCTGATTGGGCAGATTGGCGCCGCCTGAATCGACCAGATAGATGCAGGGCAGATTGTTTTCGGCCGCGATCTCCTGGGCACGCAGGTGCTTCTTGACCGACATCGGATAATAAGTGCCGCCTTTGACCGTCGCGTCATTGGCCAGGATCATGACCTCCTGCCCCTCCACCCGGCCGATCCCGGCGATCATGCCGGCGGCGGGCGCCGCGCTGTCGTACATGCCGTTCGCGGCCAGCATGCCGACTTCCAGGAAGGGCGAGCCGGGATCGAGCAGGCGTGATACACGTTCGCGCGGCAGGATCTTGCCTCTGGAGACGTGCCGTTGCCGGGCGGTCTCGCCGCCGCCGTCAAGGACGATCCGGGCCGCTTGCTTCACCACGTCCATGGCTGTTTCATGGGCTGCCCTGTTTTCCGCAAACTGCGCGCTTTTCGGCGAAAGGCTCGACTTTAGGATGCTCATGTCATCCGGTCTCCCTGTGGGATGTGGTCCGATCCGGCGCGACCGCCTTGCGCACCAGTTTGAGATAAAGGGCTTCGATATCCTTTTCGGAAAGCCCGCCGCCCTCGCGGTACCAGGCGGGAATGCCGGTCAGCATGGCGATGATCGCACGGGTCGCGACCCTCGCATCGTCGACCGCATAGCGCCCCGCATCCGCGCCCTTTTGCAGAATGGTGGTGAGGATCGCCTCGTAGCGGCGGCGCTCGGTTTCGACGAGCTCGAAATTCCGTGGCTCGAGATTGCGCAGCTCCATATAGGAGATGAATACCTCGTCCGCGCGTTCCAGATGGTAGCGGATGTGAAAGCGCACGAACCGCTCCAGCGGATCCATTCCTTCGAGAGCATCCGTGCTGTCCCAAGCGGCGTGAAGTTCCGCCATATGGGTCAGCATCAAATCCTTCAGAATGTCCTGTTTGGTCGGGAAATGATTGTAGAGCGCACCGGGGCGCACACCCACATCAGCCGCGATTTCGCGCATGGAGACCGCCGCGTAGCCGGAAGCGGCAAAGCGCTTCAGAGCCGCCGTGCGGACGCGCGCTGCGGTTTCCTGTCCCTTGGACTGGGCTTTGGTGGCTGTGCGGGCCATATCATCCTCCAATACAGATAAATAAATGAACGATCATTCATTTACAAGCGGTTTTGACGCAGGGTCTATCCTTGGGGGGATTACAGCTTCTCCGGTGACATATGCTCAGTACCTGTGGACCGGACTCTCGCCTTGCGAGGTGCAGGCAAATTGTGCCAACAAATGTGCGAACCTCAGGACATGGAAGGATGCAGGATGGCTGAGAAGAAGATCCGATGGGGAATTGTTTCGACAGCGAACATCGGTGTCGAGAAAGTCATCCCCGGCATTCAACGTTCCGGCACCGGCATTGCCGCCGCCATAGCATCCAGAAACCTGGAAAAGGCGCAGCAGACCGCGAGTGCGCTCGGCATCGAAAAAGCATATGGCTCCTATGAAGAGCTGCTGGCCGATCCGGATATCGATGCCATCTACAATCCGCTGCCCAATCACATGCATGTGCCCGTCACCATTCAGGCGGTAAATGCGGGCAAGCATGTTCTTTGCGAAAAGCCGATTGCCCTGGATGCCGAGGAAGCCGAGCAACTGCTTAAACTGCCGGAAGACAAGCTGATCGCGGAAGGGTTCATGGTGCGCGCGCATCCGCAATGGATCCGGGCACGCGATATGGTCCGTTCAGGAGAGCTGGGCGAACTCAAAGCCATCCAGTGCTTCTTCAGCTATTTCAACGACGATCCGTCCAACATCCGCAACAGGGCCAATATGGGAGGCGGTGCGCTGATGGATATCGGCTGCTACACCATGCTGGCGGGCCGTTATTTCTTTGATGCGGAGCCCCAGCGCGTGGTTTCCCTGATCGACTGGGACCCGGAGTTCCATACCGACCGTATGACCAGTGCGATCCTCGATTTCGGTTTCAACCGGCACCTCAATTTCACCGTCTCCACCCAGTTGACCCCTTATCAGCGCTTCAACCTGGTGGGAACGGAACAGCGTCTTGAAATCGTCATTCCGGTGAATGCGCCTCAAGGGGAAGCCGTTCAGATCCGACTCGACGACGGTTCGATCCTGGGCGACGGCTCCATGAAGTCCGAGATCATTGCGCCGTGCGACCAGTATGCCGAACTTGCCGATGTCTTTGGCCGGGCCATCACCGGCGAAGAGCCGCTGCCCTTTGGCAGAGTGGATGCCGTCAAAAACATGCAGGTTCTGGACGCGCTCTTTGCGTCGGCGGATCAGGGCGGATGGGTCAACGTCGGGTGAGTTCGGCCGGACGACGACGGATTTGCCTGTGGTGTTGCAACCTGCCGATTGTCCTTGATGTGTGCATGGCGCGCGCTTCAATTCCTGGGTTGCAGTATGCTTGTTTCTGAGGGGGAAACCTCCAGGTGGGCAAGCGTCTGAACATCTGACGGTGCCGACAAAAATGCGACCCTTGGATACGGTTCAGACCGGTTCGAACACAAAGCCTGTGTCCCGGCGCTGAAGCAGGCCGAAACCGGTCGTGTCCAAATGGGGTGCGGCGAAGGAGAATTCCGTCCGCGGCGATCCTGTCGAACAGTTGCTTTCGCCTGTACATGGATTTCTGCTGACCGGGGCGTTCCGGGAACAATACCGGTGGCGCGGCGAGGCATAGTGCAGCGACGATGGGTCCGTCACCTAAGCCCCGGCAGTGTGCATGGCCAACCTCGCTCCTGGCCGAATTGCTCTGCCCAGTACAAAAAAACCCCGCCGAAGCGGGGTTCTGGATTGCGGCTTTAAAGTCCGGCCCTATTTAATCGGCGCCAGCACCATCACCATCTGACGGCCTTCCAGCTTGGGGGAAGATTCCACCTTGGCGATTTCGGCTGTTTCGTCGCGGACCTTGTTCAGAAGGTTCATGCCCAGGTCCTGGTGCGCCATTTCACGGCCCCGGAAACGGAGCGTCACCTTCACCTTGTCACCGTCATTGAAGAAACGCAGCATGTTCTTCATCTTCACTTCATAGTCATGAGTGTCGATGTTCGGACGCATCTTGATCTCCTTGATCTCGACGGTCTTCTGCTTCTTGCGGGCTTCTGCGGCTTTCTTCTGAGACTGGTACTTGAACCGGCCATAGTCCAGGATTTTGCAGACAGGCGGATTGGCATTTGGCTGGATTTCGACAAGATCCAGGCCTGCGTCCAACGCGATACCCATCGCTTCTTCTGTTGGCACGACGCCACGGTTGGCGCCTTCATGATCAATCAACTGGACTTCGCGAACGCGAATTTCTTGGTTTGTGCGCGGGCCTTCCTTTGTAGGAGGCGGGGCGCGGAACGGACGGCGAATGGTCGCAATCTCCTCTATCGTTTCAACGTGGCGGCAGGAATTGGCTCGGCTCTTACACAAAAATCCCCGGAACCTGTGTACCAAGGGATCTCAGCGTATCTCCTGACGCCGTGCCCAAGCTCCTGCGAAACCGGCCAAAAGTCAACCGAAAACAATGGTTTTTGCATGCCTCTGCCACGATTTCACTCGCCCTGCGCTCTAATCCGCAATTGGGGCGACGAGGTGACCCCCGGTTGCAATCTTCAAGCCGTACGCTCAAGTAAGGGTGTAATAGTCCATATTCGGGAAAGGGCGTGGCCTTGGACGGCGGCAAGCTTCTGTTTCAGCTCCTCAAGATTGTCTTCGGATTCGTATTTGCGCTGATCGCGTCGGGACTGTTTATCGCCTGGGGCTTTTTCCAGGCCGCGCATCCGAATGACGATCCGATCGCCTTTGCCACGATGGTCGGCACCGGTCTGGTCGGTGCCAGCGTGATCGGGGCTGCCGCGCTGGTTCCGGCCGGGATTGCGATAGTCATCGCCGAGCTCGTCCGTCTGCGCGGGCTTGTTTTTCATGTGGCGGCGGCTGGCGGGATCGCGTTTCTCTTGTGGACGCTTGGTTCGGCTACACAGTCGGCGGATCTGCGGCCGGGCAGCGCTGTCGCGCTGGCGGCCGGATTTCTGGGCGGGGCTGTTTACTGGCTTGTGGCGGGGCGGACGTCCGGGGGCTGGCACAGCAACCGGCAACGAAAGATCGGGACACCGGAATAGCTTTGTTTCCTAAAGCTCGCCGTCCTTGAGGGCTTCGCGCGCTGCCTGATAATGGTCTTCGCGCAGATGGCTGCGGACCATGGCGATGGCGGCCATCAGCACCGCCGCATCGTCGGTGAACCCGACGCCGATCAGAAAATCGGGAACCGTGTCCAGCGGCAGCACAAAATAGGCGAGTGCCGCGAGCACGGTCGCCCGGACCTTGCCGGGTGTCGATGGATCGAGTGCACAATAATATCCGGCGACCACATCCTCCATAAACGGGATCTGGCGCGCCGCCTTGCGTGTCGTTTTCAGCAGTTTCTGCCGGATTGTCTGTTTTTGTTCTTTTTCCGGCCCGAGGATTTCGGGATCGAATCCGAGATCCTCGAATGAGAAAGAAGAAGTCATTCCGGAACTCTTTTGATACGCTGCACCAGCTGTTCATGTGGGGTCGGGACCGAGGAACTTCAACTCCACCCATATTTGCAAGATAAAATCACTGCCATTTTTACCAATGTCAAATTGAGAAAGTCTTCCTATTTGTTTGTGCTTGGGGAAGTTAAATTTTGAAAGGGAGTTGAAATGAAATCCGTAATGCGTGCTCTAGCAATGTCACTCGCGCTGGCCCTGCCAGCAGCCTCACCTGTATTTGCCGGTGAAACACCGTCGCCCGACGGTGCCAAGGTCTATTTCATTAATCTGAAGGACGGTGACACGGTGAAGGGGCCGGTCCTGATCCGGTTCGGCCTTTCAGGCATGGGCGTGGCGCCGGCCGGTGTCGATGACAAGCCGAATACCGGGCATCACCACCTGATCATCGATGATACCATTGAAGGTGAGGAACTGAACGAAGCCATTCCTTCGGACGATCATCACAAGCATTTCGGCGGCGGTCAGACGGAAATGTCGGTCGACCTGTCACCGGGCGAACATACATTGCAGCTTGTGCTTGGTGACTGGTCCCATATTCCGCACAACCCGCCTGTCATGTCGGAGCGGATTACGATTACGGTCGAATAGGCGGGCCGCGCCAGGCAATTTGGCCTCTTTCAAACTCGATTGGAGGCAGCGCATGCGCTGTCTCCAAACGCGGTCAGATGAGTTGCTGTTTATTATTGCGCTATGTGTGACACGGCCTCGCCCAGATAGACGTCACGGCGCGCCTCAGCATAGCGGCATCAAAGGATCAACTGCTCTTGGAATTACGCATTGCCGCGTGTTTCCAGCAGCCGGCGGGCGATGACCTGAGCCTGGATTTCGGCGGCGCCCTCGAAGATGTTCAGGATGCGGGCATCGCACAACACGCGTGAAATGGCATATTCAAGGGCAAATCCGTTGCCGCCATGGATCTGCAGCGCGTTGTCCGCAGCGGCCCAGGCAACACGCGCGCCGAGCAGTTTGGCCATGCCTGCTTCCAGGTCACAGCGTTTGCCGGAGTCCTTCTGCCAGGAGGAAAAATAGGTGAGCTGACGGGCGATCATCAGCTCGGCTGACATCATGGCAAGCTTGTCGGAAACGCGCGGGAAGTTGATCAGGGCCTTGCCGAACTGGATGCGCTCCTCGGCATATCTGAGGCCGAGATCCAGTGCGGACTGGGCAACGCCGAGCGCTCGGGCCGCGGTCTGAATCCGCGCACCTTCAAACGTCTGCATCAGCTGTTTGAAGCCTTCGCCTTCAACCTGTCCCAGAAGGTTTTCCGCTTTCACTTCGAAACCGTCAAAGGCAATCTCGTATTCCTTCATGCCCCGGTAACCGAGTACCTCGATCTCGCCGCCGCTCATGCCTTCCGCCGGGAATGGATCTTCATCCGAGCCGCGCGGCTTTTCCGCGATGAACATGGACAGGCCCTTGTAGCCCGGTTCGTCCGGATTTGTGCGGGCAAGCAGTGTCATGATGTCGGCGCGCACCGGATGGGTAATCCAGGTCTTGTTGCCCGACACTTTCCACACATCGCCATCCCTGACAGCGCGGGTCTTCAGGGAGGCAAGGTCCGAACCGGTGTTGGGCTCGGTAAAGACAGCTGTCGGCAGGATCTCGCCGGAGGCGATTTTCGGCAGCCAGTGCTGCTTTTGCTCCTGGGTGCCGCCGCACAGGATCAGTTCGGCGGCGATTTCCGACCGCGTGCCGAGGGAGCCGACGCCGATATAGGCCCGGGACAACTCTTCGGAGACCACGCACATGGCTTCCTTGCCGAGACCCAGCCCTCCGTATTCCTCCGGAATGGTCAGGCCGAAAACACCCAGCTC
>JBNLAU010000231.1:0-6101 GCA_050302295.1 Roseibium sp. | reverse complement strand
CGGCGGCAGTCATCCAAATAGGTCCGCTGGCTGCGGAAGGTTCGCAGGGCCGGCCGGTTTACTGTTCATCTGACGCTTGGTTTATTGCGCGGGAGGCGGCAATGGTTTTGGCGTTGCGTGCTGCTGCGAAGACAAAAAAACCGCCCTCCGGTGGAGAGCGGTTTTCCGGAATTCGGAACTTTTGCTGGCTTAGGCGACGGCCCGTGCCAGGGCACATTGCGACCAGAGGTCGTTGATTGAGCTGGCAAGATGCTCGATGTCCTCGGCCGTGTGCAGAGGCGTCGGCGTGAAGCGGAGCCGTTCAGTGCCGACCGGAACGGTCGGATAGTTGATCGGCTGCACGTAGATGCCATAGGTCTCAAGCAGGATGTCGGAGATCCACTTGCACTTCTTGGCGTCACCCACCATCACCGGCACGATGTGGCTTGGGTTTTCCATGTGCGGGATGCCGCGCTTGTCGAGTGCAGCGCGCACCTGCGCGACCCGGTCCTTGTGCGCCTTGCGCTCGAACGGGCTGTCTTTCAGGTGACGGATCGAGGCGGTAGCGCCAGCGGCCAGCGCCGGGGGCAGGGCCGTGGTGAAGATGAAGCCGGAGGCAAAGGAACGGACAAAGTCGACAACCGTCCGGGAGCCGGTAATGTAACCGCCCATGACGCCAAAGGCCTTGCCGAGCGTGCCTTCGATGATCGTCAAACGGTCCATCAGGCCTTCGCGTTCGGCAACACCGCCGCCGCGCGGTCCGTACATGCCGACCGCGTGGACTTCATCAAGATAGGTCAGTGCGCCGAACTTGTCGGCAACGTCGCAGATGTCCTTGATGGGGGAGATGTCGCCATCCATGGAATAGACGCTTTCAAACGCAACGAGCTTGGGCGCGTCCGGATCGTCGGCAGCCATCAGGCGCTCCAAATCGGCAACGTCATTGTGATTGAATACGCGCTTTTCGCAGCGCGCGTGCCGGATGCCCTCGATCATGGAGGCATGGTTCAGCGAGTCGGAATAGACGATCATGCCCGGGACCTGGGAGGCAAGCGTGCCAAGGGCCGCCCAGTTGGACACATAGCCGGACGTGAAGATCAGCGCGGCTTCCTTGCCATGAAGGTCGGCCAGCTCGTTTTCCAGCAGCACGTGATAGTGGTTGGTTCCGGAGATGTTGCGTGTGCCGCCGGCACCGGCGCCGCATTTGGAAATGACGTCCTGCATGGCCGCCACGATCTTGGGATGCTGGCCCATGCCGAGATAATCGTTGGAGCACCACACGGTGACGTCCTGAACGGAGCCGTCTTCGCGGTAGCGCTTCGCGCGCGGAAATTCGCCTGCCTGGCGTTCGAGATCTGCAAAGACGCGGTAATTACCGTTGTCGTGCAGTTTGCCCAGGCGCTCTTCCAGATACGCGTTGACATCCATCCTCAGGATCCTCTCTTCGCGGGCAACTTGCCAGCGCCTCTCTCCTGCCCACGCGACTCGCGTCCCGCGCGGCTAATCGTTTTCCGAAACCGTCGTCCGATTCCAGACTAACAGCTTATTTATAGCCATTCAAAACTGCTTACCAAACTTTTGGCCTTGATCAAGGTCAAATGGCTAGCTGCGTCCAAACGCCGTAGTCTTGAAACCCAAGGGAAACCCTCTGGATGCGGGTCAGCAAAAAAATGTAAAGCGGCCGATCTGCATGACCTGTCAGGACAGGCTCCTTATTCCGGCCCAGAGCGCTAGGACTGCCGAGAGTGCCCAAATCGCGACGATGGCAACGGCTGCGATGCGGCAAGTGGGCCGTTCCGCGGCAGCCGCAGAGGCCTGCCGGCGATGATCCTCGAGGACCTCGGACGGGATGAATTTCAGCACGAGATAAAGACCGGCCGGCAGCAGCACGAGATCGTCAAGTAGCCCGAGTACCGGGATGAAGTCCGGAATCAGATCGATCGGGGAGAGCGCGTATCCGACCACCACGATGGCCAGCGCCTTCGCGTACCATGGAACTCTCGGATCACCACATGCCAGGTAAAGCGCATGCACGTCCCTGGTCAGCGTTTGCGCCCAATGGCGCAGGTTCCAGCTCATTCGGTTTCCCGTTCCTTTCGCCCCTTGTGCAGCCGGTCGCCGGTTCCAACGGGCAAAGAAGCTTCTTGCTTTTTTGTTGCAAACATGAATACTGATTCATGTTTCAGGTAACTGGGAGGACACCGGACGTGCGCAAACTGGCGGCAGAAGCAGACGTGTTGCAGAAAGGGGCTGGCAACCAGCCCAAGACCGCCCGCGGAGAAGCCACGCGCAAGGCGATCCTGGCGGCGGCCGAACGTGTGATCGGTGCGAAGGGCTACAACGATGCCTCCATCGGCCACATTACCAGCGAGGCCGGTGTTGCCCAAGGCACTTTCTATATTTACTTCACAACCAAGGAGCAGGTTTTCTCCGAGCTGGTGCTGGAAATGGGCCGTCTGGTACGTCACGCGATCGCCGAGGCGACGCAGAGCTTCGAAAACCGGCTGGATGCCGAGCGCGCGGGCCTCTACGCGTTTCTGGAATTCGTGCAGGCGCATCCGGATCTTTACCGGATTGTCCAGGAAGCCCTGTTTGTCGATCCGGCCGCCTACCAGGAATATTATCTGACCTTCGCCGAAGGATATAAGACCGGATTGATTGCGGCTGAGAATGCCGGGCACATTTCGAAGGGCGATGCGGAAACGCGTGCCTGGGCGCTCATGGGAATTGCCAAGTCGCTTGGCGAACAGCTGGTCGTGTTCAAGTCGGACAAGCCGATTTCGGAACTGGTGGCCACCGCCTACGACCTCATTGCAAACGGCATCAAACCGTGAGGTCATGCCGATGAGTTTTGTCCGGGCAGACACCAGGGGAGGCGCTATCCGCATCCGGCTTGACCGTCCGGAGCGGCACAATTCGCTGATTCCTGAGCTGGTTCAGGACTTGCGCGATGCCATCGCGGACGCGGCGGCGCGTGAACCGGTTGCTCTTGTCCTGTCGGGCCGGGGCAGCAGTTTTTCGACCGGTGGCGATATTGCCGGTTTTCTGGATCATTCAGGTTCCCATGGCGAGCTTTCTGCTTATGCCGAGCGTCTTGTCAGTGGTCTGCACGATGCCATTCTGGATCTGCTTGCCTTTCCCGCGCCGGTTCTTGCCGCGATCAACGGGCCTGTCACCGGCGGCTCCGCCGGCTTGATGCTGGCGGCAGACCTCGTGGCCATGGCCGAGCACGCTTTCGTGCAACCCTATTATTCCGAGGTCGGCTTCGGGCCCGATGGCGGCTGGACCGCGCTTCTTCCGGAGCGCATCGGCACGGCAAAGGCACTGGAAATCCTCTACCGCAACGCGCGCATTTCGGCAGAGGAAGCAGCCAGACTGGGCCTTGCGGCCCACGTCTGCCCGGCTTGCGATATGGAGGCGCGGATCGACGCGTGGATTGCGGACCTGAACGCAGGCTTTCTTCAGAGCCACCGGGCTGCCCGGCAGACCGTCTGGGATGCGCCGCGGCGCGACACTGTCCGCCGGCGTCTGGAGCTGGAAAAGGTCCGGTTCATGGAGCTGATCACCCGGCCCGAAACCCTTCAGGGCATGAAGGATTTTACGCGGAAACGCGCCTGAGGCGCCCGCGCCCATTCAGAACACCAGGTGTTGGGAGGACACATGGAGTTTTTAACGGACATGGCGGCCAAAAGGGCTGAACTGACGCCCGATGCGCTTGCCTTCGTCGACCATGACAGCGGGCTTTCCTACACCTTTCGCGAGGTGAACAGCCGCGCGAACCGTCTCGGCAACTGGCTTCTGGACCGGGGTCTTCAAAAAGGCGACCGCATGGCGGTGCTCTGCCTGAACCATCCTGATTTTTTCGTGTTGCTGTTCGCCGCGCAGAAAACCGGCATTCTGCTTGTGCCGCTCAACTGGCGCCAACCGGTGGCGGAGCTGACGCCGATTCTGGCGGCCTCAAAGGCAAAGATCCTTTTCCATGATGCGGCCTTTGCCGAAACGGCCCGGGATCTGACGGGCGGCGCCGATATTTCGCTTGTTCCGATGGGGGCAAGCGACACATCCGGCAGCGCGCTCGACCCATGTCTGGCGGTGGCAAACCCGGCGGCCATCGGCTGCGGCCAGGTCAAGGCAGGCGCGCCCTGGTATCTGCTCTTCACCTCCGGGACGACCGGACTTCCCAAGGCTGTCATTCAGACCGCGGGCATGGCCTATGCCAACATGATCAATTATGGGCAGGCCACCGGCCTGTCAGTCGGTGAGAAAGGCATCAATTTCCTGCCGCTGTTCCATACCGCGGGTATAAATCTGCCGACGCTGCCGATTTTCCTGAACGGCGGAACCTCGACCATCTTGCGCAAGTTCGAAGCGGATACGGTTCTGGATCTGATCGATGCCGGCGCGGTGACCTGCTTCTTCGGCGTACCGGCGATTTACCAGGCGCTGGCCCTTTCGGAGAAAATCGGCAGGACGGATTTTTCCAAAGTTCGCTCGCTCGGCTGCGGCGGCGCGCCGGTGCCGCAGCATCTGCTGAGCGAGTTCCAGGCGCGCGGGGTCACCATATGCAACGGCATGGGCATGACCGAGACCGGGCCAACCGTCTTCCTGATGGACAAGGCCAATGCGGCCGTGAAAATCGGTTCCGTGGGCAAACCGCAGATTTTGACCGACGTGCGCCTGGCTGATGCTGACGGCGGTATTCTGGAGGGGCCGGGAGAAGGCGAAATCCAGTTTCGCGGGCCAAATATCACGCCGGGCTATATGGATAATCCCGAAGCTACCGTTGCGACCTTCACGGTCGACGGCTGGCTGAAATCCGGTGATGTCGGCCGGCGGGACGAGGATGGATATTACTATGTCGTCGATCGGATCAAGGACATGTTCATCTCCGGCGGTGAAAACGTCTATCCGGCGGAAGTGGAGAAGATTCTGGACAGCCATCCCTGCGTTCTGGAAGCAGTGGTCATCGGCGTTCCGGACGAAAAATGGGGCGAAGTTGGCGCTGCCTTTCTGATTGCCCGGCCCGGCAAGGAAATCGATACCGCGTCGCTTCCAGCCTGGTGCCGCCGTCAGCTTGCGCCCTACAAGGTTCCGAAGAGTTTCACCGTTGCCGGAGACCTGCCGCGAACCGCGGCGGGCAAAGTCCGCAAGAATATTCTCAAAGACACATTTTTGAGCACAACACCGTCAGAGGATGCCTGAAGTCATGAGCCTTACAGCCGGCGCACTGTCGGGTGCGGATTTTACCTGGGTGCCGCGTCAAACGGATTTTGATGCATTCGCAAAGCTTTCCGGCGACGACAACCCGATCCATGTGGACCCGGATTTTTCCGCCCGCACCCGCTTCGGCCGGACAGTGTCACACGGCATGCTGCTTTACACCCGGGTCTTTGCCCATCTGGAAGTGCTCTATCCGGGGCGGAAACATGAGCTGCAAACCCTGATGTTTCCGAACCCGGCCTATGCCGATGAGGAACTGACGTTTTCATTTAAGGAAAACCCGGAACAGCCGGACCAGATCCTGATCGAAGTGAAACGCAGCGCCGACGGTGCGGTAACGCTCTCGGGAACCTGTGACCTGGAGGGGAGCCGATGA
Source organism: Roseibium sp. (assembly GCA_050302295.1). Lineage (GTDB taxonomy): Bacteria > Pseudomonadota > Alphaproteobacteria > Rhizobiales > Stappiaceae > Roseibium. The sequence goes on along the minus strand of JBNLAU010000231.1, from coordinate 526 downwards.
GCTTCGAGCTTGGGCAGAGGGCCGAACTTTTCCGGACCTATACCCACCAGGACATGCGCGCCTTTGCGATGCTGTCCGGGGATGCCGCCAATGTTCCAACGGCCGTTCCGGGCCCTCTGATCGGCGGATTGTTCTCCTATCTTCTGGGGGTGGAACTGCCTGGGCGGGGGACCAATTATCTGAAGCAGAGCCTGGAATTTCTGGCGCCCGCGCCTGTTGGTGAAGAACTGACCGCCTCCGTCACCGTCACACGCCTTCGCCCGGAAAAACATCTGGTGGATCTGGAAACCGTTTGCGAGGCCGCCGACGGCACCCGCATCTGTCAGGGCAGAGCGCTTGTCTATGTAGAGGATGTCGGCAAGGGCTAGGGTACGGACTCATAAAATTGTGCTTTCAGGCGTCAGTCGGGTGCAGAAGAGCAAGGAAAAGCCTGCAGCACCATGCTGGTGCATGGTGCAAAGGTTTTGACGCGGTTGTTCAAAGCCCGATTGATGTCCTTTGGATCGCTCGGGAAAGAACCGCCTCC
>JBNLAU010000230.1:0-29514 GCA_050302295.1 Roseibium sp. | reverse complement strand
GGAAGCGCGCAGGCATATTTCAGACCATCATTCGCTGGAAGCAGGCGCGCAGCGGCTCGATGCCCTGGCCCGCAAGGCGCTTTCGAACCACACTTCCCTTGCGGAGACACACAAGGCATGAGCCCAAAAGCCTTCATTCATGTGCAGCACCTGCTCGGCACCGGTCACGTAGTCCGGGCGGCGGCGATCGGCAAGGCGCTGGCGGCAGAAGGTGTCGCGGTAACGCTTGCCAGCGGCAACAAAATCCCTCCTACACTTGATACCGGCCCCCTCCGAATTGTCGAACTCCCAGCTTGCAAAAGTCCGGACGCCGCCTTCAAGCGCCTTGTCACTTTGGACGATGAAGATATTGACGAGGCTTGGAAATCCGCCCGTGTTAAAGCATCGATTCAAGCTTTTGAAACTGAAGAATTCGATCTTCTCCTCACAGAGACCTATCCCTTCGGTCGCCGCCAGCTGGATTTTGAGCTGACTCCCTTGCTTGAGACCGCCAAGGCCCGATCTGCCCCTCCCCTGATCGCCACGTCGATCCGCGATATTCTGGTGCGCAAGAAGGAACTCTGGAAAGAGGAATGGATGGCCGATCAGGCCTGCGCGTTCTACGACCGGATCCTGATCCATTCCGATCCTGATTTCATTCAGCTGTCCGACAGTTTTCCCTTTGCCGAGCGTGTGAACCACCTGGTGCGCTACACGGGCTATGTCGGCGGCGGCGCCCGCCCCGCCGCGAGTGGCAGCGACGGCACGGACGAAGTGATTATCTCCTGCGGCGGCGGGGCGGTTGCCGAAAGCCTTCTGTCCGCGGCGCTGGAAGCGCGCTCCTTGTCCAGACGCGCGGAAGATGTGCCGTGGCGGGTTCTGATCGGCCACGACGTCTCGGATGATGCCTTTGCCATTTACGAAAGAAGCGCTGCGGACGGCGTGATTGTCGAACGGGCGCGACGGGATTTTCCGGAACTCTTGAAACGTGCGCGCCTTTCCGTCAGCCAGGCCGGTTACAACACCGTGCTCGACATTCTGATCGCCGGCGTTCCGGCCGTCTTCGTGCCGTTCGCACAAGAGAATGAGACCGAACAGACGCAGCGCGCCGAAGCCCTCGCCCGCCACAGGCGGGCCGTGGTGGTTCCGGAAGCCGGCCTTACGCCGGAGCGGCTGGCCGGCGCCGTTGACGACGCCCTCGCCCTGCCCCGCAGTCATCACGAGGTGCAACTGGGCGGCGCCGAAATGAGCGCGAAAATCCTTTTCCAAGATCTGAAAGACCGCGACGCATGACGGCTGACCTGCAGCGCTTCAAGGGCGAACTGACACACCATCTGGACTGGTTCGCGGAGCGGGGCCGAAAGGTCCGGCTCTGGTGGCGGGACGATGATGCGATCGAACCGACGCCGGCGCTCGACCGGATGTTGAGCCTTGCCAACGGGCACGGCGTCGATATCGCTCTGGCCGTTATCCCGCGGGATGCGACCGAGGCGCTCGCGGCAAGGCTCAAGGACGACCCGCATGCCTTCGTTCTTCAACACGGCTGGCAGCACAAGAATTTCCAGAGAAAGGATCTCGGCGAAAAAGCCGCGGAACTCGGCACCCGTCGCGATCCTGACGAGCTGATGACACAGCTTGAAGAAGGCAAGTCCCGTCTGGAAACCTTGTTCGGCGAGAAATTCCTGCCGGCGATGGTGCCGCCCTGGAACCGGATCGCTCCGGAAATTTCCAGGCGCCTTCCGCGCATCGGCCTGTCCGGCCTTTCAACCTTCACCTGGCACAACTTTCCGCGCGCCCACCAGGTCCAGTCGCATATCGACATTCTGAAATGGAAAAAACCGGTGCGCTTCATCGGCTGGGAAAGCGCGCGCCTGCGTTTCGACCTGCAGTTGACGCGCCGGCGCAACACCGGCAACGAACCGCTCGGGCTTTTGACCCACCATCTGGCACATGACGAAAGGTGCTTTGATTTTCTGGAGATGTTTCTGGAGATTGCGGCGCATCATGAGGGAGCGGCGTGGCCGCGGGTCAAGAACCTCTTTGCGCAGGACCCCGACCCTTTGGAAACGACAGCGGCATGACGGACACGCTCTATCTTCTCGAACCGGCTTCGAGGACCCCGCCTATCCCGGTTCGGTCGCCTGTCACTGGTCTCCCGGAATTGCAGTCCGGGAGACCAACCTCACCATATCACCACGCACAACAAACAATACCGGTTTGGCGAAGCCAAGACCGGGATCCAGTACGCCGCAGCGAAGTGCTCAATCCGCCGAAGTCAGTGGATACCGGGTCCCGGCCTTCCGCTTCGCTCCAGCCGGGATGACAATCGTGGGATTTCTGTAGGCCCCTACTCCGCCGCTTCGGTCCGCTCCGGCTTCAACACCTTGGCAAACCGTTCCCTGAGCAGAGCCAGTTTCGGATCGATATAGGTCTTGCAGAAGGGCCGCTCCGGACCCTTGGCGTAGTAGTTCCGGAACTGCTCGTCCGAAGGTTTGAAATCGGCCAGTGTCATCACGCTGGTCACCAGCGGCTCGTCGAAGCCGTGCTGCAGATTGCGCAGGATGCGGCCGACCTTCACGCCCGTGCCGGCGTCGTAGACATAGACGGCGCTGCGGTACTTGCCGCGCATCTTGTGCCGCGATGTGCTGGAATGGGTTCTCAGGTGGATCTCGATGAGGTCCTCAAGCGCCATGTCCACCGGATCGAAAGTCACCACGACGGCTTCCGACCACGCATCTTCCGGCGGATCGGAGCGAATGAAGCCCTGTTCCACCCGCGATATGCCTTCAATTGCCTGAAAGACGGCCTCGGTGCACCAATGGCACCCGCCGCCCAACCCGATCTTCACCCCGGCCTCCACTGTTCTGACACCTGGCCCCAGTGTGCCGGTCGGCGCGGCAAATGCAAAACGGCTTGGCGGAGATTCACACAGAGGAGATTCGGTCAAATTTAATCCCCCCTCTTGGCGGGCTGCCTTTGGCCATTTAGGATTTTATCGTCTCACAGTCAGGGATCTTTCGATGTCACACGACCATGATCATTCTGAGCTCAGCGAGATCGAGCTGCGTGTCAGGGCGCTTGAAACGCTTCTGACTGAGAAGGGTTATATCGATCCGCCGGCGCTGGACGAATTAATCGAGACATACGAGACGAAGATCGGGCCGAAAAACGGGGCGAAGGTGGTGGCCAGATCCTGGTCCGATCCGGACTACCGCGATCGGCTCATGAACGATGCGACAGCTGCGATTGCCGAGCTCGGTTTCACCGGCCGCCAGGGCGAACATATGGTGGCTGTCGAGAATACCGCCGGCACCCACAACATGGTCGTATGCACCTTGTGCTCCTGCTACCCGTGGACAGTGCTCGGGCTGCCTCCCGTCTGGTACAAATCCGCCCCCTACCGCTCCCGCGCCGTGCGCGATCCACGCGGCGTGCTGGCGGAATTCGGTGTTGCGCTGCCGGACGGAACTCAGATCAAGGTCTGGGATTCCACCGCAGAGGTTCGCTATCTGGTCATTCCGCGAAGACCTGATGGCACCGAAGGCTGGAGTGAAGAAAGGCTCGCGGAACTGGTGACAAGAGACAGCATGATCGGCACCGGCCTTGCTCTCGATCCTGCCTTCCTGGAGGGCACGGCATGAACGGTGCCCACGATCTCGGCGGCCAGATGGGCTTCGGCCCCATTAAGGCGGAAGAAGACGAGCCGAACTTTCACGCCAGGTGGGAAGAACGCGCCTTTTCGGTGACGCTGGCCATGGGAGCGACCGGCACCTGGACCTTGGACGCTTCGCGCTTTGCCCGCGAATCTCTGCCGCCTGCCGATTATCTTTCCTCCAGCTATTACGAAATCTGGACCAAGGGCCTGGAAAAGCTCGTGGTTGGGCATGGCCTGGTCACGGATGAAGAACTGAAACAAGGCAAGGCGCTGGTACCGGCCAAGCCGCTCAAACGGGTTCTGAAAGCGGAAGATGTGGACGCGACGCTGGCGAAGGGCGCAGCAGTCGACCGGCCGCAAACCCAGCCGGCCCGCTTCAAGGTTGGCGATGCCGTGCGCACCAAACGCATGCATCCCGAACACCACACCCGCCTGCCGCGCTATGCCCGCGATGTGGCCGGCCGTATCGAGGCTGTTCACGGAGTTCACGTCTTTCCGGACACCAACGCCATGGGCAAGGGCGAACAGCCTGCCTGGCTCTACGGCGTTGCCTTCAAAGGCACGGACATCTGGGGAAAGGACAGCGATCCGGACCTGACCCTGCGCATCGATCTCTGGGAGCCTTATCTTGACCTTGCCTGAGGATGTACGGTCGACGCCCCGTCTGCCGCTGGACCAGGAAGGCGGTCCTGTTTTCAATGCCCCCTGGGAGGCCAGGGTCTTCGCCATGACGCTTCATGCGCATGAAGCAGGCGTCTTTACCTGGCCCGAATGGGCAGAGGCGCTTGGGGCGGAGCTGGCGAAGGACGGGGATGGAACGGGCCCAACGTCCGGATATTACGATCACTGGCTGAATGCTTTTGAGAAACTATTGAACCGCAAGGGAATTGCGGGATCAGGCCAATTGGCCGAATTGCAGGCGGCCTGGAACCGGGCCGCGCGCGCAACACCCCATGGCAAACCAATCGAACTTAAAGAGCAGAGGTAAGCATGCATCTGAAAGTGCCACCGGTCGCCGTTTTTGCGGTTGCTTCAATCCTGATCATTGCGAGCGACTTATGGTTTCCCCAGTACAGCCTGACCTTTCCCGGGCAAAAGATTCTCGCGATTGTTATTGTGCTTGCCGGCCTCGTTCCCGGTGGCCAGGCGGTAGTCGAATTTGCGCGCAAGAAGACAACGACAAGTCCGATGGCTCCTCACACCGCGTCGACGCTGGTGACAAATGGCATCTACAGGTTCAGCCGCAATCCCATGTATCTCAGTTTGCTCTGCCTGCTGCTGGCCCTGACGGCTTCCTGGGGCACGGCGTCCAGCGTGCTGATTGTCCCGGCCTTTGTCTGGTACATGACCGAATTCCAGATCAAGCCGGAAGAAGCAAGCCTCCGGCAAGTTTTCGGCCCGGAGTACGAAGCGTACCTCCTGGAGGTCCGGCGCTGGATCTGACGGGACTTCACTGGCCGAGATAAAATCCGCTGTTTTCCTTGTAGGCGTCTGCGGCAAAGCGCAGGAAGGTGCGGATGCGGGCAACATTCTTCAAGTCCGGATGGGTCAGGATCCAGATATCGAAATAGCGTGTCGGCTCGACGCCCGGCAGGCGCACCAGCTCAGGATCCGGATCCCCCAGGAAACAGGGCAGACGGCCAATGCCCATGCCGGCCCGGACAGCGGCATGCATCGTGATCATGTCGTCGGTAACTGTTGCCACCTCGCCGTTCGGATAGCGGTCACGCAGCTCCCTCGGCACATGATTGCCCCACCATTTGAAAGCGACAAACGGTACCTTCGCTGTGGTCAGGCTGTCGCGATAGGCCTCCTGAAACCTGCGGGCAAAATCGCGGGACACATAAAAACAACGGTTCTGACCGGTGGCGCGACGCCCGAACAGGGTCTCGTCCGGTTTGTCGGTCACGCGAACCGCGATATCCGCGTCGCGCCGGTGCAAGCTCAGAATCTCGTTGGCGGCGTTCATGGTGACATTGATCTGCGGATGACGTTCCTTGAAGCGGGCGACGATCTCGGCGAGCTGCGCCTGGAAGATGAGCTGAGCCGCCGTCACACGCAGCGGGCCTTCCAGCTCGGCGTCGCGGGCGGTGATGCGCGTGTCCAGCGACAGCATCTCCGCTTCCATGCGCCGGGCGGTCTCGATCGCCTCCTCGCCGGCGAGCGTGGCGGTGAAGCCCTCGGGAAGTCGGTCGAACAGGCGTGTGCCGATCCGCTCTTCCAGCGCCGTCAGCCGGCGCGACACCGTGGAGTGGGTCACGCCCAGCGCCCGCGCAGCCCCGGAGACACTGCCCGACTTGGCGACCGCAAGAACGAATTTCAAATCATCCCAATTGCTCATGCCGTGCATTTTTGCACATAAGCATTCCGAATTTGAAGAATTCTTCGCGTGCCAGCGTTTCACTATGTTGAGAGCGTCTCGACAAAAGGAGTTCTGAGATGACCGTACAAGCTCTTGCCATGATCGCCGTCACCGACCGGGAAGCCCTCGGCGCCTACCGCGAAAAAGCCGCCGAAGCCCTCGCCCGCCACGGCGGCAGCGTGGTCGCCGCCGATCCCGAACCGCAGGTTCTGGAAGCTGCCAACGACGCCCCCAATATTGTCGCCCTGCTCGCCTTCCCGACCGCAAAGGCAGCGAAGGCCTGGCGTGAAGACCCGGACCTCGCCGACGTCCACGCCCTGCGCAACAAGTGCGGCAAGTCAACGATCGTGGTGCTGCCGGGCTAAGGTCGAGGACGACCGATACTGAAAACCCTCATCATGAGGAAGCGCGCCAGCGCTGTCTCGGAGGATGGGCCGCTTGCCATCGCGTGCGTCACCCATCCTTCGAGAAGGACCTCACGGTCTTTTTCAGGATGAGGCCTGACGTTTAAGAGGCTTCGTCAGACGACCGGCTTCACCAGCCGCATGCGCCAGGTGACGCCCTTCTTGTCCGAGACCAGGCGGTAGTCGTCGAGGACTTCCCACTTGCTCTCATCATCGGTAGCTTCCCAGAGCTTGTTGATGAGCTTGTTGGCGCCGGATTCAGGCCGTTTGGGCGAGTACATGGAAAGCGCGATCACGCCATCCTCTTTCAGGAACTGCACATAGCGGCTGACAAGGGCGGCTGGTTCTTCGGCGAAATGCAGGACTTCGTTGAAGACAACAGCGGAAAACGTTTCGCCGGATTGCGGCTCGAACGTGTGCATGTCGCCTGCCCTCAAGGAGGCGATGGCCGGGTCCACATTGGCGATTTCAAGAGACGCCGGGCTGAGATCCATGCCGACGTAGCGCATGATGCCCATGGGTTGCAGGCGCTCGTAGAGCAGGCCTTCACCGCAGCCGATGTCGAGAACCTCGTCCATAGTCCCCGTCAGCGACAGCCACATGCCGATGATGCCGTAGCGCCCGCTTTCGGGCAGCGAACGCAGGAAGGCCCAGCGTCCGGCTTCATATTCCTCATCCCAGCCTTCGGCAGTGGTGGCGTTTTTCGACATGTTGGTTTCCTAACGGCAATAGCGGGCCTTCTCGGCCCGCCATAACAGATTCACGGTTTCAGTTGCATCACTTATAGGGATCTGCCGCGTCGCGCAAACCGTCGCCCAGGAAATTGAACGCCAGCACCACAATGATGATCGGGATCACCGGCGCCATCAGCCAAGGATAGACCGTCACCACGGAAATGTTCTGGGCCTCGTTCAGCAACACGCCCCAGGAAACCGACGGACGGCGGAGCCCCAGATTGAGGTAGGAAAGCGCTGTTTCGCCCAGGATCATCGACGGAACCGACAATGTGGCCGATGCAATGATATGGCTGGTGAAGCCGGGCAGCAGGTGACGTGTGATCACCCGTTGCGGTTTCGCCCCCATGAGCACCGCGGCCTTGGCGTATTCCTCTTCGCGCAGGGACAGAAGCTTGGACCTGACCGCACGGGCAAGGCCAGGCCAGTCCAGAAGCCCCAGAATGATGGTCAGGCCGAAATAGATCCAGACCGGGCTCCAGGTGACCGGCAGGGCCGCCGACAATGCCATCCATAGAGGCAGTTCCGGCAGCGAGCGGATAATCTCGATCATGCGCTGGATCGCGCTGTCCAGATAGCCGCCGAAATAGCCGGCGATGCCGCCGAAGAACAGGCCCAGCACAATGGAGATGGTCACGCCGACAAGACCGACGGTCAGGGAAAGACGGGCGCCATAGACAAGACCCGAGAACTGATCCCGGCCGAGTCGGTCAGTGCCAAGCAGATACAGCGTACCGCCTTGCGACGGGCAAAACAGGTGGAAATCTGCGTCGAACAGGCCCCAGAACTTATAGGTGTCGCCGCGACAGAAGAAGCGGATTTTATGGATCTGGTTCGGATCGGCTTTGAAGACCCATTGCATGGTCTCCATGTCGATTTCCGAGGTCATGCCGTAGACAAACGGGCCGACAAACGCCCCATCGTTGAAGAGGTGAACCTGCTGGGGCGGTGAGTAGAGATTGAGGCTGTCACGCGTATTCGCACCGTAAGGCGCGATCACCTCGGCAAAGGGCACGCTCATGTAAAACAGGATCAGAATGACACCGGACCAGACCGCCAGCTTGTGGCGTCTGAACTTCCACCACATGATCTTCCATTGCGAGGCCTGGTAGAAGCGCTCCTGCTCCGGGGTCAGCTTTTCCGTGACGGTCGGGTTGAATGGCGTCGGATCGACATAATGCTCGACCACGCGAGCGCTCGCGCCGTCCTTCGTATCCTTGGTCATGACGAGGCCCTCCCGCCCAGACGGATACGCGGGTCAAGCACCGCCAGCAGCAGATCGGAAATCAGCATGCCGATCAGCGTGAGCACGGCCACGAACAGGAGAATGAAACCGGACAGGAACTGATCTTGCGATTGCAGCGCCGACACAAGAACAGGCCCCACGGTGGGCAGGCTCATCACCACAGACACGATCACCGAACCTGAAACCATGGACGGTATCAGGTTGCCAATGTCGGCAATGAACGGGTTGATTGCCATGCGCAGCGGATATTTGACGAGCAACTGGCTTTCCCTCAGCCCCTTGGCGCGGCCGGTGGTGACATATTGCTTGTGCAGTTCATCCAGCAGATTCGCGCGCAGACGCCGGATCATTGCTGCTGTCCCGGAGGTTCCGATCACGATTGTCGGCACAATCAGATGCGCCAGCACCGACATGGCTTTGTCGAAACTCCAAGGCTGGTCGATATATACCGGGTCCATGAGACCTCCCACCGACAGGCCGAACCAGCGGTTAAAGAAGTACAGCAGGATCAGCGCCAGCAGGAAGTTGGGCGTCGCCAATCCGAAATAACCAACGAAAGTGAAACCGTAGTCCCCCCAGGAATACTGCCGGGTGGCGGAGAATATCCCGATGGGGAAAGACACCACGTACACAAACAGGATGGTGGCGAAATTGAGCACGACCGTCAGTGGCAAGGTTGGACCGATGACCTGATCCACCGGCTTGTCGAATTCGAAGGACCAGCCCCAGTTGCCCTGAATGAGACCATCAAATCCGTGCGGCCCTTTCCACAGGCCGACCCAGATCAGGTAGCGCTCGAAGAAAGGCCGGTCGAGCGAGAATTCCTTGCGCTGGAATTCCAGTTTCGCGATAGAGGACTGTTCCCCGGAGGCCTTGAGGGCGGCAATCTGGTTGGAAATATAGTCACCGGTCGGAAGTTCGATGATAAAAAACGTCAGAAAGCTGATCACCAACAATGTCGGGACCATCATAAATGTCCGGCGTAAGATATAATAGAGCACCTATTCCCCCAAAGGCCCTGGACGTCCGTATTGACCTTAAGAGGTCTTCAACACGAGTGTCAGTCCGTCCGAAAACGGTAACATTGAAATGATCACGCGCTCGTCATCACGCAAACGTTTGTTGAGTGCACGGATGTCGTCAACAGCCGGATCACTCACCTCCGTTCTGATGACATCCCCCAGACGCAGCATATTGTCAAATGCAACGATCCCACCCGGTCTGAGCAGCTTCAGGGCAAGCTCGTAATAGGTGGTGTAGCTCTTTTTGTCGGCGTCGACAAAAATCAGATCGAAAGTGCCTGCTTCACCGGCCTCCAGCATCGTGTTCATGATGCCTTCCGCGCGGCCGACCCTGAAGTCGATCTTGTCCCGGACACCGGCCTCTTCCCAGTGGCTTTCGGCCAGTTCCTGCCAGTCACTGCGCTTGTCCAGGGCGATCAGCTTGCCGTCATCAGGCAAGGCCGATGCCATCCACAAAGTGCAGTAGCCGGTAAAGACGCCTGTCTCCATCACCTTTTTGGCGTTCAATGCCTTGATCAGGAAATGCAGCAGCTGTCCCTGCTCCTGCGGCGCCCGCATACCCGCTTCGGGCAGGAGCTGCGTGTGGCGGCGGAGCTTTTTCAATGGAGCGGTTTCCCGGGTCCCGTACTGGCAAACATAGTCGATCAGATCAGTCGTCATCTCCAGCCGGTCAGCCATCTTACCTCCGTGCAGGTCCCGGAAATATCATTGATCGCCAATAGCTACCTGTTCGACAGCTATTTGGACATATAGAATTCGTCCATACGATGGATCCCGAAATGCGCACCGGGGTCCCAGCCGTAAATACCTTCCAGCGGCACGTTTTCAACGTTTTTGATAACGACCGGCTGACGGACGCCGGACACGAGGCCAATGCGGATGGTTTCTTCGGCCTGGATCTGAAGCATTTCTTCCCAGATCTTTTTCCGCTCTTCCTGCGTCTTCGACACGAGCCAGGAATTGTAAAGCTCCATCAGACGTTCCGCCGGTTTCCAGTCCGGTTTTTCACCGCCCTCGCCCTGGGTCTCGTAATAGTCGCCCCATGCATGCCAGGTCAGAATATCGCCGTGGACCGGCGCCAGATCGTCCGGCGGCATCTCTGAGGTCGGAATGCCGTTTTCAAGGCCCCACCATACCGACATGACCAACTGGCCGGTAATGGCCCGTTCACGCAAGTTGTCGCGCTGGCTTGGCTTGGCAAAAAGCTTGATACCCAGCGCGCGCCACATCTCGCCGACCAGCTCAAGGGCATCTTCCTGAACCTGCACTTCGCCGGCGGTTTCGACGATGATTTCAAGCGGACGTCCGTCCGGCAGAAGGCGGATGCCGTCGCCGTTGCGCTTCGTCAGGCCGATTTCATCCAGGAGGGCATTGGCCTTATCCGGAGAATACTCGGCCCATTTTGTGGTGTATTCGGGCTTGTAGAGCGGGCTGGCCGACAGAATCGTGTCATTGCCTGGAGTGCCGAGCCCGAAGAATAGCACCCGGTTGATCAGGTTCCGGTCGATGCCGAGTGACAATGCGTGCCGGAAACGTGTGTCGCGGAACAGCTCCCGCCAGACAGGATCCTTGACGGTGAAATTCGGCAGGATCGAGATTTCCGAGCCCTTGGTGTTGGACCAGAGGGCTGTGACATAGTCGTTCACCTTCTCGCCTTTTTTCAGCACCGTGATGTCGGAAAAGTTCAAGTTTCTGGCCTGAAGGTTGCTCTCGCCAGCCTGTGATTTTGCCGGAATGAGCTTGCCATCCGCCACAGTCATGACGATCTCGTCAATATAGGGCAGCTGCTGGCCGGTGCTGTCCACGCGGTGGTAGTAAGGATTGCGCTCGAGGATGAAGCGCAGATCGCTGTCGTCACGCTTGCGCACCCAGGGCTGCAGGCTTGGCAGATCGACATTGCGCGCGTTGTACATGTCGTCCTTCTTGGCATGCAGCGGCGCCCAACTGCGCGCCTTCACCTTTGCAGCTTCCTTGGCGATAAAATCCGGATCTCCGTATTTCTCGTGGAACTGCTTCAGATAATGCGCCGGACGGTAAATGAAGGGCGGACGGGACTTGGCCAGCTCCGGCAAAAACAGCGGGTTTGGCTTATCCCAGCTGAAACGCACCGTTGTTTCGTCCAGAACCTCGAAGTCCGGCCCCTCGCCATCAACCGTCAGGAACGGCGGCAGACCGGAAGGGGTCAGTGACTCGTTGCTGACCACATCCTCAAAATAATAACGGATGTCCTCGGCGCCGAACGGATGACCATCGGACCATTTGTGCCCTTCCCGGGTATGCAAGGTAAAGATACGACCATCTTCAACCTCGACATCTTCCAGAATATCGGGAACCAGATCCAGTTCTTCGTTGTAGCCGACAAGGCGCGCATAGCCCCAGACATTGATCAGGCGCACGTCCTTGGCACGGCCGATCAGCGTGTCGAGGGAGCCGCCGGGCTTGCCCACCGTACGGCCCTTGGCCTCGAGATCGACAACCAGCGGCTCGGCGGGCACCCGCTCGGCAACCGGCGGCAGCGACGGATCAAGACCCGGCGTTTCCTTCAGCTCCAGCGCGGCCAAGGGCCCCGCCATCAAGGCAGCGGTCAGAAACAGACCGGCACGTATAGTGTTTTTAAGCATCATGCTGCAGTCCCCTCAAGCGCCCCGGCATTCTTCAGGCCAGGTGCGCAGACAAAGTGATCCGGTTCCATTTCGACCAGCAACGGCTCCTGACCGTCTTCAATGCGGAATGGATCCGGCCAAAGATGCGGCTCCGATGCCCTGTTGGCATCAAGAGCGGTGAAATCAAGCGGCGCGGACAGGTCCGGTTCCGGAACAGCGGACAGGAGCGCCTTGGTGTACGGGTGAAGCGGATTGCCAACCAGCGTGCGGGTTTCGGCGATTTCGACCAGACGGCCGCGGCACATAACGGCGATCCGGTCTGCGACATAGTCGACCACCGCAAGGTTATGGCTGACGAAAAGATACGTGAGATTGAGATCACGCTTCAGATCCTGCAGCAGGTTGAGGATCTGCGCCTGGACCGACACGTCGAGCGCGGAGGTCGGCTCGTCACACAGGATGAATTCCGGATTAAGCGCGAGTGCCCTGGCAATACCGATCCTTTGGCGCTGGCCTCCCGAGAACGAATGCGGATACCGGCGTAGAAAACGCGGATCGAGACCGACGAGGTTCATCAGGCCGCGGGCACGTTCCGCCCGCTCCGCCGGCGTGCCAATGCCGTGAACTTCAAACGGTTCCATCAGCGTATCGTTGATGGTCATGCGCGGGTTGAGCGAGGAAAAGGGGTCCTGGAATATAAGCTGTGTCCGGCGGCGATAATCCATCAGCCCGGGACCGCTCAGTCCGGCAATGTCTTCCAGTCCGTTGCCACGGTTATATAGAACCTTGCCGCCGTCCAGGTCGAGAGCTCTCAAGATGGCTTTCGCGGCAGTGGTTTTGCCAGACCCGGATTCGCCGACGAGACCGAGGCATTCCCCGCGCCGGATGGTCAGGCTGATATCGTCCAGCGCGGTCATGGTCGTAGCGCCGGCACCGAAGAACGACCCCTTGCGCAACGTGAACCGCTTGGTGACATTCTGCAGTTCGACCAGCGACTCGCCCGGAGTGACGTTGCAATACGGGCGGTTGCTGGTCAGATCTTCCGATTTCAGGACGATCGGCCGAATAGGCACCAGCCGTTCGTCCTTGTCCATATGAAAGCTCGGAACCGCATTCAGCAAAGCTTTCAGATAATCGTGTCTGGGATCGTTGAAGAGCTGGTCCGCGGAGCCCTTTTCCATGATGCGGCCGTGATAGATCACCGCGATCTCGTCGGCCATATTGGCAACGACGCCGAAGTCGTGGGTGATCATGAGCACCGACATGCGCAATTCCGACTGAACCTCGCGGATCAGTTTGAGAATCTCGGCCTGGATGGTGACGTCGAGCGCAGTTGTCGGCTCGTCGGCGATCAGCAGCGCCGGATGGCAGATCATGGCCATGGCGATCATCGCGCGCTGGCGCAAACCGCCGGAAAGTTCAAAAGGATAGGTGTTGAGTGCGTGCTCCGGGTCCGGGAATTGCACCAGGCTGAGCATGGTCTTTGTCAATTCGCGGGCTTCGGCGCCCGAGACGTTCCGATGAAGCAGAGCCGCCTCGCCGATCTGGTCGCCGATCGTATGCAGCGGCGACAGAGAGGTCATCGGTTCCTGGAAAATGATCGCCACGCGGTTGCCGCGTATATGGCGCATTCGCGGCCCCTTGCGCTCCAGAGACGCAATATCCACCGGCGGCTCTACGCCGGTCGGATCAGCCAGAATCACTTTGCCGGAAGTTATTTCCGCCGACTCCGGCAGAAGGCCCATGATCGTCTGAGATATTACCGTCTTGCCAGACCCGGATTCCCCAACAAGCGCGACCGTGCGGTTTTCCGGAACGACCAAGGATACATCGTCAACGGCCCGGACACGACCTTCCGCTGTATTAAAATCTATCGTCAATCCCTCAATCGAGAGAACATTCACTGCACGTTTCCTCCCCGGGCAAGGATTGTCTGCGAGGGTCTTACTAAGCCCATTTTGCAGTAGAAAGACAACCAAATTCGCCGCTTGATATCAATGCAGAAATACGTGTCTGGTGTCAGTGATTGTATTTGGATCGCCCAAAATTGTGTTTTGCGTTCATAATCTTGCTGAAAGACGCATCATAATTTCCGAATTACTCGGCGGCAGTTATCGGAACCTCGTCTCGCTGCATGTTTTCAGCTTCCGCAACGGGATATGGATCCAGCCAATAAACGTCCATGAGCCCGCTGCGCCCGCGAAGGTGATGCGCGCCTGCTGGTTTTTGATTCCGCTCCTTCGGCAGCCTGGCAATCGTGTCCGCACTTGCCAGAATGGTAACCTCCGCTTCTCCAGGCACTTCCTTGCCCAGCGTCTGCAGCCGCTCAGCCGCATTCACGGTGTCGCCGACAACCGTATAGTTCCACCGGTCGAGCGCGCCGACATTGCCCACCACGGCAGGCCCGGTGTGAATTCCGATGCGCAGGCGCATACGGGGCTCGCCGCGCTCTTCTGCCTTCTGGTTGGCCTCATGAAGGGCGGACGCAATCCGGCGCGCGGTTCTGACGGCAGCCTCGGCATGGTCCGGACGGGCGTCCGGAGCGCCCCAGAAAGCCAGCATGCCGTCGCCCAGGAATTTGTCGACCGTTCCCCCTTCCCCTTCAACGGCTTCGACGAGAATGGCAAAGTGGTCGTTCAGGAGACCTGCCGTCTCCTTGGCGCTCATATGCTCTGAAAGTGCCGTAAAGCCGACGATATCGGTGAAGACAATCGTGAGCTCGGCTTCCCGGGCCTCAGCAGCTTCGCCTCCGCCCAGACGCATCAGTTTGATGAACAAAGATCGCGGCACATAGGTGTTCATGGCCTTCAGGCCTTCCACCATGGCGTTGAACGCCATTGCCACCTGGTCGATTTCGACGACCCGGCTGCGTGGTAGCGGTTCCACCTCGTTCAGGGACAAAGACCCGACCCGCCTCGATTGGACGGCGAGATTGCGCAAAGGCCGAGCTACACGCCGACCGATCCAGAACGCAATCAGGACGGAAACAACGAGAGCTCCCACACCGACCAGCATGGACCCTGCCAGGCGCTTCACTTCCCTCGAAACCGTCGCTCCCCGGAAATACTGGCCGATCGTCATGGGTTTCTCACTGAAGCCGGCAAGCTTTGCCTTCATCAGAATGTATTCATCCTCATGGTCTTGCAGGAAAGACACTTCGACGCCCAGTTTTGCGGCTTTGTTGAACTCATTGAGCTTTTCCTCGTTCTCCATGGCCGCAAGCACGGGGTCCCCAAGGGTTTTCCAGAAGCCGGGGATCTTGTCCTTGATTTCACCGCCGGACTGCAGGCGGTCCGCGTCCGAATGCATGATGACCCGGCCGTTGCCATCCATGATGAACACCGTGTTGTCGACCCCCTCATCCTGCGAGGCGACGATGTTGGTGAGGTCTTCCATGGAACTGGCCGCGGTCAGCGTGCCGACCCTCTGCCCATCGCGCACCAAAGGCACGGAGACATTGGCGAACAGTCCCGCATCGTGTTCGACCAAAGGGCCCCAGGTCGGCGGACTGTCCACGTCGAGAGCGGGGAGTTTGTGCATGTCCATGCCCGGGGGCGGCACATCGCTTTTAATGCGCCACAGCTTTCCATTGGGCGCACGATAAACGCCGACGCGGCGGCCTGAGGGATCGGTCACGGCCAATGTTGTGATGTCGCTGTTGGCTTTCAGTGCAACCGTCAGATCTTCCAGCGTCCTTTCAGTGCTGTCGAAGCCGAGTGTACCGTCATCGAAATAGGGCTTCAGGCCGACGACGGCATTTTCAACCGACGTAAAATGAGTACGCAGCTGCTGCTCCAGCGCCTGCGTGCTCAAGATCGACTTGTCGTTCAGCAGCGAGAACGTGTTGCGAAAATTGGCCGAGACGGACAGCCCCAGAACCAGGCCGATCGCAATCGCGACAAAGGCGCCAAAACCCAGCCCGACGACACTCGTCAGGGGCAGCTTCATGCGCCGGTCTTTGCGCTCGCGTCTTGCCATCGGCCGTTGTCCTCGCTTCAGTTCAACAACTTACCTGCCTGACGAGACAGGTCAAATAATGGCAGGCAGCTCAGTCTGTTTCGCCGCAAACCTGCCGAAGAGCAAATTCCTGCAGCAGGATCACGGTCTTGGCATCCTGGATATCTCCGGAACGGATCATGCCGAGCGCGTCCTTGAGCGGCACATGCATGACTTCGATGTCCTCTCCCTCGTCGACGGCACCGCCGCCTTCCGACACCTGGTCATTCAAGTGATACGCCCCGGTGAAGAAGGCCAGATATTCAGTGATCGCCCCCGGGCTCGTATAGAGGTCGAAAAGGTGCTCCAGTTCGGAAACCTCAAATCCGGTCTCTTCGATCAATTCGGCGCGCATGCGCTCTTTTGGCTGAGCGCCTTCCAGCAAACCGGCGGGCGCTTCGATCAGTAACGGCTCGGCGCCTCCCAGCCAGGCCGGCAAGCGGAACTGCCTTGTGAGAAGGACGCAACCGGTATCGGGATTGTGCAGAAGACACACAGCTCCATGACCACGGTCATAGGCTTCGCGTGTCTGTTCCTGCCAGCTTCCGTCCTTGCGCCGGTATTCGATTTTGTACCGAGTCAGCGTGCCCCATTCATCGGCAAGCACTTTCGAACCGACGACTTTCAGAAAATCCGTATCTTTCAAGAGCCCCTCCAATCGCCGGATCCCAGGCTGCGGCTGCGGCATCAACGGGCCGCGGGCAGACGGAAATTCAGGCTTCAGAGACCTTACGGTAGATATGGTAGCGGCCCGGATGAATGCCTGCCGGTTTTTCCAGCGTCTCGAAATTCTGAAGATCGAGTTCAAGCGCCGTGAGTACAAAACCACCAACCGCCATGCGCTCATTGACCAGCGGGGCCAGCCAGTGAACGATTGCCAGATCGTTGGTCGGATCGGCCGAGCCGATATCGATATGAGCGAAGGATGCCTGCGCGCCGACCCTGGGGCCGCAGAAGGCAAGTGTGTCGCGGATGTCTCCGAGAATCATGTGTTCTGCATCCGGAGCGCAGCTCGGATGGCAGTTCATGGCAAAGTCGAAAACGAAAATTTCCTTGTCCGGGTAAATTTCACGCAGGTGATCGTATGTCCGCCCGTTTCCAAGTCCCAGTTCCAGCACCGGCCCCTCGACCTCGTTCACCTTGTCGACGAGGTATTCCAGCAGAGTTTTCTGGGAGGTCATGCGGCGTATAAAACTGTCCAAACGGCTCATTCAAAAGATTCCTATCACTGAGGTTGCCCCTCACATAGACAATGGCCCGGGCAACGTCAAAACTTCCGCGTGAAATGGAGTTGCGGCAATCCGTCTGGTGGCACTCCGCCGAAATGGCTGAACAGGACTTTGCCACATTCCCCGATCATGTTATCGCCTCACGCTCCAAGCTAAAATTCAGGCTGCGAACAGCCTTTGTTCGTACCATCCGTTCGCTCTAAAGACTTTCAGGAGACCTCGATGCGACCCGAAACGGCTCCGGCCATCCGGCTGGAAGACTACCAACCGCCCGCTTATCGCATCGAAAAGGTAGCCCTGAACGTAGAGCTCGATCCGGACGTGTCGATCGTCACGGCGACCCTGTCTGTTATCAAACAGGAAGAAACGAAAGTCGGTGAGCCGCTGGTTCTGGATGGGGATGAGCTCACCCTGACGGGTGTGAAAGTGAACGGAGCGGAGCTTGAGGAAACGGGCTATAGCGCGGCGCCTGACCGGCTGGAGATCTTTGCGCCTCCCGCTGACGCGTTTGAACTGACGCTCACCACCGAAGTCAATCCGGACGCCAACACCAAACTGATGGGTCTTTACCGCTCATCAGGAACGTTTTGCACCCAGTGTGAAGCGGAAGGCTTTCGGCGCATCACCTATTTCCTCGACCGGCCCGACGTTCTGTCCGTCTATACGACGCGTCTGGAAGCGGCCAAAGCGGACTGTCCGGTGCTTCTGGCAAACGGCAATCTGGTTGAGGAAGGCAACATCGAAGGAACCGGAAGGCACTACGCGGTCTGGCACGATCCGCATCCGAAACCGGCTTACCTGTTCGCTTTGGTTGCCGGCGATCTGGCGCAGGTGCCTGGCAGCTTCACCACGCGGTCCGGCAAGGAGGTCGCGCTCAACATCTATGTCGAACACGGCAAGGAAGACCGGTGTGCCTGGGCAATGGACTCGCTCAAGCGCTCCATGCGCTGGGATGAGGATGCTTTCGGCCGAGAATACGATCTCGACGTCTTCAACATAGTCGCCGTGTCGGATTTCAACATGGGCGCGATGGAGAACAAGGGCCTCAACATCTTCAACGACAAGTATGTTCTGGCCGAGCCGGAAACCGCGACGGATCAGGATTATGCCAATATCGAAGCGGTGATCGCCCACGAATACTTCCACAATTGGACGGGCAATCGCATCACTTGCCGGGACTGGTTTCAGCTCTGCCTGAAGGAAGGCCTGACGGTGTTTCGCGATCAGGAGTTTTCCTCCGACATGCGCTCACGGGCCGTGAAGCGCATTGCGGATGTGAGGTTGCTGAAGTCCCATCAGTTCCCGGAAGACGCCGGCCCCCTGGCCCATCCGGTCCGGCCGCGCACCTATCATGAGATCAACAACTTCTATACGGCGACTGTCTATGAGAAGGGCGCCGAAGTTGTCCGCATGTTGAAAACGGTGCTGGGGGACGACTCATTCCGGGCCGGGCTCGATCTCTATTTCGATCGCCATGACGGTGAAGCAACCACAATCGAGGCCTTTCTCGCCTGTTTCGAAGACGCCGCATCCACCGACCTCAGCCAGTTTTCCATCTGGTACGAACAGGCAGGCACGCCGGTGGTCACGGCCGAAACCGAATATGACGCAGACCGGAAGACCTTTTCCCTGTCTCTTTCTCAGGAAATCCCGCCCATACCGGGTCAGAAAACCAGC
Organism: Roseibium sp.; assembly: GCA_050302295.1. GTDB lineage: Bacteria > Pseudomonadota > Alphaproteobacteria > Rhizobiales > Stappiaceae > Roseibium. Next base: position 10,607 of record JBNLAU010000230.1, on the reverse strand, counting down.
AGACCCGCAGTCATTCCCCTTCGTTTCGGTCTCATCGGCCCCAACGGAGACGACATGGATGTTTCCATGCCGGATGGCGCAGCCGTTGCAGGCGATGCACTCATACTCAACAAGGCCCATCAGGAGGTGACCTTCGAGAATGTGGCGGCGCGCCCCGTGCTGTCTCTCTTGCGCGGATTTTCAGCCCCTGTCCGGCTCAATCAGTCCCTGGCGCCCGAGGACCTCGTGTTTCTTGCGGCCCAGGACAGAGATCCCTTCAACCGCTGGCAGGCTGTTCAGACCCTCGCCATGCAGGACCTTGTCCGGCTGGCGGGACTGGTCCGCAAGGGCACGCCCGGTGCGCCCTCAAAAGATGTGATCAAGGTCTTCGGTTTCGTCCTCGCCGACACTTCGCTGGACGAAGCTTTGCGGGCCCAGGCCCTCACGCTGCCGGGTGAAGCCGATGTTGCCCAGGAAATCGGCGGAGATGTCGACCCCGACGCCATTCACACGGCACGTGCGCAGCTCCGCAAGGCCATTGCTCAAGAATATGCCACGGACCTTCTCTCCCTTATCGCGGACAAATCACTTCAGGGCACCTATTCCCCCGACGCTGCAAGCGCCGGCAAGCGGGCTCTCTCCAACCGGGCTTTGTTCTATTACGCGGCCTCCGGATCAGGCGAGGCCGGGCAAACCGTCTGGGACCGCTTCATAACAGCGGACAATATGACCGACCGGCTCGCAGCGCTGACGCTGCTTGTCCATGATCACCTGCCGCGGGAAGACGAGGCACTTGAAACATATCTGAAGCGGCACGAGGCCAATTCGCTTGCCATGGACAAGTGGTTCATGACCCAGGCGACGGCTCCGGGCGAAGAGACGCTTTCCAAGGTCCGCGCGCTGATGGCCCACAGGCTTTACGATGCGACCAATCCAAACCGGGTCCGTGCGTTGCTGCAGTCCTTCGCTACGGGCAATCCAACCCAGTTCGCACGTGCCGACGGGGCCGGATTCGAGCTGGTGGCCGAATCAGTTCTGGAGATCGACAAGCGCAATCCTCAAGTCGCCTCCCGGCTTTTGACCAGTTTTCGTTCGTGGCGTGCACTTGACCCACAACGTTCTGCACTTGCTGAATCTGCCCTCCTGAGGGTTTCCTCATACGAAAATCTATCAAGAGACAGTCGCGACATCGTCGATAGAACACTGCAATAGTGTGAAATACTGGCATTGGTTAACGCCAGCAAAGCAAATCGCGCAACGCGTTAACCATTTTGTTCTTTCCGAGGTCTGGACAAATTCAGACGTTTTGATTCAAATGGAAGTGATTCGGGTGGCACCCCGAGGCGGCGGTTTTTGAGGCACACTTCCTATGGCGCGAGCATTGGCTGGCGACGCATCTGCGCGGCGCGGCGAGAAGGAGTCAGACAGAGAGACAAGCGCAAGCGGGACCAGCTTGCCGCTGCTCACTCTGTTCGGATCTTTCCGCGCAGGCCTTGCCCGCTCCGACGGACTGATGCGGCGGGCCATTCCAGGGCTTGCAATCGTATTCATCGTCGTGCTGGCTTTTTTTCGTGCCGGACAGCTTGCGACAGACTACACCGAAACGCGAACCGAAGCTGAAACGGCACTCAGCCTGATGGCCCTGGTTGTCGCCAGCGGTCTCAATTCTTCCGAGGACGGCCTGCCCGAAACCGGTTACAGGACGACGCTCAGGCGCATGCTTGCAAACAGCTTGCCCCCCGGGGCCACCAGCAAGGGCCGGATCTTCCTGGTCGCGGACGACGCCGGACGGGTCGTAGCTTCCGCACCGGTGCAGCCAGGCCTTGAGGGCCGGCCGATTACCAATCTTCTTGGTCATTCGCAGCCTCTTACGGTCTTTGGCGCCCGTGCAGGTGTCCTGTCCATCGCCGCCAATATCGGCAGCGCTGATGGCGAAGAGCAGGTTCTAGCAACGGTTCATCACCTTTCCGGCCGCCTTGGCATGGTCGCAGTTCTGCAGCCGGACAGCGCCATCTATGCCGATTGGAGAGACGAAGTTTCCGCCAATGTCACGCTGTTTGTCGGCACGGCGCTGGTGCTCCTGGCGGTGATCTACGGCTTTTTCAGCCAGGCGACACGCGCCGAGACTGCCGATGAGATGTATGCCACGACAAGAGGCCGCATCGACACAGCCCTCACCCATGGCCGCTGCGGCCTGTTCGACTGGGACCTTTCCCGCGGGCGGATGTTCTGGTCTTCCTCGCTTTACGAATTGCTCGGACGTGAACCGAAAGACGACATCCTCAGCTTTGCGGATGTTGCCGACATCACCCATCCGGACGATATCGATCTGCTGGGCCTTGCCGAACACCTTCTTGAAAGCGGTGAAACGCTGGTCGATGAAACCTTCCGCATGCGCCATACCGACGGCAGCTGGATCTGGCTTCGCGCGCGCGGTGAAATTCAATCCGAGCGCGGCCGGGCCGAGCCGCATCTGATCGGCATCTGCATTGACATCACCGAGCAGCACGAACTGGCCGAACACAGCCGCATGGCGGACCTGCGCCTGCGCGATGCGATCGAGACCATTTCAGAAGCTTTCGTGCTCTGGAATGCAAAGAACGAACTGGTGATCTGCAATTCCAACTACCAGTCGCTGCATGCACTGCCCAGTTCTTCCATCAAGGCCGGCACACCCTATCAGGAGGTCATGGCCGCCGCCGCCAACGCGGAAGTGGCGCCAATGCAGGTGAGTGTCAACCAGCGCGGCGGAGCGCCGGACGGCTCTTATGAGGCCCAACTGGAAGACGGCCGCTGGCTGCAGATTTCCGAACGCCGCACCAAGGATGGCGGTTTCGTCTCCGTCGGCACGGACATTACGGCGCTCAAGAAGCACGAAGAAAAACTCATGGAATCGGAAAAGCGGCTGAAGGCCACCGTGACCGACCTCCGGAAATCCCGCCAGACCCTGGAGGTCCAGGCCCGCCAGCTGGTGGAAATGGCCGACAAGTACCAGGAAGAAAAGACACGCGCGGAAGCCGCCAACAAGGCGAAGTCGGAATTCCTCGCCAACATCTCCCACGAGCTCAGGACACCGCTCAACGCCATTATCGGCTTCTCCGATATCATGACCCAGGAGATGTTCGGCCCGCTCGGCACCGACCGCTACGGCGATTACTGCAAGGATATCTATTCCTCCGGCACCTACCTTCTCAACGTGATCAACGACATTCTGGACATGTCCAAGATCGAAGCCGGGCGGATGTCCATCGAGACCGAGGCCGTCAGCGCCGCCGCAGCGGCCGAGGATGCGAGCCGGATCGTGACTGGCGCAGCGACAGAGAAGAACATCACGGTCAACGCCGACGTGGCCGGGGAGCTTATGGTGCAGGCCGACAAGCGGGCGCTGAAACAGATCCTGCTGAACCTGCTTGCCAACGCAGTGAAGTTCACACCGGACAATGGCACCGTCACCCTCAGAGCCCGTCCGCGCGGAGACAAGTTGCGCTTCGAGGTGACCGACACCGGCATCGGCATTTCCGAACGGGATATCGAACGGCTCGCCCAGCCCTTCGTGCAGGTGGAAAACCAGTTCACCAAAACCCATCAGGGCTCAGGCCTGGGCCTCGCAATTGCCCGGTCCCTGGTCGAACTGCACGGCGGCAAGCTGACCATCCAGTCGGAAGTGAAAAAGGGCACGACAGTGAGCTTCACCCTGCCGCTGGACGAGCACGACGCCGCCTGAGACTTTTGCAGCTTTCAGAACGCAAGACAAAACGCCGGCCGGCCGTTGCTACGCGTCGGAGGCTTCGACTTCCCCTACGAGGCGGACAAACGCCCTCCTCACCTTGGCTTGCAGATCGGCCAGTTCCGTTTCCAGCCGGTCAAAGGTCGGAATCGCAGAGGCCTGAACAAGCAGGTCGAGAACGCCCCGTGGCGCTTCCGAAGGCATGAACTTGCCGGAAAGCGCGAGACGAAGAACTTGGGTCAGGCGCTGGTAGAGGCGAAGCGCTTCCAGAAGCAGTTCCGCGTCATCCTGAAGGAGAACACCGCTGTCACGCAGTTTTTCCAGCGCGGCTTCGGTACCTTGCGCCAGAACCTCAGGATTTTCATGGGCATGAGCGAGCTGCAGGAACTGGGATATGAACTCGATATCGACCAGTCCGCCTGCGACCTGCTTCAGATCCCAGATGTCCTTCGTGCCCTTTTCCTTTTCGATGCGCGCGCGCATGACGCGCACATCGTCGGCAAGCTTCGCCCTGCCCCGCTCGGTTCTGAGTGTTTCGCAAAGACTGTTCTCGATCTTCTGCCGGAAGTCCGGACTGGAGGACGCAATCACGCGGGCCCGCGTCAGCGCCATATGCTCCCATGTCCAGGCGTCTTTCTTCTGGTAGGCAATAAAACCGTCCAGATTGGTCGCCAGCGGTCCTGCATTGCCGGAGGGACGCAGACGGAAATCCACTTCATAGAGCGAGCCTTCCGCCGTTGGCGCCGACAGTGCGGTGACCAGCCGCTGGGTCAGGCGGGTGTAGTATTGCGTGATCGCCAGCGGCCGCGCGCCATCGGACTGCTTGACGTCTTCCGGGGCGTCGTAAAGCAGGATCAGGTCGAGATCCGAGGCGGCGGTCATCTCGCGGCCGCCCAGCTTACCCATGGCAACAACGGCCACATTGCCTCCCGGAACGCCGCCGTGGGTTTCTCCGACATGCACCACAACCCGTTGCAGGATCCGGTCGACAAGCACCTCCGCCAGCCGCGCCAGCGCAAATCCTACCCGGTCCGCCGAAAGCGTATCGGAGATCAGCCTCAGGCCGATCAGGAATTGCTGTTCCTGGGCGAAGATGCGTGCCCTGTCCAATGCCTCTTCGTAGAAACGGGCCTGGGCCAGAGTGCGATCGAGGCCGATGCGGAATTCTTCCACACTCGGCATGGCGCCGAAAAAGGCGGGGTCGAGCACAGCATCCAGGACATGCACCCGCTTGGAGACGGTTTCGGCCATGCGTGGCGCCACCCCCATGGTGGTGGCAAGAAGCGTCAGCAGTTGGGGATTGGACTTCAGCAGCGAAAAAAGCTGCACGCCCGCCGGGAGTTTCGACAGGAAACTGTCAAAGGCGCGCAGGGCCGCATCCGCATTGTCGGTTGCCGCCAACGCTCCCACGAGCACGGGATGCATTTCCGTCAACCGCTCCCGCGCCTTGGTCGAGCGGGTGCACGGATAGCGGCCGAAGTGCCAGGATTTGATCATATTGGCCGCTTCCGAAGGCTGCTTGAAACCGAGCCTTGCAAGCGTTTCCAGCGTATCGGGGTCGTGATCGTCACCGGTGAACACCAGATTGCCGAGATCCGAGGAAAGACCGGGCTCGTCCTCGAACAGCTCCGCATAATGGTGCTGCACCTTGCGCAAGTGGTCCAGGAACGTCTCTTCAAAATCCTGAAGGGTGTCGAAGCCCATCAGCGCCGCAACATGCCAGAGGCCTTCCTCGTCCTTGGGCAAAAGCTGGGTCTGCTCGTCATTCATCATCTGAATGCGGTGTTCAACATTGCGCAGGAACCGATAGGCGTTGTGCATGTCGTCGCGTGCGCGCTGCCGGATCCAGTCCGCCTCACACAACGCATCCAGCATGTCGAGCGTCCGGCGCCCCCTGAGCGCAGGGTTGCGCCCACCGGCAATGAGCTGCTGCGTTTGAACGAAAAACTCCACCTCACGAATGCCGCCGCGGCCGAGTTTGACGTTGTGGCCCGCGACCGCGATCACGCCGTGGCCCTTGTGCATGTGGATCTGCCGCTTGATCGACTGCACGTCGGCAATCGCGGCGAAGTCGAGATACTTGCGCCATATAAACGGCACGATTTCGGCCAGGAACTCTTCCCCGGCAGGGATGTCACCCGCGCAGGGACGGGCCTTGATCAACGCCGCGCGCTCCCAGTTCTGGCCGAGGGACTCGTAATAGACCAGCGCCGCCGGGACCGACATTGCAAGCGGCGTCGCGCCGGGGTCCGGCCGGAGCCGCAGATCGGTTCGGAAGACGTAACCGTCTGCGGTTCTGTCCTGCATGATCTTGACCAGGCGCCGGGTTAGCCGGACGAATTCGACAGGCACTTCCGCGCCGCCTGTCATCGGGGCCTTGGCAGGGTCGTAGAGGACGATCAGGTCAATGTCGGAAGAATAGTTAAGCTCATTCGCACCATGCTTGCCCATGGCCAGAACGATCAGGCCGCTGTCAATCTCGGGGCGGTTCGGGTCCCGCGGGGCAAACTTGTTGCGCCGGACAAGATCGCCCAGGCAAAAGCGGATTGCGGCGGTCAGGGCGGCATCGGCAAATCCCGCAAGCGCGTATGTGACCCGGTCGAGACCGATGGCACCGGCGATATCAGCCAGGCCGAGCGTCAGTGCCAGGTCCTGTTTCAGCAGCCGGAGCATCTGCATGATCCCGGCTTCATCTTCCGCCCTTGCCTCTCGCGCTTTTTCAAGCAGACGCTTGATCCGGCCCTCCGGCGCCTCCTGCAAAAGGTCCAGCAGGCGCGGCGGATCGGCCAGCATCAGGTCACGTAAGTATGCTGAATTTGCAATGACACCTGACAAAAAGCCTTCCAGGCCTGGCTTTTGCTGCGACAGCGCCTTGAGCGCTTCCCCGGATTGCGGATGATCGAGCAGATCTTTCAGGAAAAGTGCGGGACGCTCAGAGTTCCGGACAGCCGGCACAGTGACGATGCGGTCAGCCAGCACACCGGCTCCGCCGTCTTCCTGCTCAGCCTGTTTCCCGTCCCGTTGCTCCGCCTTGCCCATCACCGCTTCCGTTGCCGACCGGTTCCACCGGTGTCAGATCGATCCGGGCAGAAAGGCCCGGCGCTTCATTCTTGAAGCGCAACTCTCCTCCATGCAAGCGGGCAACTGCTTTGACGAGGCTCAAACCAAGCCCGGTTCCGGGCTCGGAGCGGCTTTCCTCCAGGCGGACAAAACGTTCCTTGACCCTGTCCTGGTCTTTTTCCGGAATGCCGGCGCCATTGTCGGTCACCGACAGGATGACGCGTCCGCCCTCAATGCCGGCCGAGAGGCGGATCAGCAATTCGCCGGTTTCCGGACGGCCGTATTTAAGTGCATTTTCGATCAGGTTGACCAGAACCTGGCTGATCAGATCCTTGTTGCATTCCGCTTCGAGGCCTTCGGGAACGTCCATTTCAAGACGTCCGCCCTCATCTTCCACAAGCGGCTCATACAGCTCGGCGATTTCGGCGGCCATCTTGTTGAGGTTGGTCGTCTCCATGACCGTGCCCGGCGCCATGGATTCGATCCGGGCGATCCTGAGCAACGCATTGAAAATGCGCAGCAGTTGATCTGATTCTTCCAGTGTCGCTTCCAGCGCACTGCGATAGCCCTCTTCTCCCCGGGCCTCACGAAGGGCCGTCTCGATGCGGGTTCGCTGCCGTGTCAGAGGCGTTTTCAGATCATGCGCGATATTGTCGGTGACATCCTTCATCGACTGCATGAGCAGGTCGATACGCTCCAGCATGGCATTGAGATTGTTGGCCAGGCGGTCGAATTCGTCGTTGTTTCCGGCAACCGGCAGACGCCCTGACAAATCGCCATGCATGATGGTGCGGCTGGTCGCGGAGATTTCGTCAATGCGCTTCATGACCCGACTGTTCACGAAGAACCAGGTGATCGCTCCCATGAGCACAATGACGATCAGCCACAACCGGAGTGCATTTGCCAGAAGATTGGAAAATCTGAGCTGATCTCCCAGGTCCCGGCCGACGAGCAGGCGGAAACCGCCGCGAAGCTCGAATGTGCGCACCATGGCCTGGCGCTCAACGTCCTCGGTGTCCTGGCCAAGCCGGGTATAACGCACCCGCCGCAATCCCCCGTCGGCCTCTTCCAGGACGATTGTCGGCAGGCGGGCAATATTGCCGACCAGTGCGTTTCCTGCAAAATCGGTCAGCAGGTAGAGACTGGCATCGGGATGGCGGGAGCGGCTGTCGATTTTTTCCACAAGGTCACGCACGCCGCCACGCACATAAACATCGGAAAGGCTTTTCAATTCCGAGTCGACGGACTGAACAACCTGTTCGGACATCAGATGGTCGGTGTTTTCCGCCACGTAGATCAGCAGAAAACCGGACATGACCGTAAAGACGGCAATATAGAGCAGAGATAGCTTGAACGCCGTCGTTCGGGTGAATCTAGTGAGCCGCGTCACGGATTGTGTATCCAGCCCCTCGGATGGTGTGCAGCAAGGGCGTTCCGAAGCCCTTGTCAATCTTGCTGCGCAAACGGGAAATGTGGACGTCAATCACATTGGTCTGCGGATCAAAATGGTATTCCCAGACATTCTCCAGCAGCATGGTGCGGGTAACCACCTGACCGGCGTGCTGCATGAGATATTCAAGCAGTCTGAATTCGCGCGGCTGCAGGGGAATTTCCGTATCGCCGCGACGGCAGGAATGGGCCATCCGGTCGAGGATCAGATCGCCGACGGTATAGGTCGTCTCCACCTGGCTCGCGGATTTCGGACGCCGGGCCAATGCTTCTACCCGCGCCTGCAGTTCGGTAAAAGCGAAGGGTTTCGGCAGGTAATCATCGCCGCCGGATTTCAGCCCCTTGACCCGGTCGTCCACCTGGCCGAGTGCGGACAGGATCAGAACCGGCGTGTGGTCGCCTTCCCTGCGCAGTTCCTGAATGACGGACAAGCCGTCCAACCTGGGCAGCATCCTGTCGACGATGAGAATATCGTAGCTGCTGTCATGCGCCATTTGCAGGCCGATCTGCCCGTCCGATGCCTGGTCGGCTGTGTGCCCGAGTTCGCTCAGGCCCTTGACGAGGTAGCTGGCCGCTTCCGGATCGTCTTCTATAACTAGAATCCTCAACATAGCACCCTTTGTAGCTCGAGTTTCGCCGAATGAAAATGGCTGGCGGCGGCGCTGGATGTGAGGCGCCGCCGCCAGGCTTCGGGGCTTGTTGCGTAAGCCCCGGAGAACAAGACCGGCCCGTTGGGGTTCGGGGGCAGAGAGCAGGCCGGTCTTGCCTTTCAGGTTCCGGTCCGCGCAGAACCGGTTCCTGATCAGGCGAGGTTCATGGGCAGGGCCACAAACCGCGTTGAGTTGTTGTTGCCCTCGACCCGGAAAAGCACTGCCTTGCGGCCATCTTTCTCGGCCTTGTCGAGTGCTTCCAGGACGTCCGCAGGGCTGTTCACCTTCATGCCGGCAACCTCCAGGATGACATCTCCGGCACTAAGGCGCTTTTCCGCGGCAGGGCTGTCCGGATCGATATCGGCTATGACAACACCCTCTCCTTCCATGCCCGCTTCTGCCTTGGTGGTCAGAACCAGGCCGAGGTCATCGAGGCTGGTGCTGGTGTCCTCCTGTTGCGGCTGACCGGCGAGTGCCTGGTCCTGTTCATTCAGACGGCCGAGGGTCACGGAGATGTCCTGCTTCTTGCCGTCCCGCCAGACCGTGATGTCGACACTGGTGTCCGGATCGTAGGCTGCAATGACCTTGGAAAGCTCACGCGGTCCCTTCACTTTTGTGCCGTCCACGGCGAGGATGGTGTCACCCGAGCGCAGGCCAGCCTTCTGAGCCGGGCTGTTATCCTGCGCTTCCGCGACAATGGCGCCACGGGCCTCATCAAGGCCAAGGCTCTCCGCAATGTCATCAGTGACGTTCTGAATCTGAACGCCAAGCCAGCCACGGACAACGGTGCCGTCATCCTTGAGCTCCATGATGACATCCTGCGCGGTCGAGGCCGGAATTGCGAAGGCAATGCCGACATTGCCGCCGGAGGGCGAGAAGATCGCCGCGTTCACACCGATGACTTCCCCCTTCATGTTGAAGGCCGGGCCGCCCGAATTGCCGCGGTTGACCGGAGCATCGATCTGGATGAAATCATCGTACGGGCCGGCGCCGATGTCACGGCCACGAGCCGAGACGATCCCGGCGGTTACCGAGCCGCCCAGTCCGAACGGGTTGCCGATTGCGACCGTCCATTCACCAACTTCAGGAGCTTCATGAGCGAACTCCACGTAGGTGAAGTCATGATCGCTCTCAACCTTGAGCAGCGCCAGATCGGTGCGTTTGTCGGCCCCGATCAGTGTGGCTTCATATTCCTTGCCGTCCTGGTCAATGACCGTGAACTCGGTGCCATTGTCGATCACATGATGGTTGGTAACGAGGTACCCGTCTTCGGAAATGAAGAAACCGGACCCCTGGGACATGCCGTAGTGACGCGGTTTGCGGTGCTGCTGGCCTTCCTCACCGCCACGGCCGCCGAATTCGCGGAAGAAGCGTTCAAAAGGATGGCCGTTCGGAAGACCCTTGAAGAATTCCTGGAAGTCATCGCCGCCTTTGAAATTCATCATGCGAGGTTCGGCCGCCTGCTTGACGCGGACACTGACGACCGCCGGGCTGACTGAGCTCACGACATCGGAGAAATCAGCAGGCGTAGCGGCGTCCACGTGGACCGGATCGGCAAAAGCAAGCTGGCCCGGGACGACTGTTTGTGCGGTCATTAGACCCGCAGCGCCGAGCGCGACAACTCCTGCCAGCAATTTGGCGCGGCGGGACCGCAGGGGAGAAACTGACCGACGGTTTTGCATATTTTCTTCCTCTATCGACATTCTGATTGAAAGCCATTTCAAGAACGCACGCGGGGAGTC
>JBNLAU010000229.1:0-7099 GCA_050302295.1 Roseibium sp. | reverse complement strand
CAATTCCATGCGCGGCAACATGCGCCCCGCAATGGAGCCGGACGGTGACCGGCCAATGGTTTGAAAGCCCATGCGGGCGTAAAATGCTTCGGCGAACGGATCGGCGTCCAGGCCGATGCATTCCAGTTTCAGGTCTTGCGCCCTGTTCAGCAGCCCGTCGAACAGTGCCCGGCCAAGCCCCCGCCCCTGCCAGGCGGGATCGATGAAACAGGTTTCCAGTTCACCGGTCGCCCCATCTTCGCGCACCGACAGGCGTATGCAGCCGGCAAGCTGCCCGCTGCCTGTTTCCGCCAGCCAGAAATCGTCACCGCTTATCCAGCTGTCCCGCACTCGCAGCTCATCGGCGCATTGCGCCATGAAGGCGCCATCATAGCCGTTGGACTGTTTGGAGCGCATGCAAAGGTCCGTCAGCGCGTCCCGGTCGCCAACAACTGCACTGCGTATGGTGAAGTCCGTCTCCATAACCGGCCCTAGCTCTGCCTCACAAGACCGACAAAAATATCCTCCAGCGACGACTGGTCGGTCTGCAGATCGTGAAAGCGGACGCCTGCCCTGGAAAGATCCGTCAGAAGGGAGGTGATACCGGTGCGTTCCGCATGAGTGTCGTAGGTATAGGTCAGGCTGGCGCCTTCGTCTTCCAGCGTAAGATCGTGGTGTGCCAGTTCCGCCGGAATTTCGCACAAGGGTTCCGACAGGCTGAGGGTCAAAAGTTTGCGGCCGAGCTTGCGCATCAGCTCAGCCTTGCCCTCGACCAGGATGATTTCACCCTTGTTGATCACTGCCACCCGGTCGGCCATCTCTTCGGCCTCCTCGATATAGTGGGTGGTCAGGATGATCGTGACACCCTTGTCCTTCAATTCGCCGACGATGCGCCACATGTCATGGCGGAGTTCGACGTCGACCCCGGCGGTCGGCTCGTCCAGAAACAGGATCTGCGGTTCGTGCGCCAGCGCCTTGGCGACCAGCAGCCGCCGCTTCATACCGCCGGACAGCGCCATGATCGGATTCTTGCGTTTTTCCCAGAGGGTCAGGTCCTTGAGGATTTTCTCCACAAAGTCATTGTCCGGCTTCAAGCCGAAGAGACCCCGGCTCATGGCAACGGTGTCTCCGACCAGTTCGAACGGCGCCGTCGGCATTTCCTGTGGCACCAGCCCGATCAGTTGCCGTGCGGCCCGGTAGTCCCGGATCGCGTCATGACCGCCGACGTGAATACTGCCCGATGTCGGCCGGACCAGACCGCAAATCGTACTGATCAAAGTGGTTTTGCCCGCTCCGTTCGGACCGAGCAAGGCAAAGACCTCGCCCTTGCGAATGTCCAGAGATACGGATTTGAGCGCTTGGAAACCACCGTCATAGGTCTTTTCCAGATCGCGGACGGACAGTATCGGAGCCATGGGAAATCGAACCGGTTCAGATGTTTGGGTTTTGACCGGATGGCCAAATCAGACGTGCACACTTGCATGTGGGCGGAACCGCCGCAAGTTGCAAGGGGACACCGTCTGTCAGATGGCTGCCTGTCTGACGGATGGAACTGTTTCACCCGGAGAAACACTGCGTTTTCCTACCGAGGTACTGTGTTATTGATCGTCCGCCATTATGTTTCTCTTCAAGAGTTTCGGTCAAAGAGGAAATTACTCATGTCCATCCGCCCGGTCACGCATATCGGTACCACGCAGCCGACCCTGGAAGGCGCCGGCGTCAAACTGGAACGGGTTTTCGGATTTCAGGACCCGGAGATGCTGGATCCGTTCCTGCTTCTGGACGATTTCCGCAACGAGCGGCCGGAAGATTATCTGAAAGGCTTTCCCTGGCATCCGCACCGGGGCATCGAGACCATCACCTATGTGCTGGCCGGGACGGTCGAGCATGGCGACAGCCTTGGCAACACCGGCAACCTGGGTGCAGGCGATGTGCAATGGATGACAGCGGGCCGTGGCATCATGCACCAGGAAATGCCCAAGGGAGACGACAGGGGCCGCATGCACGGTTTTCAGCTCTGGGCCAACCTCCCGTCCTCCCTGAAAATGACCGAGCCGCGTTATCAGGATGTCTCAGCCCGAGAAATTCCGGTTATTGTCGAAGATGACGGCGTATCGGCCAGGGTCATTTGCGGCGAATTCTGGGGCAAGCGCGGTCCCGTTGACGGCATTGCCGCCGACCCGCAGTATCTTGATATCCACGTGCCGGCCGGCCAGAAAAAACGTTTCAAGGTAGACACCTACAAACAAACCTTCGCCTATATTTTCGAGGGCTCAGGCACCTTTGAAGGCGCGTCGGATCCTTTCGGCGTGCTGACGGAGAAGGAATTTGGCGGCGAGGAACTGAAGCTCCGTGACCAGACCGGCAACCGGTCTCTGATCATCTTCGGCTCCGGCGACGAAATCGTGGTGCAGGCGGGCGATGAAGGCATCCGCTTTCTGCTTGTCTCCGGCGCCCCGATCAAGGAACCGATCGCCTGGCATGGCCCCATCGTGATGAACACACGCGCCGAACTGATGCAGGCCGTCAGTGAGCTGCAGAACGGGACGTTCATCCGGTAATACACCCGACAATAGTTATGACTCATCTACTGGGTCATAACTAACGCCGGGTGGTACGAGTTGTCTGCCTGCCTTGTAACTTTCACAAACACTGGCTAAGGCTGTCCGGAGCATAATCGACCGGATAGCCATGCCCTTAAAACTCCGCCTCGCAACGAAATCCGACGCCCCCGCCCTTACCGACATTCTGCACCGCTCCAAGGCCTCCTGGGGTTATCCGGACGACGAGATGGCCGCGTTCCGGAAACAGTGGCGGATTTCCGAGGCCACGATCAAATCGCAACGAATTACCGTCGCCGAACGGGACGGCGCGCCGGTTGCCTTTTCCGGACTGGTGCCGGAAAGCGAAGACACACTGCTGATCGACTTCCTGTTCGTGGCTCCTGAAGCCCAGGGACAGGGCATCGGCGACTTGCTGCTGACGCGTGCTTATGACCATGCGCGAGACCTCGGCCTGAAGCGCCTTTGCCTGGAAGCCGATGCCAATGCGGAACCCTTTTACGAAAAGCGCGGTTTCAGGACCATGACAACGCGGCCGAGCCAAATGTCGCCTGGAAAAGACCTGCCGCTCATGGAAAAGCTTCTGCCCCCCGCCGTCCACCGGATCACCGAACTGGACCTGACCCTCTCTCCCGATCCCTGGCCGTTTGAAACGGCGAATGAAACGGCGATTGCCGCCCATTTTGAAGAAGCAAGAAAGCGCATTGCGCTGCTGTGGAACGGCCGGACGCTCAAACTGACGGGCTACCGGTTCGAGAACGGAACCTTTCACGGCACCTGCACCGAGTGCTCCTTCGCCGCTTATCTCGCCTGGCGGGACTGGGGAGCGCCGGACGCTTCCGCCTACAACATATTCGGCTCGGCTGTCCTCAGATCAAACGATGGCGCGCTCATCTACGGCGTGATGTCGGAGCGGACGGCAACCGCCGGCCTCATCTACCCGCCCGGCGGCAATCTCGATCCGACAGATCTGACGCCGGAGGGCAAGGTCGACGTGATCGGCGCGATTTACCGGGAGATGGAAGAGGAGACCGGCGTGACCCGCAACGACGTGCACGCCGGAGACCTGTTGATTGCCTTCGACGGCCCGCGAATATCCATCTCACTGGTCTTCGATGTCGACAGGCCGGCGGAAGACCTGCGAAACAGCATCATGCGCTTTTCCGATGCGACCGAGGAAAAGGAACTCGGCGATATCCGGATCATCCGCTCCCGGGACGATCTTGCCGATCCCGCCATCGTTCCATATGCACGCGCACTCGGGGAACATCTGCTGCCCGCCTGAGCCGTTTCGGGACAGGCTGCGGGCAACATTTTGTTCATCAAGAATGATCACTAATCACTGGCGGGACTTGCGGAGAAATGCAAAAGTCCGCTCATCTCGGGAACCGTGCCAGGTGAATCTCTAGGGAGAAATTGAATATGAGCCGTCGCTACGCGATCTTGGATGTCTTCACCAACAAGAGCCTTGCCGGAAACCCGCTGGCGGTTGTTTTGGACTCCGACGGTCTCAGCGACGAGCAGATGCAGAAGATTGCAGCAGAGTTCAATCTGTCGGAGACAGTGTTCGTCTTTACCTCGGAAAATCCGGGCCATTCCGCCAGCATGCGGATCTTCACACCGAAGATGGAACTGCCCTTTGCCGGGCACCCGACCATCGGCACGGCCATCCTGATGGCCGAGGAACGGTTCGGCGAAGTGTCCGGCGAGCAGGATGCTGTCGTCGTGCTGAAGCAGGAGATCGGCACGGTGCGCTGCGCGGTTATCCTGCGCGAACATGCCGCCGCCTTTGCGGAATTCGATGTGCCGAGCCTGCCGGAACCGGCCGGTCCCACACATAATTCCGAGCTGATCGCCGCCGCACTCAATCTCGAGCCGACGGATATCGGCTTTGAAAACCACGCGCCGTCCTGCTTCAAGGTGGGACCACCTTTCACGTTCGTTCCGGTGCGCGATCTTGATGCCCTTGCCCGGGCCAAGCCGGTCCAGTCCATGTGGAAGGCTGGTTTCGGCAAGAACGGATATACCGATGCCTATGTCTATTGCCGGGAAACCCGCTCCCACGACAGCGCCTTCCATGCGCGCCTGTTCGCTCCCGACATGGGCATTCCGGAAGACCCGGCAACCGGTTCGGCCGCTGCGGCCTTTGCCGGCGTCATCGACTATTACGACGACCTGCCTAACGGCACCCACCATATCCGGATCGAACAGGGTTTCGAAATGGGCCGGCCTTCGCTTATCGATGTGGAAATCGACATTGAAGCAGGCGAAATGCATGCTGTCCGCATTGGCGGCCAGGCGACGCTCGTGGCGCGGGGCGAGCTGTTTCTCTAAAAGTCGACGCTCGGCAGGCCTGTCTGCCGCATCGGCACGTTTTTAACTTCGCGCAAATGACAACGACAGACAGTCCGTGGCAGCCGGCAGAAGCCACCGCGGATCCGTGATTTGCTATTCTGCGGCTTCCGCCTGAGCTTGCGGAGCGGTTGCCGACCAGGCGGGAAGGCTTTCAAGCCTTTTGTAATAGGCCAAAATATTCGGAAACTCCTCCAGGGGCACTTGTGACTGCGGATGCAGAGCCAGGGCGGAATGACTGCCAACGGCACAGTCGGCTGCCGTGACCGCATCGCCGAGCACAAAATCGCGATCGGCGAGCTGCTCTTCAAGCACGGCCGCGAACCGGCGGAAATTTGCCTGACCCGCCTCAACCTTTTCCGGATCGGGCGAGCCCGCGCCTAAAACTGCCTTGGCAATGGTTTCCCAGGCGATGTCGCCCACCGCCCGATTGTAGTGGTGGCTTTCCCAGGACATCCAGCGCAGGATTTCAATGCGCCCCATCCGGTCTGACGGGCAGAACGCCTCCGCCCCCTGACGGTCACTGAGATAGATAACGATCGGGTTGGCTTCCCAGAGCCGGAAATCACCGTCCACCAGAACCGGCACTTTCTGATTGGGGTTCACCGCCCGGAATTCCTCTGTCCGGTGCTCGCCCTTCATCAGTTCGAATTTCTGGATCTCCGTTTCCCCTTCAAGTCCCAGTTGCTTGATCGCCGCAAGCACCCGGCGGCTGTTGGGGGATAGGTCGGTCGCATAAAGTTTCATGGCATCCTCTCCTGTTGCAGGCCGCTGCTCAAAAATATCGTATCGGCCGTCGAGCCTTATTCGCCGGGGCAAATCTTTACTCAACCATTTAGTTGACTATAATGAACTTAGATGATAGTCAACCAAAAGGTTCACTTTATGAATGTGCAGCACATGTCTCAGCTCGATGCCACTTTCGCCGCGCTCAGCGATGGCACCCGCCGAGCGATAGTAGCCCGGCTGGCCGACGGTGAAACAACGCTTTCCGAATTGGCCGAACCCTTCGACATGTCGCTGACGGCGGTGTCCAAGCACATGCGGGTTTTGTCCGACGCGGGTCTTGTGGACATCGAGAAACGGGGCCGCACGCGCCACTGCCGTTTGAGCGGAGCGCCGATCAAGGAAGCCGTCGACTGGCTGAACAAGTACGAAAGCTTCTGGATCGACCGCTTCGACGCCCTCGCCCGCCACCTTGCCAATGAAGACAAGACTGGCAGAAAGGATTGAGCAAAATGACCATTCAGCAGCCCGCAAGAGAATTTCTGAAATCCGCCCCCGGTCAGGAACCGGTTATCGTCGAGGGACTGTTCCGCGCAACGCCCCAGCGCGTATTCAGAGCCTTCACCGATCCTCAAGATGTTAGTTGCTGGTTCCTGCCCAAATCTGGCGGCCTGAATTCCATTGATATCGACCTCAAGGTCGGCGGCCGCTGGTGTTTTGTCATAGAAAAAACCCTGGAAAAACAGATCCATTTCGAAGGCGAATACCTGGTGATCGACGCGCCCAACCGCCTGGAGTTCAGCTGGCGCCACGTTCAGGAATTTGCCGACGGCACGCGGGAGGCGACTGACAGCTCACGCGTGATCGTCACCTTTTCCGAAGCCGGCAAGGCAACGGAAGTCAAACTCCGCCACGAAGCCATCAAGACGGAAGATGCCCGCCGCGGCGTCGGCGGCGGCTGGAACGGCTGTTTCGGCCGGTTGGCAGAGCTTATTGCGGCTTAGCCGCTTGCCCCTCTGCCCCTTGTGGGAGCGAAGTGCGTACACGGCACAGTCAGCAACGGCGGCCGGAAATCATCTGAGTTGCGAAAGATCAGTAAGGAGGAAGCCATGACATCCCCGAAAATTGTCAGCCGGGAAGACTGGTTGGAGGCGCGCAAGGCGTTTCTGGCGAAGGAAAAAGCCTTCACGCGGGAACGGGACGCACTTTCCGCCGCGCGCAGGGAACTGCCCATGGTGATCGTGGAGAAGACCTATGTCTTCGATACGCCGGACGGCAAAAAGAGCCTCGCGGACTTGTTCGGTCCGCATCCGCAGCTTGTCGTCTATCATTTCATGTTCGGCGAAACCTGGGAGGAAGGCTGCCCGAGTTGTTCCTTCTGGGCGGACAATTACGAGCGTCTCGACGTGCATCTGGCCGCCCGCGACACCGCTCTGATGGCGATCTCCAATGCTCCGCTCGAAAAGCTGGATGCCTACAAA
>JBNLAU010000228.1:0-3406 GCA_050302295.1 Roseibium sp. | reverse complement strand
CTGCTCGACGCGGCTGCGAACAGCCTGATCGCCGAGCGGACATTCCGGGGCGCAGCGGAGCCGTTTCCGAGTGACTATCGACAGGACGAGCGCGGCCTCCGGATGGCGATCTGGGCTTAGGGTCAGGACACCTATTGCCATCACGTTGTCGCACGACTCGCTAAAGCTCCTCTGGGTAAGCTAGGATGTTCCGGGGCTTGTTGCGACAACCAGAGGACGCGGTGCGTCTCTAATGAGAGGACATTTCCACCATGCGTAAAAGATACTTGCTCGCAGCCATGATCGGCTTTGCAGTTGCCTACTCCGCCCCAATCGATTTCACCGGTTTTGCCGCCGGCACACCTGTCTTCGCCGGCATCGGCGCCGCCAAGGCTCAAAACCAGGTACGCAACACCGCACGTCGCACGTCCCGAAGGACTACTCGCCGCGTAGTCCGCCGTAATTCAATTGCCGGCTGCGCACCATACAAAGCCTACTACAATTGCGGTGGCGTCTATTACCGGCCCGTCATCGAGAACGGCGTAACAGTCTACATTGTTGTGAACCCCTGATTTTTTGCGGAGCTTGCCATGAAATTCGTTCAAATGCTGGCTGTCGTCGTCGGCGTCTCCTACCTGAGTGCCTCCGCCATGGCCCAGGGACCGGTCCAGGGTGTGCTTGAAGCCTGTGAAACAGAAATCACCACATATTGCGATCAGGTCACACCAGGCCACGGGCGGATCTTGTCCTGCATGTATGCCCATGAGGACAAGATCAGCGACACCTGTGCGGCCTCGATTGCCGATCTTGCCGATGCACTCGACTTCCTGTTTGCCAAGGTCAGCAATGCTGTTGCGCTGTGCTCCGCGGATATCGAGGCCAATTGCTCCGAGGTTGAATTTGGCGGCGGCCGCATCCTGTCCTGCCTGAAGGCAAATGCCGACAAGGTTTCAGCGGAGTGCCAGCCGGTGGTCAACTCGTTCAGCGAACAATTCGGCCTCGAGGACTGAACCGTCTCGCCCTAGACACCTGACAAGCACGCGGCCCTTGATCAGGGCGCGTGCAAATACCTGCCTCTCCCTTCCCTTTTCGCCAAAACCTGTTACAACGCTCGCCGTTCCCTGATGGGAACCACCGGTCGCAGCCTACCCGGTGACGAGCGTCTCAACGGGCGTTCACGAGCGAAAACAAGGGACCAAATCGTTGAAAACACTTGTCATCTGTTCCGGCGGAATGGATTCCGTCACTCTTGCGCATAAAATCGCGCGGGAGCACGAGCTGATCGGCCTGATCTCTTTCGATTATGGCCAGCGCCACAAGAAGGAGCTGGACTTTGCGAAAGCCTGCGCCGACGAGCTTCAAACCGAATATATCCTGATCGACATTTCCAACATCGGCCGCCAGCTGACCGGCTCGGCGCTGACCGACGATCTGGACGTGCCGGACGGCCACTATGCCGAAGACACCATGAAGATCACCGTAGTGCCCAACCGCAACGCGATCATGCTGACCATCGCCTATGGCATTGCCGCCTCCCGTGGCGCGCAGGCTGTTGCCACAGCCGTTCATGGCGGCGATCACTTCATCTATCCCGACTGCCGCCCGGCATTCACCGAAAGCTTTGAAGTGATGCAGCGCCATGCGCTGGAAGGGCTTGGCGAAATCCGGCTCTACACGCCCTATGTCCACACCTCCAAGTCGGACATTGCCGCCGAAGGCTTGAACCTCGGCGTCGATTACCGAAAGACCTGGTCCTGCTACAAGGGCGGCGAGGTTCATTGCGGGCGCTGCGGCACCTGCGTGGAACGGCGCGAGGCTTTTCATCTGGCCGGAGGCATCGACCCGACCACCTATGCGGACGCCGACTTCTGGAAGGTGGCCTGCAATGTATAAGATCACCAAGGAATTCCATTTCTCCGCCAGCCATCAGCTGATCGGCCTTGGCGCCGATCACCCCTGCGCGCGCTTTCACGGCCACAACTACGTGGCCGAGGTGGAACTGATCTCCGAAGAACTCAACGAGTTCGGCTTTGTCCGCGACTACAATGAGCTTTCCACCCTGAAGCGCCATATCGACGACACGCTGGACCACCGCCACCTGAACGACGTTCTGGGCGATCACTGCGTCACCGCCGAGCGGCTCGCCAGGCATCTGTTTGACTGGTGCAAGGAAAAATGGCCGGAAACGGCGGCTGTACGGGTCAAGGAAACTCCCAAAACCTGCGCCGAATACCGTCCGATGGCCGTCATGCCTGCGGAGGCGAGATCATGAACGACAGTCTGATCCGGGTGAATGAAATCTTCGGCCCGACCATCCAGGGCGAAGGAGCGCTGATCGGCCAGCCGACCGTCTTTGTCCGCACCGGCGGCTGCGACTACCGCTGCAAATGGTGCGACACGCTGCATGCGGTCGACAGCGCCTATCGCGATGAGTGGTGTCCGATGACGCCGGAAGCCATCATGATGCAGGTGGAGATCCTGTCCGGCGGCAAACCGCTCGTGGTCTCGCTTTCGGGCGGCAATCCGGCCATCCAGCCGCTCAGGCCCCTGATCGATCTTGGCCGGCGCGAAGGCTACCGGTTTGCACTGGAAACTCAGGGGAGCCTTGCCAAGGACTGGTTCGCAGAGCTGGACGTCCTGACACTGAGCCCGAAGCCCCCCTCCTCCGGAATGACCACCGACTGGCAAAAACTGGCCGAATGTGTCGAAGCGGCTGGCCCGGAAACACAGACGGTCCTGAAAGTCGTTGTCTTCGACGAGGACGACTATGCCTATGCGCGCGACGTTGCCAATCGCTATCCGGGACTGCAGTTCTATCTCCAGCCAGGCAATCATACGCCGCCCGCAACCGGGGAAGAAAACAGCTCGATCGACATGACCGGCATCATGGAGCGCATGCGCTGGCTGGTCGACAAGGTCAGCTCCGACAAATGGTACACGGCCACCGTTCTGCCCCAGCTGCACACCCTGATCTGGGGTAACCTGAGAGGCGTTTAATTCAACCCGACCTTAAGGAGCCTGGCAAAGCCAGGCCACTCGAAGGATGAGGTTGTTTTCAAGGAAATCCCATGAGTGACAAGAGCATCTACGAAAACCTGACCCAGCTCGGCAGCAGCACCGAATTGCCGGACGACCCGGAAAAGGCGGTTCTTGAAAAAGTGCCGAACCCGCAGGCGGGCACCGGATACATGGTCCGCTTCGTCGCCCCCGAGTTCACTTCGCTCTGCCCGATCACCGGCGCGCCGGATTTCGCCCACCTGGTGATTGACTACGTTCCGCGTGATTTCCTGGTGGAAAGCAAGTCGCTGAAACTGTTCCTCGGCTCCTTCCGCAATCACGGCGCCTTCCACGAGGACTGCACGGTCTCCATCGGCAAGCGCCTCGTCGACCTGCTGGACCCTGAATGGCTCCGCATCGGCGGCTACTG
>JBNLAU010000227.1:0-4017 GCA_050302295.1 Roseibium sp. | reverse complement strand
CATTGCCGGATGCGGGGTGGAGGGATATCAGCTCGCGGTGCAGCACATGGCGAGCCTGTTCAAGGACGGCCGTGCTCAGTAGCCGTTGCTGCTGAAGAATTCACGCACGACCGTCTCCAGAATGATTTTGACATCCAGAACGATGGATTGCTTTCTGATATAGACGAGATCGTGCTCAAGGCGCATGCGCGCGGCGTGGCTGTCCCGGGTTTCGCCTCTGAATCCCTTGACCTGCGCCAGTCCCGTTAGTCCCGGGGGCACCTTGAAACGGTCCATATATCTCGGGTCAAAGTCCTCATAAGGAACACCGGCGGCAAGCATTCCCGGCACGTGAGGACGGGGACCGACCAGAGACATGTCTCCTCTGAGAATATTGACCAGCTGCGGCAGTTCGTCGAAATTGCTTCGCCTGAGGAATTTGCCCACCAGAGTGACACGTGGATCGTTTTGAGCAGTCTGGGCAATACCGGATTTGTCGCAAAGATGCGTATGCATGGTGCGGAATTTCAAAATGGTGAACAGGTCACCGTTTAGGCCGTATCTCGCCTGCCTGAAAAATACCGGACCGCGGCTGGTCAGTTTGATAGCAACGGCGATCACCAGAAAGAGCGGCAGCAGCAGAACAAGCCCTAGACCGGCGCCAAGCAGATCCAGAGTTCGCTTCAAGCCAGGCGACCGAGACTTCACGGCCGTGGGGCCTACGGATAGGGGGAGGCCGGACCAAGTTCGAAACCGCCCGGGCGGATAGCCCCATATCAGCGGTTCGGCAAACTCGATCGACCCACCGTGTCGCTCGTCCGCGTGGTATGAAACAGTTTCGTTTGTCAATTTACGCCAGCCCCAAGCCGTTGCACGCAGACCGATGCCGTACAGACATCATGGTATCCGTTCGCCCGCGCTGACGCTACGGTATAGTTAATAAATAGTTAACAGAAATCGGGGCGCCGCCGCAGTTAGGAATTTGGCAGCCGTGATGAACTGGGTTGGGCAGCAATCAATCAGCCAATTATGATGTGAAAGAGCCGCAGCGTTTCACAAAAAAACAGCCGGGTTGGCCACAACCCGGCTGCAATGTTCCAATGGCTTGGGTGAGCCCTGGGATTAGTAGCTGCGGCCGACGCTGGTGTAGTCGAAGCCGTGGCCTACCATGTAGTCAGCTGTGTAGATGTTGCGCAGATCGACCACTTTCGGAGCTTTCAGCAGCTCTTTCATCCGCTGAAGATCCAGCGCACGGAACTGGTCCCATTCGGTGACGATCACCACGGCGTCCGCGTTTTCGACGGCATGATAGGGGCCGTCGCAAAAGAAGACGTCGGACATGATCTTTTCCGCCTCCTCCATGCCCGCCGGATCGTAGGCGCGAATCTTCGCTCCCGCCGCCTGAAGCTTTTCGACAATGTCGATGCTCGGGGCTTCGCGCATGTCGTCGGTGTTGGGTTTGAAGGCAAGACCAAGGAGGGCAATGGTCTTGCCGTTGACATCCCCGCCCATGAAATCAATGACCTTGTCTGCCATCTTCTTTTTCCGGGCCGCATTCACCTCGATCACGGAATCGACGATCTTCAGGTCAGACTGCGCTTCGGCGGCGATTTTCGAGAGAGCCAGCGTGTCTTTCGGAAAGCAGGACCCGCCATACCCCGGACCGGCGTGCAGGAACTTGCCTCCGATACGATTGTCCAGACCGATACCGCGAGAGACTTCCTGGACATTCGCGCCGACCTTTTCGCAGAGATCCGCGATCTCGTTGATGAAGGTAATCTTGACGGCCAAAAAGGCGTTGGCGGCGTATTTGATCAGTTCCGAGGTGCGGCGGCGCGTGATGATGATCGGCGTCTCGTTCAGATAAAGCGGGCGGTAGAGCTCCCGCATCACCTCGACGGCGCGTTCGTCCTCTGTCCCCACAACGACCCTGTCCGGCCGCTTGAAGTCGTTGATGGCCGCGCCTTCGCGCAGGAACTCCGGATTGGAGACAACCGCGAAATCCGCTTCCGGGTTGGCTCGGCGGATGATGGCTTCGACCTCGTCGCCGGTCCCGACCGGCACGGTCGATTTGGTGACGACAACGGTGAAGCCTTCGATAAGTCCGGCAATTTCCTCAGCCGCCGCATAGACATAGGACAGATCCGCATGTCCGTCGCCGCGCCGTGTCGGGGTGCCGACGGCGATGAACACGGCATCCGCCTGTTTGATGGCTTCCGCCGAGTCGGTGGTGAAAAAGAGCCGTTCTTCTTCGACGTTCTTGGCGACGAGTTCCTGAAGGCCGGGTTCGTAAATCGGAATCTGCCCGTTGTTGAGGGCATCGATCTTCGTGGCGTCCTTGTCGATGCAGGTCACGACGTGACCGAAGTCGGCAAAGCATGTTCCGGATACCAGACCGACATAACCGGTCCCAATCATTGCAACGCGCATTTTTCATTCCTGCTTAAGGCTGTTCTTTGGACGGACGCCAATCACGATAAGATGCGCTCCGATTACATCCTGCAGCCGGAAAAGGCCAGCCTCGCATTGCCCGGCGCGTATAAATGCCGCTCCCTTGGAAAAATGCCGGCAAAGGCGGGAGAACCGGCCTGAATAAGACTATTTCGGCGCTATTCCGCACCAACCGGCAGTGAAGAGCGCGATGGCCTTTGTCACCCGTTTCAGGGACGGCAGGTTCACGCACTCGTCGATGCCGTGAATGTTCTTCGTCAGCGGCCCATAGGTGAGGGAGGGGATGCCGCAATGGTTCACGTAGAGCGCCGCGTCCAGGTAACAGGCCATGATGGATCTTGTCAGATCCCCATCAGTCGCCTGTTTGTGGGCTGATGCCAGCGCGGCTTCGGCTTCCGTTCCTTCATCGAGACGATATCCGGCCTGACAGGTGCCAATCCATTCCAGCCGCGGCTTGGCTTGGTCAAGACGGGGATCCAGCGTGCCGATTTCTCGGAGTGTTTGTTCAAGGCAGGCCATCCGGGCAGCGGGATCGTTGCCGGGATAAAAACCGATACGGCCCTCGAACATGCATTCGAACGGTATGGAGGCGGGCCACTCACCGCCCTTGATGGTACCGATGTTCAGGCTGGCCGGATTGGTCAGAGCGTCGAACCCGGGATGCTCGAGCTTTTCCGCATTCCAGCGCGCTTCAAGCACCTGGAGCTCCTTGATCACCAGAAAGGCGGCTTCGATGGCGCTGAGGCCGGATTCCGGTTCGCGCGGGTGTGCGGGAACGCCCTGGACCAAGATACGGAACTTGATGACGCCGGAATTGGCGTAGATGAGATCCTCGTCTGTCGGCTCCGGTATCAGAACCGCATCGGCTGTCGCACCGCGCAGAATGGCCGTTGCCGTGCCGTTGCCGGTGACTTCCTCGTCGATAACGGACTGAAATTCCAGCGGGGCCTGCAGTTCGAAGCCTGCGGCCCCGATTGCATCGACAGCAAAAAGATTGGCGCTGAGGCCTGCCTTCATGTCACCCGCCCCACGCCCGTAAAGCCAATCGCCGTCCCGTGTTGCGGAAAAGGGTGGATGGGTCCAGTGTGCGGGATCTGCAGTTGGAACCACATCCACGTGGGCGTTGAGGATCAGGGAACGTCCTGTTTGTCGCGTCGGCCGTTTCGTGCCGCTGACATTGAAGGTGCCGGCATAGTCGATTGTGGCAGGCGAATAGGCGGGATGATCTTTCAGCGCCTCAAGATCGATCTCGCAGGTCTCCACCGCGTACCCGCGCTCGCCAAGCGCCCCGGCAATCAGATTTTGTACGCCCGCCTCTTCACCACGAAAGGACGGCGAGCGGACAATCTCCTGGAGGAAGGTGATCTGGGTCTCAAACCGGGCATCGACAGCGGCATTGATCGCATCGATGGCGTCACTTGAAAGTGGAGAGGGCATGGCGGTCCGTGCAGCATTGAAAGGGCAGGGCGGGAGGTCGCCCGCACCCTATCAACCACACTGCGCGCGTCAATTGCTGTTCAGGAGGTTGCCGCCCCGTCTTCCGGTCACACCGTCAGATAGCGGCGGACTTCCGTTTCCGACAGATCC
>JBNLAU010000226.1:0-11854 GCA_050302295.1 Roseibium sp. | reverse complement strand
AGGCTTTCGAACCCGCCCCAGGAATAGCCGAGACCGAAAAGGGTGAGGGCGTCCAGGAAGGAATAGGCCTGTTCCTTGCCTGTGCCTTTGACAAAGTCGAAGGCACACAAACCTGAACTGCCGGAGAAATCACGCTTCCAGATCTGGTTACCCGGGTCGGTTTCCAGCGCCGGATACCTGAGCGTACCTATTTGCGGCTGATCCTTGAGCCAGTTCAGAACCTCGAGTGTGTTTTTCTGGTGCCGCTCGAGGCGTACCGACAGGGTTCTGAGGCCACGAAGGCCCAGATAGACATCATCGGGTGCCGCATGGCAGCCCATGGCACCGTAGAGTGTGTGTAGCCTGTCCCATGCCTTTTCGTTTGCCGCGATGGTTCCGAGCATGGCGTCGGAATGGCCGACGATGTATTTCGTTCCGGCCTGTATCGACAGGTCGACCCCGAGGGACAGCGGCTGACAATAGAGAGGACTTGCCCAGGTATTGTCCATCAGCACCGTCGCGCCAATTTCCCGGGCCGCTGCGACGATTGCGGGAACGTCCTGCATTTCAAACGTGAGCGAGCCGGGGGCCTCGGTAAACACAGCGGCGGTTTCCGGCCGGAACAGGGATTTGATGTCAGCACCCAAAGTCGGGTCGTAATATTCAACCGCAACGCCATAGCCCGGCAGAACCGTATCTGCGAAATAGCGGGTCGGGCTGTAAGCCGTGTCGGCAATGAGAATATGGTCGCCGCTCTTGACGCAGGACAGAATGGCTAGGGCGATGGCGTTGAGACCGGAGCTTGCAAGTTTGACGCCCGCAGCACCCTCGATCTCCTTCAAGGCGGATTCCAAGGAATCGGTCGTCGGATTGCCGCGCCGGGCATAGGAATAGGTCTGTTTCCCGGCCACCATGGTTTTGACGTCCGGATAGAGAACGGTCGAGGCATGAACGACAGGCGGGTTTACGAACCCGTGAAATGAATGCGGGTCCCGGCCGGCATGGGCAAGTTTGGTGTCCGGCTTCAGCGGCATTTTTGAATCGGTGGTTGACATGAAAGCCCTTGAATTGTGGTCGGATTGATGCCTGACCGGCGTGCGGCGGCTCTGAGCGCACACTCTAGCTCTTCGTGTTCGGGTCGCAACCGCGTTTTAGGTCTCATCGACAGGGATCAATTTAGTGAGACTTTTAGCGCTGACATTAGTGATAAAATGGTTGCACTCTAATGGATTGAATTCTTTTTAGTCATTGTATGAATTCGATTTAGTCATGTTCGCGCTTTGTGCATCATTGCGGGAGGCAATTGGCCGGTGGCGGGAGAATTTTGACGAGTTAGATCGAGCAAGTACTTGACCCGAACGGCTAAATGCCATCGTATGGGGGCGTCGGGTTGGGGCTGGAGACTTCTGGAGGAAACAGCTGCCAAGGCTGGTAACCGTCAGGAAACAAAACGGGGCGAAGTCTTCCAATCAGACCCGACGTGACAAAAGTATGGGTAACTAATAAAGGCTGCATTTCCATGTCCAAAAAACTCCTTCCGCTCGTACTCGGAGCTGCTATGGGTGTCGCTGCGTCGACGGCTGCCGGCGCAACGACGCTGGAAGACGTCAAGGCAAAAGGCTTCGTCCAGTGTGGCGTGAGCCAGGGCCTCCCGGGCTTCTCTAATCCGGATGCTCAGGGGAACTGGTCCGGTATTGACGTTGACCTGTGCCGCGCAATGGCTGCTGCGGTGTTCGGCGATGCGTCTGCTGTGAAATTCACTCCGCTGTCTGCTAAAGAGCGTTTCACCGCGCTGCAGTCCGGCGAAGTTGACGTTCTGTCCCGTAACACCACCTGGACCATGTCCCGCGACACTCAGCTGGGCCTGAACTTTGCCGGTGTGAACTACTATGATGGTCAGGGCTTCATGGTTCGCAAGGACCTTGGTGTGACTTCCGCTCTGGAACTGTCCGGCGCTTCCGTCTGCACCAACACCGGTACCACGACCGAGTTGAACGTTGCCGACTACTTCCGTGCCAACAACATGCCGTACGAAATCGTCGCTTTCGAGAAAGCTGATGAAGTTGTTGCCGCATACGATGCTGGCCGCTGCGACGTTTACACGACCGATGCTTCCGGTCTGTACGCACAGCGTCTGAAGCTGGCCAACCCGGGCGACCACATGGTTCTGCCGGAAATCATCTCCAAAGAACCGCTGGGACCTGTTGTCCGTCAGGGTGACGATGAGTGGTTCAACATTGCCAAGTGGACTCTCAACGCCATGATCAATGCTGAAGAACTCGGCGTGACCTCTGAAAACGTTGACGAGATGAAGTCTTCCGACAACCCGTCCGTCAAACGTCTTCTGGGCGTTGAAGGTGCATTTGGCGAAGCCATTGGCCTCAGCAACGACTGGGCTTACAATGTCGTCAAGGGCGTAGGCAACTACGGCGAGTCGTTTAACGCCAACGTGGGTCCGGACACTCCGCTCGGCATTGCCCGCGGCGCGAACGCTCTGTGGAGCCAGGGTGGTTTCCTGTATGCTCCGCCGGTACGTTAATTCTCAAGCTGATTGAGGATTGAAGGGGTTCCGGCGGTCTTCTGCCGGAACCCTAAAAAAATTCCACGCAGCAAAAGTCGGGCACAAGCCTGTAAACGCGTGGGGGGAACAAACTGCTTCCGCCGACTGGGGAGCGCGTAAGATGCGCATGACGGGAAGCAGTTGAGGACACGTCAGAGGAGAGGCTTCGGGCCGGGCTCTTTCGTGACAACTTGGGCGAGGTTCTATGTCAATAATGGAGCGGGACTCGGCGAGGGCGCCGGCACGTGCTTCGCTGTTGAACGATCCCAAAGTCCGCGGCATATTCTATCAGGTACTCCTGGTCGTGGCGCTGGCCTTCTTTGGGTATTTCATCGTTACGAACACCATTCACAACCTGGAACGGCAAAACATTGCCTCCGGTTGGGGCTTTCTTGAAACGACTGCTGGGTTCAGTATCATTCAGGCACTCGTGCCTTACTCGGAGACGTCAAGCTACGGCCAGGCTCTCCTCGTCGGCTTCTTCAACACACTTCTGGTTGCAGTGGTCGGCATATTCCTTGCGACCGTCATCGGGTTCATCGTCGGTATTTCGCGGTTGTCGAAAAACTGGGTGATCAACCGGCTCGCCTACTGCTACATTGAAGCGCTTCGCAATATCCCTTTGCTGCTGCAGATCTTTTTCTGGTACTTCGCAGTTCTGCGTGCCGTACCCCAAAAGCGCGAGAAGTGGTCGTTCCTGTTCGACACATTCCACTTGAACATCGCGGGCCTGCGCGGACCGAAACCAATCTTCGAGGCCGGCTCCTCCTGGATCGTCTATGCGTTCATCCTGGGGATCGTCGCGACGTTTTTTGTCGCCCGTTGGGCTCGCAAACGTCAGGAAGCCACCGGCCAGCAGTTTCCCACCTTCTGGGCGGGCATGGGCCTGATCGTTGCCTTTCCGATCCTGACATATTTTGCCACCGGTACGCCCATGCATCTTGAGCATCCGGTGTTTGTGGAAACCGGTCCTATCCTTCGACGCGGATTTGAACTGAATGTCGGCTTCAATGTCATTCCCGAATTCCTGGCATTGACCGCGGCACTGTCGCTCTACACCGCAACCTTCATTGCGGAGATCGTGCGTGCGGGTATTCAGGCCGTCAGCCACGGGCAGACAGAGGCCGCGCATGCTCTCGGGATCCGTTCCGGACCAACCTTGCGTCTGGTGGTTATCCCTCAGGCGATGCGGGTGATCATTCCGCCGCTGACGAGCCAGTATCTGAACCTGACCAAAAACTCCTCTCTGGCCGTGGCCATCGCCTTCCCGGATCTTGTGTCTGTGGGCGGCACGGTTCTGAACCAGACCGGTCAGGCAATCGAAATCATCGGCATCTGGATGGCTGTCTATCTGTCACTCAGCTTGATCACATCAGCCTTCATGAACTGGTACAACCAGCGCATGGCGCTCGTGGAACGGTAAGGAGCGCACATCATGGCAACACACATGTTCCAAATGAGAACCGAGGAGGCGCCGCGTCTGCCGGCGCCCGTCTCGACCTCCGGTGTTATCGGATGGATGCGTCAGAACCTGTTCTCGTCCATCAGCAACACCATTCTTACCGTAATCGGCATCCTGATCGCTTATTCGATCATTGCCCCGTTCGTTCAGTTTGCATTGATTGATGCGGTCTGGACCGGTGAAAACCGAAATGCCTGCCTGCCGCACGAAGGGGAAACCCATGTCGGAGCGTGCTGGGCTTACGTCAAGGCCTATTTTCCTCAGTTCATCTACGGGCGATATCCGACCGAAGAGATCTGGCGGGTGAACATCGTTTACGGACTGTTCGTACTGCTTCTGGTTCCGCTGGCCACTCCGAGTGCCCCCTTCAAGCTTTCCAATTCCATTCTGTTCCTGATCGTTTTCCCGGTCGTGGCCTATTTCCTGCTCACGGGCCTTGTGATCGGCAACTTGGTCATTCTACCGATCGTGGAAACACCCGTTTGGGGCGGTCTGCTTGTGACGTTGGTGATAGCCGTAACGGGCATTGTTGCGGCGCTTCCGCTCGGGATCGCTCTGGCGCTTGGCCGCCGGTCGCAGATGCCGTTCGTCAGGTTGATCTCGATCATCTTCATCGAGTTCTGGCGCGGCGTACCGCTGATTACCGTGTTGTTCATGTCGTCGGTGATGCTGCCGCTGTTCCTGCCCGAAGGCGTGACTTTCGACAAGCTGTTGCGGGTGCTGATCGGTGTGACGCTTTTCTCTGCAGCCTATATGGCCGAAGTTGTGCGCGGCGGTCTTCAGGCCATTCCCAAGGGGCAATATGAAGGCGCTATGGCGCTTGGCCTGCGGTTCTGGCCGATGATGTATCTTATCATCCTGCCGCAAGCGCTCAAGCTCGTTATCCCGGGGATCGTGAACACCTTCATCGGCCTGTTCAAGGACACCACCCTGGTGCTGATCGTCGGGATGTACGATTTGCTCGGGCAGATCCAATCGTCCTTCTCCGATCCGACCTGGTCGACGCCGACACAGAGCCACAGTGGCTATCTGTTCGCCGCGATGGTGTTCTGGATCTTCTGCTTCGGCATGTCGCGCTATTCCATCTTCATGGAGAAGAAGCTGCATACAGGGCACAAACGCTAGGAACCGCATCCGGGGCGCGCGATTTGCCGCGGCGCCCCGGTTAAAAGATATTCTTGGAGTTGGAACTCATGACTGAAAACACTTTGCGCGAAGACGAAATCTCAGCCGATGTCACAAAGATGAAAATCTCCGACACGGATGTGGCGATCGAAATCAAGAACATGAACAAGTGGTATGGTGATTTCCACGTTCTGCGCGATATCAATCTGAAAGTGATGCGCGGCGAACGGATCGTTATCTGCGGACCGTCGGGATCAGGTAAATCCACCATGATCCGTTGCATCAACCGCCTGGAAGAGCATCAGGCAGGTGATATTCTGGTCGACGGGATCGAGCTCACAAACGACTTGAAGAAGATCGACGAAATCCGCCGGGAAGTCGGCATGTGCTTCCAGCACTTCAACCTGTTTCCGCACCTGACTATTCTGGAGAACTGCACGCTGGCGCCGATCTGGGTGCGCAAGATGCCGAAGAAACAGGCCGAAGAGATTGCGATGCACTATCTCGAGCGCGTCAAGATTCCTGAGCAGGCAATGAAATATCCGGGACAGCTATCCGGTGGCCAGCAGCAGCGTGTGGCGATCGCCCGCTCTCTTTGCATGAACCCGAGGGTGATGTTGTTCGATGAACCGACGTCTGCGCTTGATCCGGAAATGATCAAGGAAGTTCTGGACGTTATGGTCGGTCTCGCCGAAGAAGGCATGACCATGCTCTGCGTGACCCACGAAATGGGCTTTGCCCGCAAAGTTGCGAACCGTGTGATCTTCATGGATGCCGGTCAGATTGTGGAACAGAACGAGCCTGAGCAGTTCTTCACAAATCCGCAGCATGAGCGGACGAAACTGTTCCTCAGCCAGATCCTGCATCACTGATCAGGGCCTGTTTACCGATGGTGGTGAGGTGCGCTCGCAAGATTGTTCTTGGGCTCTGTCTGACCGCTATGTCGATCTTGATTCTGATGGGTCTCGGAGCTTTGGTTCCGAGGCCCATTGCCGTTTCGGCAAATTCAGATGCGAACAGCACCGCGTCGGTTCCGATCCGGCGTGTTCTGGTGCTCTCCAATCCAATTCACACGGATATTGCCGTGCCGGCGGATCCGGATGTGCTTCGCGCTTTTTCCTTCATCTCTGACGCAGGGTTCGAACTCGATAGCCCCGGCGTTTTCTGGGTCGTATTTGGTTGGGGAGGGCGTTCCTTCTATATCGAGACGCCGACCTGGGCAGACCTTAAGCCCGGACCTGTCTTTGACGCGCTGACCTGGGATCGTTCTGTCATGCATATACGCCGGACGGGCGACATTCAGGCTGACCTTGATGGTGTGCGTGCGCTGGATCTGAACAATGAGGAGTTTGGCAGGCTGCTGGAAGGGATCGGGCAAAGTTTTCAGCCGGGAGACAGCGGCACACCGGAAATCATTCAGGGTGCTGCCTACAGTGCCCACGACATTTTCTTTCCCGCAAAAGGCGGGTTCAACGCTCTCTTGGGCTGCAACACATGGACAGCACAGATCCTGCGGGAGGCCGGATTGCAGACAGGGCTTTGGACGCCTCTGCCCGCTACGCTGACCTGGTCGCTGGATTTTCACAACGGCCGGTAAAGCGCTTTGCGTTAATCCCGAGCCATTTGATTGTGAATGCCGTTCGCCCGGCAATGGCAATATGCGCGCCTTTAAAGGGGCTTGAATCGTCCAATGGGCCGGAGACCTGAAGGTCAGGCCGATCCGGTGACCACTTCGGCATCCTCCCGATTGCCCCATTCCGCCCATGAGCCATCATAGAGCGACAGCTCCTGAGCGCCCAACACGGTCAGACCCAAAGTCAGAATGGCTGCTGTGACCCCGGAACCGCAAGTCGTGGTCATCGGCTTTTCAAGATCAACTCCTGCGTTCTGAAAGGCCTCTGCGAGTTCAAACTGGGTCTTGAAGGTTCCGTATTCGCTGATCAATTCGGTGAAGGGTACATTGAGCGCGGTCGGCATGTGCCCCATTCGCAGCCCTGGGCGCGGCTCCGGCGCGCTGCCTTCAAATCGGTCTGCTGATCTTGCATCCAGTATCTGCCGTGAACCGGTCCTGATAATTTCCTGCATATCGGCAAAATCGGCGACAGCAGCATTGTTCAGGCGCGCAGTGAAATGGCTTTCGACCCGGCGCGGCTCAATGTCTTCCTCGGGGCGTCCTTCGGCCCGCCATTTCGGAAAGCCGCCGTCCAGAACGTAAACCTGCTCTGCACCCATACTGCGCAGTGTCCACCAGACACGGGGAGCGGAATAGAAGCCGAAGTCGTCATAAACGATGATGATCTGCCCGTCTCCGACACCCAGCTTGCGCATTGCCGACGAAAAGACATGCGGTGCGGGCAGCATATGCGGCAGATCCGAGGTCTTGTCGCAGATCTCGTTGACGTCAAAAAAGACAGCGCCTGGGATATGTGCGTTGTGATAAACCGCCGGTGCGTCCGGATGGGTCACGGGCGGCATCCAGGCGTTGATCACAACCAGATCCGGTGAGGACAGGTTGTCAGCCAGCCATTCGGTGGAAACCAGCGGGTGCTCAATCATTTCGGAACCTCAGTCTTCATATAGGCCTTTGGACTTGTGCCAGTCTTCGATGGACATGTCCGGATAGCGTTGAAAATGTATATGCCCGGGACCTTCCGGAAGGTCGATCCAGTCAGGTTTGAACTCAAGCATGATATGAACTGTTTCCGGCGGTTTGGGCAATGGCGTATCGATTGCGCCGGCATGCGGATGGATCAATTCCGGCCAGCGAGGGTCCCACAACCAGAGATGCGAGCCGCAAGATGTGCAGAAATGCCGTTCGGCAGGACTTTTCTGACCATCAATGACGGCATTATAGACCCCTTTGGCCTCCGCCCCTTCTATTTTGACGCTGCCCGCATCTCCCATCAGATTGATGGCATAACCGCCGCTGCCGCCGGTCTTCCGGCAAATGGAGCAATAGCAGCGCATGTAGGGGTAGGGGGCTTTGCTCTCCACCTCAAATTCCACTGCGCCGCAATGGCAGCTTCCTGAAAGTTTCATGTCCCACCCCCGAACGACAGGTCAGTCCGTCAGACGAATTCGTACGCGCCGGTTCTGTTTGCCCTTTTTTTCGATCTTGCCGAGCGCCAGCTCTCCAATTTCCGACGTCCGGCTCACATGTGTGCCCCCACATGGCTGCAAGTCTACATCCCCGCCTATTCTGACAAGCCGTATCCTGCCGGACCCTCTGGGCGGTTTCACGGACATGGTTTTGACCAGACCGGGATTGGCGTCCAGTTCCTCGTCGGTGATCCATTCTGTGGTGACGTCATGGTCGCCGCCCGGGAGCTCGTTGATCTTTTGAAGAAGCGCTTCCTTGTCGATGGTTTCCTCACCCGTGTCGAAATCCAGTCGGCCTTCCGGGTCGCCGATCTGGCCGCCGGTGACGGGGAAGGGCAAGGCGACGGACAACAGGTGAAGCGCAGTGTGCATGCGCATGAGGCGATAGCGTCTTTGCCAGTCGATATGGGCTGTCAGCCGGGCTCCGGCCGCCGGCAGGTTTTGCCCCTCCGCCGGGACGTGGACGATCGACATCTTGTCCTCGTCATAAACGGTCGTGGCAATGTCGACCCGGCTGCCGTCCTCAAGTTCCAGATAACCGCTGTCGCCAGGCTGGCCACCGCCCGTGGCATAGAAAACGGTGCGGTTCAGAAGAATACCGCCGCGGCCGTTCACACCCGTCACTTCGGCTTCGCATGTGCGCAGATATGCGTCATCGCGAAACAAGGGTGTGGTCATGGTCCGTCCCTCCAACAATTCATTTCTCGAATTGAGCAATGATCAGCGGCCGGTGCAAGGGCTAATTCGCAGTCACCGCAGCGTGAGAGCCACAAAGTGATCTCCTGCTCATGGCGCTGCTTTAGTTGGTGCCTGGGGGCACTCGACGATGGGCAAATTGCTTTTGGGCCGTACCCAAAAGCGGCCTTCCGGAATCAACTATTGGCTTTGGCGACCAGGAGTTTCAGCGCGAAGCTTCCCATAATGCCGGCAAAGGCCCAATCGAAAATGCGCATCGCCTTTGGAGAGGACTTCAGGCAGCGGGCAAATGCACTTGCCCCGAGAACCATCAACACACAGATCAGTCCTCCAAGTAAGACAAAGTATCCGCCAAGGAAGAGCAGTTTGCTGACTGCATGGGGATCGCTTGCACTTACGAACTGCGGCAGGAAAGTCAAGAAAAACAGCACGATTTTCGGGTTCAGGATATTGACACCAAGCCCCTGCAGCCAGATCCGGTGAAAAGGTTGTTTCGGAACGCTGACTGCTTCCAGAGTAAGTGAAGACCCGTTGCGGATCGCCTGATAGGCAAGCCAGATCAGATAAGCGGCACCCACAATCTTCAACATGGTGAAGGCCAGTTGCGAGGCCGCCAGCAAAGCAGAAACGCCGACCGCTGCCAAAACGGTGTGAATGATCAGTCCCGAAGCCGCGCCCAGAACCGCTGCAAGGCCTGCGGCTCTGCCCTGGGTCAGCGTTTTACCCATGAAGAGCGTCATGTCCGGACCGGGAGTGATGGTCAGGACAAGAGCAGCTGCGGTGAAAGCGAGCAAAGTGGCAGTGTCAGGTATGAAAACCATGGTCGGTCCAGCGTCAACGCAGTTAAGTTGAAGTCCGAGTTGTAGAGCATTCACCGGTCCGGCACCAGATCAACGGACGTCCGCTCGCAATCGTTTCGGACGTTCGGCATTTGATCGACACCCTCTCCGGCGTGCCGTCCGGTACATC
Source organism: Roseibium sp. (assembly GCA_050302295.1). Lineage (GTDB taxonomy): Bacteria > Pseudomonadota > Alphaproteobacteria > Rhizobiales > Stappiaceae > Roseibium. The sequence continues at coordinate 1,964 of JBNLAU010000226.1, read as the reverse complement.
CGTATGCGTTTGCTACCTGTCAGGCGTTCGTGGAAGACTTGTCAGCGCCGTTTTCCGAATTCCGTTCTCTTTGCAGGATTGCCAGGCGCCGCGGCCGCTCGATGCATGGGCTCTTCTGTCGGGGGCGTGGGAATATTGGTTTGCGTACGTGCGTTACGGCGACCCAACGCTTTTACGACGGCAAAAATGGCAAGCAGAGGGAATGCAAATATCGTCGCTATACGGTTGAACAGGTAATCCTGACCGACATCGGAGGTTATTTCTCCGGTATTGTTTCCGCGCAAAAGCATGACCGTTTCGGGTGGCGAGAACGAGAAGAAGAAATAGTCCTGTTTCTGGTCCTTGTGATCGAACTTATATCTATAGCTGCAATCGTGAAACACGAAGAGCCGGGATTTGCAGGTCCTGTCGGTGGTCTGGATGAAGGCCGGCGCCAGAGTGTCCGATTTCAGGCGAAAGTCCTTGATGATTGCACCATCAATGAAAAAGAAAAACGGTCCCGCCAGGACCATAATAACCAAAAACAACAATGCTCTCATAACAAACCTCAATCAGAAGTGGTCGAGGCGAGTGTGTTTTGCACTCTTTAAAATTGCATGAATCAAAACGGGTAATTGCGGTTGAATTGGCGAGTTTTTTAAGCAGGGCTCCAGGACGCTACAATATGGGTGACAGCAGCCGTGCGCCTTGAGCCAGCACCCGGAATACATAGCTTCGGGACTGGAACGCATCCGGCCAGGTGAGCTTGGCATCCTGGAAATCGGCTTCCAGCATGGACTCCACGCTGCGGATCGTGCGCTCGTGAGTGAACCATAACGTCAGTTCAAAATTGATCTGGAATGACCGGTTGTCGAAGTTCACTGTGCCGATCGAAACCAGGTCATCATCCATCAGCGTGACTTTCTGGTGCATGAAGCCATCCGTATAGCGATACACCTTGACGCCGCGCTGAACGAGCGTGTCCTCGTAGGCGTGGCTTGCCAGCCAGACTGCCCAGTGATCGCGTATCTCCGGCAGCAAGATGCGCACGTCAACACCGCGCATAGCGGCGGTGCACAGAGCCGTTTGAACATCGAGTGAGGGCACCAGATATGGAGTGGTGATCCAGAAGCGTTTTTTTGCCCGTGCGGCGGCTTCGGCAAAGGCGATCGCACATTCTTCAAGTTTGTCTGCGGGACCCGTCGGCATGACGAGAACCGATTCATCACCAGGCATCGGAATTTCAGTGACCTGTGGCAGCTTAATACGCTCGCCGCTGGCCCATAGCCAGTCTTCGACGAAAGAAAGGGCACAAGCTACGGCGGACGGCCCTTCGACCCGTACATGTGTGTCGCGCCAGTGGCCGAACCGTTTGTCTTTGCTGACATACTGATCGGCAACGTTGTGTCCGCCCACGAAAGCCACCTCAAAATCGGTCACGACAAGTTTTCGGTGGTTGCGGTAGTTCAGCCTCATGGGGCCCAGCAGGCGCAGGAACCTGTGGTTTTCGTTAAAGCCGCAAACTCTGACACCAGCGTCTTTCAATCGGGTGAGAAAGTCCTTTGAAAGCGCATGGCTGCCGACGTCGTCATACAGGAAATAGACGACGAGCCCGTCATTTGCCCTGGCAATAAGTGCATCTGCCATTTCCCTGCCAAGGGTATCTTCGTGAATGGCAAAGAACTGGAAGAAAATGACATCGCGGGCCTGCTCAATGGCTTGTTTGATCGCCGAGAACGTGGCTTCGCCGTCAATCAGCAGTTCTGTCTTGTTGCCCGCCAGAAAGGGAACGCCGGCAACCCGTGTCAGTACAGGCCAGCCCCGGGTTTCCTCGTGGTCGGTCAGCCCAAGTTCATCCGCACGCCGCGCCCGCTCCGCCCGACCGAGTGTCGACTGGATTTTCGCATAGTCGGAAAAGGAGCGCCAGCCAAACACGAAATAGAGCGGCACGGTCAGATAGGGAAGGAAGAACAGCGACAGGAGCC
>JBNLAU010000225.1:0-18044 GCA_050302295.1 Roseibium sp. | reverse complement strand
GGCGGCGCCCTTGTGGCGCCGCCGCCGGCTTTTCGTAGCGGTGATCCCGCGCCCGTTTCCCCATTCCGACAGGCTGCTCGGGCCAATCGGCAAAAGTTCCGGGAACTTTGACGATATTTTCTCATTACTTACGCAACTTTGACGCAGCTTTATCGCAGTGTTGACGCCACTTGCCCTAAGATGAATTCGCGTTCTGGGTTGCCAGTCACAATTCCTTTTCAGCACCTAATCTTTTTCCCTGCTGGAAACCCAGAACGCGCTTGAACCGCCGCCGCCCCTTGAGGGGTGATAATAAATGCCGGTTGGTTTTCTATTTCAGGCTGAGCGCGTAGTCGTCGAGTTGCTGGGCGACAGTGCCCCAGCCGTCGTAAAAGCCCATATCTTCGTGTTTCTGGCGTGCGTCCACCGACCGGTGGCGGGCGATGGCGGTGTATCTGGTGCCGCCGTTTTCGCCGTCTTCCATCAGGATGATGGCTGTCAGGAACGGATCCGGGGACGGTTTCCAGCCCTCGGTATAGCTGTCCGTCATCACCAGCTTGCGCTGATCAATAACCTCCAGCAGTACGCCGTTATTGACCATCTCATTGCCTTCGACCTCGAAAGTGGTGTTGAACTTGCCGCCAACCTTGAGGTCGATTTCGCAGGCCGTCACGCGGTGCGGTTTGGGAACGAAAAACTGCATGATGTGTTTCGGTGTCGTCCAGCATTCCCAAACGAGGGAACGCGGAGCTTTCAGTTCGCGGGTGAAGCTCATGTCTGTTGCAGGATCAAGTTTCATCGTTCCGCTCTTTCATGAGATTGGTGACATAGTCGTCAAACCGGTCGAGCCGGGATTCCCAGATCGCGCGTTGTTCGGACAGCCAGTCCTGCGCCGGAGCCAGCGTTCCGGAGTTGAGTTCACACGTGCGCACTCTTCCGGTTTTTGACGTTGTGATCAGGCCGGCGGTTTCCAGTTTTCCCAAGTGGCCGAGAAACGATGGCAGCGCCATGTCATGCGCGGACGCAAGTTCACTCACCGTCGCGGGGCCTCGCGTCAGCCGCGAGACAATGTCCCGGCGGGTCGGATCGCTCAAGGCGCCGAAGATCATATTGAGGTCTGGATCATGCTTAGCCATTTGCCTAACTATACGCTCGGATTTGCGGCTGTCAATAAAACTTAGGCAATTGGCTTAGTTTGGTCGCCATCGTCGGGTCGGGTGGTATCAGGCCTGATTATAGGCGACGACGGTCTTGGCAATCTCGTCGATATTACTCTCGGCAACGGTGCCGTTCCCGTCCTTTTCGATCGCCACTTGCAGGGCGCAGAGACCGGCGCGCTGGGCGGCGAGTACCTCCTCCAGGCTTTCGCCGCAGAACAGGATCTCGTGCGGGCAGATATTGGCCCGGTCGACGGCGATCCCGAAGATCTGCGCGTCGGGTTTTGAGACACCGACCTCCGAGGACAGCACGACGAGATCGTCTTCAAAGACGTCGAAACTGAAATCTGCCGGCAAATGCTGGTCCAGAAGCTGCTGCCGGGTTAAATGACCCGTATTGGAAATGATACCCATCGGTATCCCGGCGAACTTGAACCGCTTGAGTGCCGCCTTCGCGCCCGGCGCCCATTGCCGCCCGCCGGCGACAAGCGTATCGCCCAGATCGAGATAGACGGCTCCGATATCTTTTCTGATCACTTTCACGTCCCCCATGTTGCGCTTTCAAAGAGCCTTGTCCTTGATCGCCTTGGCAAAGGCGCAGGTGATGTCCTTGGCGTAGGAGGCATCGACCACAGTGTCGCTTTGCATGTGATAATTCGGGTTCGGATCCGCACCGGGTTCTGTTCCGAGATTGATGAAGAAATCCTCGCTGCCCAGGATGGCCGGATAGCCGTGCTGGTGGAACGCAGCGTGGTCAGACCTGTTGATCGCGCCGTCATAGACAGCCCGGTCCGGAGCGCCGCCATAACCGGTTCCCTGGTAGATCTGCGCCGGGCTGAGCTTGCCGTAGGCGGCGGCGGCCGCAGCGACGTCCTGCGCCAGCGGAACACTGATGTCCCGCACCGCCGGATCGGTATAGCCTGCGTGCAGCTCGAACAGCCGGTTGGCATCCGAATTGAAGCCCATCATGTCGGTGCAATAAACAGCCCGGACGGGGGCTCCCATGGCCTTCAGGTGAGCGGCATAGGCTTTCGAGCCGACAAGGCCGGATTCTTCCGCATTGAAGAAGCAGAACCGGAGCGTATGGGTGAACCGTCCGCGCCAGCTCGCAAAGTACCGTGCCAGAGACAAAAGGCCTGCTGTTCCCGAACCATTGTCATCGCAGCCGGGCGCCGGGTCGGTGACAGGGTCGTAACCGGCCTCGAAACCCGCCGTGCTGTCCATATGCGCGCCGGCGATTACCAATTCGGCGCCCAGTCCCGGGATCGGACACAGTTTTTTCCACCAGGGATACCAGGGGCGCAGGATCAGAATGTCCTCAACCTGCTTGCGCAGCACTTCGTCCGGAAGCTCGCGGATCACGTCGCGCAACGCCTCGTCCGGCGCAGCCGCGGCAAGTGCCTCCCGGTCGATGACCGGTTCCTGCAGCATCTTGCGGTAGCGTTTCATCACTTCCGGGCGGATACGCGCGTGGCCGGTCCCCGGCAGGTCGGCGATGATGTTCGAATGCGTCGCACCTGCATGGGTGAAAGTGTGGCGATGGGCGCAATAGCCCATCGCGTGCAGGTCTTTCAGGAGCGCGGTTTCCGCGCGCTTGTTGTCCGGGTGCGCCGAATGCCGTGATACGATGGCGCCTTGCGCGTCAAGGGGCGCGGTTCCCGTGTATCTTGCAAGGTCGGCGTCATATTCCGCCGTCACGTCGGCGCAATTCGGTTTGATCCAGCGCAGGATGCGAACCTGCCACGGATTGCGCTCGACCGGTTCCACGATGATGTCCCGGTCGGCGACGACCGGCTCGTCCCTGATGGAAAACGCATCGTCTGATTGAGCGGGCGGCTGCATCAGGCCGGGATCCGGCGTCAGCAGTTCAGAGTGGCCGTGGCCGCCGTGGATATGCAGGGCTTCCGCGTTTTCGCCGGGAGCGAGTGCGATCAGGACCTGGCCTGGCTCCGCATATAGAATTTTTCGCGGGCGGAGTGCCTCGCGCACCTCTTCGCTGCTCTCGTCGATGCGGGCCCAAACCAGATCGTCCGCCATGGCATCATAGTCGAGCGGTGTGACCGACAGGCGGTCCAGAACCGCCGTTATCAGCGCGTCCTGTGTGAACATCCCGATCAACGCCCAGTCGGTGGCAGTGCCCGGCGCCGGCTGAAAATGCATCGGAACGATGCCGCCTTTCGCCGCCAGGCGCTCCAGCCCGCCGCGCGGACCCGTGGCCCGTGCCGCGATAATATCCTCGCCCGCTGCCATCATCGGCAAAAGGGCGGCATGGGGCGCGGGCAGCATGCCGGCGGTCTTCGCCTCGCCGCGCAGTTTCCGGTCGGCCGAAATGAAGGCCGTCGGAGGTTCGTCGTCGCGCAGGCCGGACAGGCTCGAAAGATCGACCGCCATGTAATTGATCGAAGGCAGGGCAACCACACGGTGCCTGCCGGCGAAGGACGAGAGATCCGGCGGCGCCGCTAGCCCGGCTTCCTCCAGGCCTGGAACGCCGATTGTGAGTTCCACGCCTGCTGCGTTGGCGGCCGCCTCGACATCCGGCCGCAGGTCCAGGCCCACAATGGTGTCGTCCTCGGCGCGCAATCCGCCGCTTGCCTGGTCCAGCAGCACGAAGGCACGATCTATCCTTCTGGCCATGGCCATTCCTCCTGATTGCATTCGCAAGAGTTGAAGAGACAGCCGGCGGCAGCAGAGCCGCCGCCGGAGGGGACTTCAGGCAATGTTGTCGTCGTCAATTTCGACGATTACCCGCTTGTGCGGTTCCATCTCGCGCATGATGCGCAGGATTTCCCCGATGGTGGAGCGCTTGACGACAATCGGATGCTCGTCGTCCTCCCGGTCCGGATCGGGTTTTTCCTTGCCCGCGTCGAAAGACAGCGGATAGGTCATGCCGCCCGACAGTTCGCCGTCGAGGAAAGTGCGCAGTACGATGTCCGAGTCGCCGGTCGCGATCGCGCGCTTGACCACCTCTGGCTTCAGATCTTCGCCGGGCTCGATTTCCAGCAGGATCTTGCGCCGTTCCCGAGGTCCGATTTCGAACTTGGTTCCACCCTCGGACACGACTCTCATCCGCCAGCCCAGTTTGCGCAGGAAGCGCGGCAGCTCCACCTCGATGGTGGCGACTTTGACGTGCCGGAACGGGTTGCGGATGATCAGGACGTGTTCGCGGAATATCCGAACCAGCCATTTCAGGCTCGGGTAAACTGGATGAACGTTGCGCTGACCGATGTTGTTGTCGAACGGTACCAGCCGGTTTTCGGCAATTGTGCCGGTGATAGTGGTGTCGTTGCCGGCATCGCCGTCGGCGCTGGCAATCGCCAGCAGGCACTCGTGGCCCACCTGTGTCGGGACGAAGGCGAACGGACCCACAATCGTGCTGCCGCCGGACGGGATCGGGCCCGCGGCGGGCAGGGTTGCGGTCGCCATCGGCGCCCAGTCGTCGGGGAAGGCCAGTCCTGTGCCTGGCAGGCAGTGATACGCGTCCACCTGGACATTGTTCGCGGTCTGGGTGCCGCGGTTCTTGACGCGCACATACATGTAGTTGGTCTGGTTGACGATGGGCTGTTGGTGCGTTCCGCCCCCGTCCGGGTTCCGGCGCACCCACATGTCCTGGCAGGACCAGTGATTGGCCAGATACTGGTATTCGCCCGCACGGCCGTCATCGATGTAGACATCGACTTCGGGAGGATTGCCTTCCGCATTGACCGTGTTGCCGGTGCCGGGTACCGCGTTCGGGTGGAACAGGCCCTGCTTTTCGAAGGCCCAACGGACGACTTTGTGCAGGGCACCTCCTGGCACGCCCTTGAAGTTCGGCGTGGTCAGATCGGAGGTCTGCAGGGCCTGGACAAAGACTTCCGGGAACTGCGTGGTCGACGTCAGCAGGCCGATCGCCTTGAAGATCAGGTAGACACTGGTCTGGGCGGCCCGGGTCTGGGTCGGCAGCCAGGAAGCGTCGCCGCCGATCGAGCGGTAGAACCGGAACATGGTCGTTGAGAGGATCTGCTCGCCGTTATACTGCGTGTTGTAGTTCGGACCGAACCAGGCCCAGCCATTGGCGATTGCGCGGTCGTGACGGCGGCCCAGGTTGGCGCCTTCCTGCACCCAGGGGAAAGTGTCGAAGCGGTCCGGTTCAAGCGTGCCCGGATCGTTGAGGATGGCCGCCATGCTGTCGCCGGCCGAGTGTGCAAAGCCGAAATTCGGGCTGTTGACATTGTCCCACAAGAGAGCGTGCCCGAACTCGTGCCAGACAACACGGTTGGACGTGGCAATGCCCACCGGATTGGGCGGCAGGATCAGCCCGTAACGCATCATGCCAAGGCCGTCGCCGCTGGCGTTGCCCGGCGCGTCGGCGTTCAGCGCCCCGCCCTTGCCGCGGTGGTCGATCGGCACGGGGAATGACGTTCCGTCGAAATAGGACTGAACGTTGAAACCGTAGTCCTGCATTGTCCGGAACAGCCTGTCGCAGTTGTGATAGGCGTTGACCGCGGAGAAATCGTCCGAGCGGACATTGAAGTTGAACGCGCCCAAGGGATTGGCAACCGTGGGAGGCGCATCGGCCGGAGCCGAAAGGTCGACGATTTCGACAAACTCACCGCTCAGTGGCTGCGGCGTCGCCGGCGTCAGCCCCGCCAGAGAGACCGAACTGCGCAAGGGATTGAGCACGGCGTTGCTGGATGCACCGGTGGCTGTCGTTGCGCCCTGTGTCTGCGGATCCTTGTCGAACACCATGCCGGTGGCGCAGGCAACCAGCGCCCGGATATAGAGGACGTCACCGCTCTTGGGTTCGACCAGCATGCGCCAGTTGATCGGTGTTTCGTCTTCGGTGCGCGAGGCCTGGAACAGCACTTCATCGCAAATGTAATGCTGGCCGCGCGCCAAACCTTTCAGCGACGGCTTGGGAAGATGCGGAACCTTGGCCTTGCCAGGCGTGAAACATCCTTCCGTCTCGTGGTCGTGGGCTTCCTCGCGCGCGTCCGGCTCATAGCGGTAGACGACCTGGCGGGGACTGGTGGCGCCGTTCATTTGAGGCAGCTCGAACCCGAGAAGCTTTTTCAGTTGCGCCTTGGTGTATTTCTTTTCGCCGGCATCGTGCTTCTGATCCGGATTTTGCACTTCAATTGTCGAATGGGCCGACGACTGCAAGGCCATGACGTTCATTTGTGCGCCGTCGATCTGAACACCAACCTGAGCCTCGAAGATATCCAGGCCCAGAACCTTTTGCTGGTAGACCACGACCTTGGCTCCGGCGACATCCTTTTCCGCGTGAAACGCGAGCATCGGCTGGGAAGGTTCTTCCAGGGCTTCGGCTGTCAGAAGATCATTCTCGAGCGGAGACTGCGACAGATTGAAGTCCGGCAGATGCTCGCGCAAAAACCGGTTTGCCACCTGCTGCGCGGTGCCGGAAGGAGCTCCTGCAATACCTTCCAGCGGGGAAACGGCTCCAGCCGCGGGTGTTTCGGGAGTGAACAGGACAACTTCATTGTAGTCGTTCTTGATAATCTGGTCGGCCATAACAACCTCCATAAAGGCATGAAAATTATTGCATGCTAAGGTTTTGTTTTTAATGCGAAAATCAATAAAATGCAGATTTCCGCTGCGTGAAAATAAGTGTTTTGATCCAGTGGTAGGGATCAGTAGAAAATTAAATAAGTTATAGACAATTGTACGGTTATTTTTATTGTTGATCGCATTGTATCAAATCTTGATCGCTATTGGTAGTACATATTAATACTATATACCATAAGTAGATTGTTGAGTTGTGTTCTGAGATCTGAACGGGCTGCAATTGACTTTCCGGAACCTTCCAACTGTTTGTCTGTCTCGCATGGTGTACTGGGCAGGGCGTGCGCCGCCGCTACGGGTCAAACTGGAGGTCGGTAGGCGGGGGTGAAAATTCAAAATCCCGATTGTCTTCATGGACTTCGGAAACTAGTTTTGGAAGCACCTTGCGGGCGGCATTGCCGGCCCGACTTCCACCTGATTATTGCTTGAGAGGCCTTTATGGCGCAGCTGCCCAATTCTCTTGAAGCCCGTGACACGGCATTTCAGCTTCACTCCTACGCCGACGCCCGCCGCCAGGAGGAGACTGGCGCCCTGGTGATTGACAAGGGCCAAGGGATCTACGTCGAGGATATAAACGGCAAGCGCTATATCGAGGGCATGGCCGGGCTCTGGAGTGTGGCTGTCGGTTTCGGTGAGAAACGGCTGGTGGATGCCGCCACCCGGCAGCTGGAAAAGCTGCCCTACTATCATACGTTCACCTACAAGACCCACGGGCCGTCGATCGAACTCGCCGAGAAGCTGATCGAAATGGCCCCTGTGCCAATGTCGAAGGTCTATTTCACCAACTCCGGGTCGGAGGCCAATGACACGGCGGTCAAGCTGATCTGGTACCGCTCCAACGCGCTTGGCCAGCCGGAGCGCAAGAAGATCATTTCGCGGGTGCGCGGGTATCATGGCGTGACGGTCGCCTCCGCCAGCCTGACGGGCCTGCCTAACAACCACAGGTCCTTTGACCTGCCCCTGCCGCAAATCCTGCACACAACCTGCCCGCATTACCGGACCTGCAAGAACGACGGCGAAACCGAGGCGGATTTTGCCAGACGCTGCGCGCAGGATCTGGAAGACCTGATCCTGGCGGAAGGCCCGGAAACCATTGCCGCCTTTTTCGCTGAGCCGGTCATGGGGGCAGGCGGTGTCATCGTGCCGCCGGACGGTTACTGGGAAGCCGTCCAGCCGGTCCTGAAGAAATACGGCATCCTGTTTGTTGCCGACGAGGTTATTTGCGGTTTCGGCCGCACGGGCAACATGTTCGGCACCGAGACCTACAATCTGCAGCCGGACATCATGACGCTCTCCAAGGCGCTTTCCTCCTCGTACCAGCCGATCTCCGCGCTGCTGATCAACGATGAGGTCTATCAGCCGATCGCGGATGAATCTCACAAGATCGGCGTTCTGGGTCACGGCTATACCGGCAGCGGCCATCCTGTGGCAGCAGCCGTTGCGCTGGAAAATCTGAAGATCATCGAAGAACGAAACCTGGTCGGGCACGTGAAGGACATCGCGCCTGTCTTCCAGAAACGGCTGGCGGCTCTTGCGGAAAACCCGCTGGTGATCGAAACCCGGGGCATTGGGCTGATCGGCGCGGCAGAGCTGTCAACCGAAGCGCTCGCCGCAACACCGGGCGCCCTTGGGGCGAAAACCAACGCGGTCTTTCAGGAAAACGGGCTGATTTCCCGTGCCATGCTGGACGCAATGGCCTTCTGTCCGCCGCTGATCATTACCGAGGCCGAGGTGAACCAGGTGTTCGACATTGCCGAGGCCGGCCTCAAGACGGTCGCGGACAGCCTATGACGGACTGGTCGATAGTCGGCACCATCAGCGGGACGTCCGCGGACGGCATTGATCTGGCGGAAATCCGGACCGATGGCCGGACCGTTTCCCGCTTTGGCCCCGCGGAAACTGCAAGCTATCGGCCGGAGACCAGACTGCGGGTTCTGGAAGCGGCAGCCCAAAAGGGAAGGGGCCGGGACGACTGGCACGATATTGCCGAAGCCGTGACGGAGGATCATGCCGCCGCGCTTCGGACGTTTCTGGAGAGCCAGGATCTGGCGCCGGATGCCGTTGTCTTCCATGGCCAGACTGTCTGGCATGACCCGAAAGCCGGCGAGACCGTGCAATTGGGCGACCCGCAGGCACTTTCCAACGAACTGGGCCTGCAAGTGATCGGCGATGTTCGGCTGGCGGATATGGCGGCAGGCGGGCAAGGCGCCCCCCTGGTGCCTGTCTATCATCAGGCGCTGGCCAAAACGCTTGTCGGAAACGCCATGGAGCCGCTGTGCTTTTTGAATATCGGCGGCGTTTCCAATCTGACCTATATTTCCGGCGATGAACTTCTGGCCTTCGATATCGGTCCGGGCAATGCGCTTCTGGACGATTGGGTGCGTCGGCACGGAGCAGGCGAGTTCGATGCGGGCGGGGCAATTTCTGCAAAGGGCCGGATTGACGCTGAGCGGCTTGCTGATGCGTTGAGCCATCCGTTCCTGGCGGAACCCGGCCCGAAGTCCCTCGACCGCTACAGTTTCTCCGGAGACTTTGCCGAAGGCCTGAGCCTGGAGGATGGTGCTGCCACCCTGCTTGCTTTCACGGCAGAGGCAATTGCGAAGGCCGAAGCTTTGCTGCCGCAAAAGCCGAAGCTTTGGCTGGTTTGCGGCGGCGGGCGGCACAACCCGGTCCTGATGCGCGCGCTGGATGGGTGCCTTGCCGGAGACGTGTTGTCAGCGGACACTTATGAAATCGATGGCGATGCGCTCGAGGCTCAGGCAATGGCCTTTCTGGGTGCGCGGCTCAAGGCCGGATTGCCGTCAACCTTTCCCGGAACCACGGGTGTGAACCGCCCTGTGATTGGCGGAAAGCTCTATCTGCCGGAAGCGTAGGTGGAGCCATGCCCGGCATGATGCCGCCCTTGCGCAATTTCCCGCTTGCCGCTAACCAGAATTCATGAACGGTTCCGAAATCTACCACCGGCTGATCGGCCTGATTGAAGAGCGGGTGCTGAAACCCGGAGACCGCCTGCGCGAGGCGGATCTGGCCGAGGAATTCGGCGTATCGAGAACGCCGATCCGCGAAGGCCTGAAGCGTCTGGAGGCTCAGGGCCTCGCCGTGCACGAGCCCAACCGGGGCATGGTTGTGCCGACGCTGGATCACGGTCAGATCAATGAAGTCTATTTCATGCGCGAGGTGTTGGAAGGCACGGCTGCTGGCCTTGCGGCAAAACACGCCTCAAAGCCGGAAATAGAAATCCTGCAGGATCTGGTTACCGCCGACCGCAAGCGCATCGCCGACAAGGACAGTCTGGTGCGCTCCAACCGAGAATTCCACCGGCGGCTCTGCCTGGCCTCGCACAACCGCTATCTGGTTGACCAGATCGACCACCTGCGTCTGTCGCTGATCCTGATGGCGGGCACCACGCTCGATACGCCCGAGCGGCGCGAAACGGCTGTGGAAGAACATGCCGCGATCGTGACTGCCATTGCCACGGGAGATGCCGCAAAAGCGGAAGCCGCGGCCCGGCTCCACATCGCTCATGCGCACAAGACCCGTCTGCAGCAGGTTTGACCGGCGCTTTCGCCGCTGATCCGGCAATTCATTTCAATATGTGAAAAAGCTGCCAGAAGCTGCCGGGCTTAGCACTCGACGATGTTCACCGCGAGGCCGCCCTTGGAGGTCTCTTTGTACTGCTCCATCATGTCCATGCCGGTCTGGCGCATGGTTTCAATGCAGCCGTCGAGAGGGACGAAGTGGGAGCCGTCGCCGCGCAGCGCCAGTGAGGCGGCGGTGACCGCCTTGACCGCGCCGAGGGCGTTGCGCTCGATGCAGGGTACCTGAACTAGTCCGGCGATCGGGTCGCAGGTCATGCCGAGGTGATGTTCCAGGGCGATCTCGGCAGCGTTCTCGATCTGCTCGTTGGTGCCGCCAAGGGCGGCGCAAAGGCCTGCGGCCGCAATGGCCGAGGCGGAACCGACTTCCACATGACACCCGACTTCGGCACCCGAGATTGAGGCATTCGCCTTGATGATGCCGCCGACCGCCGCAGCGGTCAGAAGAAAGGTGCGGATGCCCGTCTGGTCGGCGCCGGGGCAATGGTCGAGATAGTAGCGCGTCACTGCCGGAATGACGCCTGCCGCGCCATTGGTCGGCGCGGTGACGACCCGTCCGCCGGCGGCGTTTTCCTCATTGACCGCCATGGCGTAAACGCCGAGCCAGTCGACGACATTGTGCTCAAAGGGCGGATTGGCCCGGCCTTCGCGGATCAGCTTCTGATAGATATCGGCGGCGCGCCGTTTGACTTTCAGTCCGCCGGGCAGAATGCCGGACTGGGTGATGCCTCGGTTGATACACGAATCCATCGCGGACCACACCCGGTCGATGCCCGCTTCCACGTCTTCTCGTGGTTGGTCGCAGCATTCATTCCGCAGTTTCATCTCGGCGATGGAAAGCTCGGCCTCTTTGCCCATTTCCAGCATTTGTTTGGCACTGGCAAAGGGGAAAGGAACATCCTGCGTGGCCAGCTCGTTCACCGGCTCGTTGGTGGTCTTGCGCAATTCGGGTTCGCTGACGACGAACCCGCCGCCGATGGAATAATAGACGAAGCTGTCGATCACTGATCCCGCGGCATCCAGAAGATGGAACGTCATGCCATTGGCATGAAGCGGCAGCGATGGGCCGTAGTCGAAGACAACGTCCTTTTCCGGATCGAACTGCAGCTCGGGCAGACCTTCAATCTGCAGGCATTTCCTCTGCCCGAGAGTTTCCAGCATCGGTTCGACCTGGTCCGGGTCCATCGTATCCGGTTTTTCGCCCATCAGGCCAAGGCAAACGGCCTTGTCGGTCGCATGGCCCTTGCCGGTGAAGGCGAGAGATCCATGCAGCGTTACGGTGATGCGGGCAGCACGTGCCTCGGCACCTGCGAGACCGCGAACCCTTTCCAGATAGCGCTGAACTGCCACCATCGGTCCCACCGTGTGGGAGCTCGAAGGGCCGATGCCGATTTTGAATATGTCGAAGACACTGATGAACATCTGATCCGGGCCGTTATGTGTGCGGAAACGCGTGTATCGGCGATACGTAGTTACGCTAACAAATAGCGCTCGATCCTGATGCGTTCAAACGGGCTTTTCTGTGTTATTTGCGACATGATGGCGAAACAGGACGATTCATTGTCTTGCATGACGCTCAGTCACATGCTCCGATCCCGGATTGTGACCCCCGGCATAGTCCCTGATCGCGTCGCCGTATCAACAGGGAGAGGACGATCGGATGACAAGAATTATCGACATCACTCCGCCGGTCTGTCCGGGCATCGCGGTCTTTCCCGGGGACGCGCCCTACAAAACCTCGCCAACTCTTGAGATTTCAGAAGACTGTCCGGGCAACGTGGCCGAGTTTTCCATGTCGTGTCACTGCGGAGCACATGCGGATGCGCCGTTGCACTATGACGCGCAGGGATTGCCTATCGATCAACTGGACCTTGCTGATTTCATCGGTCCTGCCCGTGTGATTGACGCGCAGGGGCCGGAGGACCTGTGCCCGCCCTGGAAACTGGCTGCGCAACTTGGCGACTGTCCGCCGCGGATTTTGCTGCGCCTGGCCGACAAGACCGACCCGATGGTCTGGCCGGAAGGCTTCCGGGCGCTTGCCCCTGAAACAATGACCCTTTTGGCGGATCACGGTGTGAAGCTCGTCGGCGTGGATGTGCCCTCGGTTGATCCTGAAACGTCCAAAGACCTGCCCAGCCATGAGATTGCCCGTTCCCGGGACTTGCGTATATTGGAAAATCTTGCCCTTTCTGCGGTGGAAGCGGGTGATTATGAGTTGATTGCGCTGCCAATGAAGTTAGAAGGACTGGATGCCGCGCCGGTGCGGGCCGTCTTGCGTCCGCTCCACTCATCCTGATCAACAAGGAAGCAGCGGCCAAAACGAAAAAAGAAAGACCGCTTGGGGGGCGGCGAGGAGCGTGAATGCTGGAGCTTGACGAGCTCGTAATGGATTTCAGCGGCTTCCGGGCAGTCAATGGCTGCTCATTCCGAGTCGAAGAAGGCAGTATTACCGGATTGATTGGCCCCAACGGGGCCGGCAAGACCACCCTGTTCAACATGATCGCGGGAGCCCTGGAACCGACCAGCGGCAGGATCCGCTTTCTGGGGGAAGACGTCACCAATCTTGCCAGTCATCAACTGTTTCACAAGGGCCTGGTGCGGACATTTCAGATCCCGCACGAGTTTCACAAGCTGACTGCCCTGGAAAACCTGATGATGGTTCCGCCTTCCCAACCCGGGGAAAGCCTTTTCTCCAACTGGTTCAGATGGGGCAAGGTCAGTTCGGCGGAACGCGATGTCGAACGCAAAGCCTATGAGACGCTTGAGTTTCTGGAGCTCACGCATGTGGCGCACGAGCGGGCGGGCAATCTTTCCGGCGGCCAGAAGAAGCTTCTGGAACTCGGCCGGACCATGATGACGGACGCCAGGCTTGTGCTGCTCGACGAACCGGCCGCAGGCGTCAACCGGACCTTGCTGCGCAAGCTCGAAACCAAGATCGAGATTCTGAACAAGGAACGCGGATACACATTCATCCTGATCGAACACGATATGGAAATGATTGAGAAACTCTGCGCGCCGGTCGTCTGCATGGCCGAGGGCCGGGTGCTGATCCAAGGCGATTTCCGTACGGTACGCTCCAACCCGCAGGTGCTGGAAGCCTACCTGGGAGAAACCACTGGAGATGCCGCATGAGTGCGCTGCTCTCCATGGAAAACCTCACCGGCGGCTATGGCGACGCGGATATCCTGCAGGATGTCTGCATGCATGTGGACGCGGATGAGATCGTTGCCATCGTCGGCCCGAACGGCGCCGGCAAATCCACTGCCATGAAGTCGGTGTTCGGTCTCCTGACCATCCGCGGCGGCAAGATGCTGTTCGACGGCGACGACATCACCAAATGGGCGCCGAACCGGATCGTCCAGCGGGGCATCTGCTATGTGCCGCAGGTCGACAACATCTTTCGGGAAATGTCGATCCACGAAAATCTGGAGATGGGCGGCTTTCTGAAACAGGGCGACCTGTCCGCCGCCTGCGACCGTGTCTATGAGCTGTTTCCCGATCTGAAGGAACGGCGCAAGACCCTGGCCGGCAGCCTGTCCGGCGGCCAGCGCCAGATGGTCGCCATGGGCCGCGCCCTGATGCTGGACCCGAAACTCCTGCTTCTGGACGAACCGACCGCCGGTCTGTCTCCAAAATACATGGAGCAGATTTTTCAGATCTGCCGCGATGTGCGCGACAGCGGTGTTGCCATTCTTCTGGTGGAACAGCACGCCAAGCAGGCGCTTGCCTTTGCCGACCGCGGCTATGTTCTGGCCGCCGGCAAGAACCGTCACGAAGGCACCGGAGCCGAACTCCTGGCCGACCGTGAAGTCGCCGAAATGTTTCTGGGGGGCTGAGCGGTATGGATCTGTTCGAGCTTTTGAATTTCTACGTCATTCCGGGCATTGTGCTCGGTTCCATCTATGCGCTCGGGGCCGTCGGCATCACGCTGATCTTTGCTATCCTCCGTTATGCGCATCTGGCACACGGGGACCTTGCGACCCTGGGCGCCTTTATCGCCCTGGCGGTCGTGACCAGCCTCGGCGTATCTCCACTGGTCGCACTGCCGATCGCGATCCTGGGAACCGGAGCCATTGCCATTGGCATCGACAAGATGTTTTACCAGCATCTCAGGGAGCGGCCGAAAATCGTCACCGTGATGGCGTCGCTCGGCATCGCCCTGATGGTGCGCTCGGTGATCCAGGTTGTCTGGGGTGTCGACACGGAGACCTATACGCGCGGCATTGTGCGGCCAGACGTCTATTTCGGCCTGCGCATCCGCGACAGGGAGCTCTACACGGTCCTGACCCTGATCATCTTGGTCGGCGGTCTGCAGCTGTTCCTCACAAAGTCCAAATGGGGCAAGGCGATGCGGGCCATGTCGGACAACCCGAACCTGGCACTGCTCTCGGGCATCGACAACAAGAAGGTCGTCATGCTGACATGGGGCATCGCGGGCGGTCTTTGCGCGGCCTCGGGTTTCTTTCTCGGCCTTAACACGGAAATCAAATCCATGATGGGCTGGCACATGCTGCTGCCGATGTTTGCCGGCGCCATTCTCGGCGGTGTCGGGCGGATTGAAGGCGCGGTGCTTGGCGGGCTGATCGTCGGCATTGCCGAAGAGCTGTCGGTGCTGGTGATCCCGAGCGAATACAAGGCCGCCATGGCGTTTGTCATTTTGCTGTTCATGCTGCTTGTGCGCCCGACCGGGCTGCTCAAGGGCAAGGTTCTTTAGAGGGAGGAGGCAAGCATGGAATTTCTGGGTCTTGTCAACTACGCCCTCTTCATGGCGATCTTCATCGCCATCTATGCGCTGCTGGCGCTGGGGCTGAACATTCAGTGGGGCTTTGCCGGGCTTTTCAACGCGGGCATTGCCGGCTTCTTCGCGGTCGGAGCCTATACCTCGGCAATCTTGTCGACGGGTGCGGAAGCCGACCGCATCGGCGGCTTCGATCTGCATTATGTCTTTGGCTGGATCGGCGCCATGGTGGCAGCGGCGCTGATCGCATGGCCGATCGGCAAGATCTGTCTGCGGTTCCGTTCCGACTATCTTGCCATCGCATCAATCGGGGTGGCCGAAATCATCCGTCTGGTGATCAAGTCGGAACCGGCCCTGACAAATGGCGCCCGCGGCATCTCGAGCATTCCCCGGCCGATGGGCGACCTCGGTTATATGGAATCCCAGGTCGCCTATCTGGCCATGGTTCTGGCCATTCTGGCAGCCGCCTATTTTCTGGTGGAGAGACAGTTCAACGCCCCATGGGGGCGCATGATGCGCGCCATCCGTGACAATGAGGGTGCCGCCAAGGCCATGGGCAAGGACGTTGAGTTCCGCCGCCTCGAAGCCTTTATTTTCGGCTCGGCGCTGATGGGGCTCGGCGGAGCGCTGTTTGCACATTTCAACCGGTCGATCACACCTGAAGCTATCGATCCCATGGTCGCGACCTTCCTGGTGTGGATCATGCTGATCCTCGGCGGATCGGGCAACAACCGTGGCGCGATCCTGGGTGCCGCCGTAGTTTGGACAATTTGGTCCGTTTCAGAGATTGCAACGGACCGCCTTCCGCATGAATATGCAGTACAGGCAAAATACATCCGCTTGTTTTTGATAGGTCTTATGCTGCAGCTCGTGCTGCGGTTCCGGCCGGAAGGGCTTCTACCGGAGCCCCTCAGGGGAGACCAGCGGACCAAAAGCTCTGGAACGGACCACTCTTAAGGCCCGTTCCTCGGGACAAGCGCTCAGCCTATGAGTGTGGTGCCCGAAGATCCAAAGACCCGGCAAAGACCGGATAATTGAGGAGGTACTTAAATGAAAACCAAGATTCTCGCGCTTACTGCCGGCCTGATGACGGCAACCGCGCTGGCATCCGTGCCGGCACAGGCAGACGTGAAGATCGGTCTGCTCGGCGGTGTCTCCGGCCCGATCGCAGCCATGGCTCCGGCCATGATCGACGCAGCCCAGCTGGCCGTTCAACAGGTCAACGAACAAGGCGGCATCGGCGATGGCGAAAAGCTGGTCAGTGTTGTCGGCGACAGTGCCTGCAACCCGCAGAACGGCACCGACGCCGCCACCAAGGCGGTGAACATTGAAGGCGTTTCCGGCATCGTCGGCCCGCATTGCTCCGGCGCCGTTCTGGCCGCTGCAGGTTCCGTGACCATTCCGGCCGGCATCACCCTGATCACACCGTCGGGCACCTCTCCGGAAATCACCAATCTGAAAGACAACGGCACCGTGTTCCGCACGGTTCCTTCCGATGACTATCAGGGCCGCTCGCTGGCGCGTACCATGAAGGAACAGGGCTACGGCAAGGTCGCCGTCGCTTACCTCAACAACGACTACGGCACCGGTCTCGCCAACGCGTTCAAGGCTGAATATGTCGATGAACTCGGTGGTGAAATCACCCAGTTCGCAGCACACGAAGAAGGCAAGGCCTCCTACCGCTCGAACCTGGCTGAACTCGCCAAGGGCGGCGCCGACACGCTGGTCATCTTCGACTACGGCGACGGCACCGGCCTCACCATCCTGCGCCAGGCCCTGGAAAACGGCTTCTTCGAGAAGTTCGTCGGCGGTGACGGCATGAAGTCTGACGCGGTGATCAACGAACTCGGTGCGGAAAACCTCGCCAACTTCGTGTCTTCGTCCCCGGTCGGCGAAAAGTCGGAGTCTTTGGACATTTTCAACGCAGCCTTCAAGGGCGTCGGCGGCGATCCGGATGCGATTTTCGCAACCACCTCATACGATGCTGCCTTCCTGATGGCCCTGGCTCTTGAAAAGGCCGGCGGCGACAAGGCCGGCGTTGCCGCTGCAATGGTGGAAGTCTCCAACGGCGAAGGCGAAACCATCATGCCGGGCGAGTGGAAGAAGGCGAAAGAGCTGATCGCAGCCGGTACGGCCATCGACTACAAGGGTGCCGCGGGCGACCACAACTTCGACGCCAATGGCGACGTTCCGGGCACCTACGCCCTTTGGGAAGTCGGCTCCGACGGCTTCGAGATGCTGACGGAAATGAAATAAGTTTCCTCTGAAAAGAAGAGATTTGACGGGACCGGCGGCTCGAAAGTGCCGCCGGTTTTGTTTTTATGCGGTCTTTTCGTCCCACCCTCATCGTCATCCCCGCGAAGGCAGGGATCCAGCAAGTTGCTAACCAGGGTCCCGGTCTTGCCGCTGACGCGCCAAAAAACGGGAGGGTTTCTTCTCTTACTATCGCTCCTCAAACCCGCTATACACCCCGCCATGCGTGATCTGGATGTACTTGTGCTTGGCGGCGGGGCTGCCGGATTGATGTGCGGGATTGAGGCGGCCAAGCGCGGGCGCAAGGTGCTGGTCGTCGACCATGCGGTGAAGCCCGCCGAGAAGATCCGCATTTCCGGCGGCGGGCGCTGCAATTTCACCAATCTTCATTGCACACCGGCGAATTTTCTATCCGCAAACCCGCGTTTTTGCGTGTCTGCCCTGAAGCGCTATACGCAACGGGATTTCCTGCGCCTGGTGGAAAAGCACCGCATCGCCTGGCACGAGAAAACGCTCGGCCAGCTTTTCTGCGACGACAGCGCCAGGAATATCATTCAGATGCTGCTATCAGAACTGGAAGCGGCTGGCGGCGCCCTGCAATTGGAAACGGAGATCAAGGCGGTTGAAAAGCCGGACGGCCAGTTTTCAGTCTCTACCTCCAAAGGTCCGCTGAGGGCGCAGTCGCTGGTCGTGGCGACTGGCGGACCTTCGATCCCCAAAATGGGGGCAACCGGCTTCGGCTATGATCTCGCCAGGCGGTTC
>JBNLAU010000224.1:0-8651 GCA_050302295.1 Roseibium sp. | reverse complement strand
ACTGCGCGACGGGGACAAGTCACGGTACCTGGGCAAGGGCGTGCAGAAAGCCGTCGCCAACGTCAACGGCGCACTGCGCGACGCGCTCGTCGGCAAGGAGTTCGCCGGCCAGCGCGCCATCGACGACGCGATGATTGCGCTCGACGGCAGCGACAACAAGGGCAATCTCGGTGCCAACGCACTGCTCGCGATCTCGCTGGCGGTGGCCAAGGCCGAAGCCGCCTCGAAGGGCGTTTCGCTGTTCCGCCACCTCGGCAGCAGCACGATCATGCCGGTGCCGATGATGAACATCATCAACGGCGGCGCCCACGCCGATAACAGCGTCGATATCCAGGAGTTCATGATCCTGCCCGTCGGCGCCCCGAACTTCGCCGAAGCGCTGCGCCACGGCGCGGAGATATTCCATTCGCTCAAGAGCGTGCTCAAGGGCATGGGCATGAACACGGCCGTTGGCGACGAGGGCGGTTTTGCGCCCAACCTGGAATCCACCGATGCGGCCATCGGTTTCGTTATGAAGGCGATCGAAACGGCTGGATACAAGCCGGGAGAAGATGTCTATCTCGCACTCGATGCGGCTTCGACGGAATTCTTCAAGGACGGCAAATACGTTCTGGAAGGCGAGGGCAAGTCCCTGGCGCCGGAAGAAATGGCCAAATACCTGGACGATCTAGTCTCCCGTTACCCGATCATCTCCGTTGAAGACGGACTGGCCGAAGACGACTGGGAAGGCTGGAAAGCAACCACGGATCTGATTGGCAACAAGTGCCAGCTCGTCGGAGACGACCTGTTCGTGACCAATTCCGAGCGCCTGCGCAAGGGTATCGGCATGGGTGTTGCCAACTCGATCCTGATCAAGGTCAACCAGATCGGCACCCTGTCCGAGACGCTGGACGCGGTCGAAACTGCGCACAAGGCCGCTTACACCGCCGTCATGTCCCACCGCTCCGGCGAGACGGAAGACTCAACGATTGCCGATCTTGCGGTGGCCACAAATTGCGGCCAGATCAAAACCGGTTCACTGGCCCGTTCCGACCGGTTGGCAAAATACAATCAGCTGATCCGAATTGAAGAAGAACTCGGACCGCAAGCCATTTACGCGGGCCGCTCAATCCTGAGGGGCTGAAGCCTGCCGGCGGAATGAAAAACACAAAGCCCCGCAGTTTTGCGGGGCTTTTCTTTTCATTCGTGCGCTTATTGCCCGGTCAATTTGGAAGTTCGGTTTCCGGAAAGGTGCGCGTTTCTTCTGCGTGAAGAAGGGCGGCTGCGATGGTCTCGGCCTTTTCTGCGCCAGCCAGGACAAACCGGCTGTCAATAACAAAGCACGGCACACCTGTGATCCCCGACTCCTGGGCGTTGGCGATCGACGCGACAGTTTTCTGAAGGTCTGAATCCGTTTCAAGGAGCTGTTCCACCAGATCCGACTCCATTCCGGCCTCCTCCGAAATGCGGACCAGCGTTTCCGATTTGGTCAGATCCTCTCCATCAAGAAAGTAGGCTTTGAAAAGGCGCTCAACGACTTCATCCTGCAGGTCGTCGACCTGGGACCAGAGTATCAGGCGATGGCAATCCAGCGTGTTGGGCGACAGCTTGATGTCGTCGAAAGCGAAATCGATGCCTTCTTGAAGGCCTGCCGCCTTGATCTGGCTGTAAAAGGCGTTCGCCTTTTCGAGGCCACCAAATTTATCGCTGAGGTACTGCTGCCGGTCCTTGCCTGATTTCGGCAAGGTCGAATCCAGCTGAAAGGGATGCCACCGGACAACAACGTTCAGGGCAGGGACGGACCTCAAGGCTGCCTCTAGCCGTCTCTTGCCGATGAAGCACCAGGGGCACATAACGTCGGAAACCACATCAACGGTCAAAGGAGGTGCATCAGTCATTCGTCATCCCAAATGGTTGGACGGGTTTCGTTTTAGGCTAAACACTCTGACAGATATGCCAACGCAATTTCGGGGCAATGTTATGACAAAAGAGAGTCTACAAGACCGTATGACTCAATATCGAGTTTATGCGCTTCTGTAGCCGAGTGGTGCCCTTCTCGTTCTTGAGCACCGCCACGGGGCCGAAATCCCGTACGAGACAAACAAGATCCTCATCCCGGCTCGTCGCATCCGCTATAGAAAGCAGTGTCGCATTCACCTCTTCCAGATCGCTTTCCGAGCACACTTCAAAGCCGAAATTCTCTGGGAGAAGACGCATTTCCCAAAGGTCCAGCCCGCGGGTCGCAAGCGCATTGCTGCACGATTCCAGGTAGTTGACGTAATACTCTGGCTCAAGGCCACCGTGAGCCACCTGTTGACGCAGCCACACCTGACTTTCGGCAAGGATCCGATCGGAAAGCCTGCGCCGTTTCCCGAAACGGATGGCGGACTTCAACCGCCGGGTCAGTGTTTCCTTGCGGTTTTCGCCCACCAGAACATCCGAAGCACCGTTCCGGAACAAAAGCACCAGATCCTCTTCGCTTTCACATACAGCAAGTACCGGAAGACCGGAAAATCGCGCATCCCTGCGAATTTGCTGCATATAGTCGATCGCATCGTCAAAGGGGGCGTCCACGACGACCGCATCGAAGGCACGTTGCGACATGAACTCAACGGCCATATTGCCATCGAAAGCGCCCACAACCTCCACCTTGTGATCGCTCGCATCCTGCCATTCCAGAAAGCGTCCACTCAGGCCAACCACCATAAGGCTGCTCGTTCCGCTGTGGTGCGGAGCCGTACCGAACCCCGGAATCCGGCCGAATATCCGGCGCCTGAGCTGAGCCTCTTCCGAGCGCAATATAGCTCGCTGATGAATGCAGATCAGCATGAGCAGAATGTCGTCCGGCACGACACGGTCGATAATTGCCGCGGCCTGTATCCTTTCCGGCAAAACTTCCGTACTACCGGTCAGCACATAGAAAGGCACCTCACACGGAAGTCTTTCAATTTGCTCTAAGAGCCAGGTGAAAAATCGTTCCCCCTCGCTTTCCTCAAGACTGGCAATGTCCACCACGACAGCAGCAGGGAGCCCTGTGGGCAACTCGCTTCCGCGCGCGAACATATCCAGCAATGAGACGTCAAGGTCTTCCGGCTCATCGCTGTTGGCCATTCTCCTCGGGCGGCGGCCCGCGTACCAAAAGGGCCCGCGCCAGGAAAGCGAAGTTTCCAAATCCATTCCCTGTTCCCACCTACGCCACGGCAGCAGGCAGCCGCTGTGTCCTTAAGGTTAGGCGTTCCCGGCAGATTGTCCCGTCGGAATTGCGTGGCAATGACTGCAAAATCAACACACGATGCGGGATCTTGGCAAGATCAACCCCTTCTGCGTCCAGATAGGCAAAGAAAGCATTGGAGTCGGGCACATGACCTGCTTCGGGCACAAGGGCGGCATACATCCTCGCACCAATCACCGCGTCCTCTACGACAAAGGCTGCCGCCTCCCTGATCCCGGGATAGCCGGAATATAGCACGTCGATGGTTTCAAGATTGCCCGTCCCAAGAGCATAGAGGCCCGGGATGCCAAATCCCGAAATTCCGCCTTCTGTCAGTTCGACCTTGATATTGGTGTTCAGGTATCCCGTTCCCTCCCAGCGAACACGCCGCTGGTCGCCGTTGATCGTACGCCAGCCGATTTCAGGAACCATCGGTCCTTTGACCAGCAGAGTGGGCGTTTGCGTTTCCACCTCATCGGTGACTGCTATTTCCAGGAGGGCTGGCCCGCTTTCACACCCGTTCGGCCCGCTATGCTTTCCCAGCTCGGTGGCCTTCATCTTGGCCGATGGGCCTCTTGCCTTGGCGATCAGGGCGAATTCGTCTGCGATATGCAGATCCACAAGGCGTCTGCGCGCGACAAAGGTTGTGGGTCGCGGCGCGGCGATATTCCATGCCGCCAGAACAGTGGTCTTGTTGTTGTCCAGCTTCCTGTCGAGCGTATGCGCCAGGGGGCCCGGCGTCATAACGACATCCGCCGCAACCTCATTGGCATGCGCTGCCAGATTTGCGAGCGAAGTCGGGTGATGCAGGTGAAGCGTGCCGCCCGTCTGAAGCCACGGCACAAGGCCGCCGCCCAATCCGGTCAGGCCGCTGAGGGAGTAGGGCACCAGCAGCGCGCTGGCCTCCTTGATATGAGCCTCCTGGACAATCATCTTGCCGGCGGAAAGCCAGTGATTGTGGCACCGGGTGACCGGCACGTTTTCTTCACCGCTCCGGCTCCAGCAAATGGTCGCGGTATGATCAGCAGGATCCGGGCGCTCACTGGGGGAGAACTTCAGATCGTCGCCCATTTCATTGAGCATGGGACCGAGTTCGATCAGTCCGTCCGGGACATCTTTGCCGAGACCGAACACGAAACGAAGCGAAAACAGGTCCGCCGCCACGTCGCGGGCAGCCAACCCAATATCGCGTGTCTCAACACGGTCGGCGGCAATAAATCCCTTCGCACCGATGGAATTCAGCGCTTCAACAACGTTTTTCTGGCGCCAGTGCAGCGGCAAAGGAGAAATAATCAGGTCAGCACGGATCGCTGCCAGAATGGCAATAACCGTATCAACCGTGTTGGGAGCCTGCACGCCGACAACATGATCGGCCGACAGGCCAACGGTGTTGAAGAACGCCGCCAGACGGTCAACTTCCCTGTCGGCTTCAGCAAAGGTCAGCCGGCGAGGCGAGCCGCCTGTCCAGGCCGGCCTGTCCGGCGCATCCACCAGCGCCAGACGGTCGGGGTGTTCGGAAGCTGTTCTTCTAAGAAGCTCATCAAGCGGCACGTCGGACCAGGCCCCGCTTTCATGATACTCCTTGGTAAGGCTTTCTTGTGTGGCTTTCATAGCGTTTTTCGTCCATTGGTCCGATTATTGAGCCGCAGCAGACCACCACGTGTCGTATTCATGCCCGTAAAGCGCATGTTGCTGCGGGGGCACCACCTGTTTCCAGCGGGCAAGCCAGTCGTCCGAAACGTGATACAGCGGCACGGCATAAGCCCCGGAGATGAGAACGCGGTCAAAGGCTCTGACGGCATCCACAAATTCCTCTCGGCTGCGGGCTCCGACGATCTCGTCGATAAGCGCATCGATGGCAGGTTCTCTCGCTCCCACAAAATTGAAGGACCCTTCCTGATCGGCGGCTTTGGACGACCAGCGGCCATATTGCTCTGCGCCCGGCGAAAGCGACGCCCGCCAGGTGTTGAACACCATATCGAAGTCTCTTTTGGTTCTGCGGTCTTCAAATTGCGAAGGATCGACGCTGCGTACCGACGCTTCGATGCCGAGGAGTTCGAGCGTGCGGATATAGGCGAGCGCAAGTTTTTCCTCATCCTCGTTCTTGGCGAGAATTTCGAACGCCAGCGGTTTGCCTGTTTCCTCGTGGACCAGCTTACGGTCCTTCAGGCCGTAACCGGCCTTTGAAAACACCTCGAGAGCCGACCGCAGAACCTTCCTGTCACGCCCGGAGCCATCCGCATCCGCCGGACGCCAGGTCCCGGCCATAACATCAGGATCGACCGCTTCGGGGAAGGGCGCCAGCATTTTCCTTTCCCGCTCGCTTGCCGGCCGGCCAACCGATGAAAGGTCCGAATTGTCCCAATAGCCAACCGTGCGGGTATAGAGCCCATGGTAGAGGTTCTGGTTCACCCACTTGAAGTCGAACAGCATGCGGAGTGCCTTGCGCACATTGCGGTCGGAGAATTGCTCACGGCGCGTATTAAAGGCGATACCTTGCATTGCCGCCGGGATCCCGAGCGGGATCTCCATTTTGACCACATCTCCGTTCTCTGCGGCCGGAAAATCAAATCCAGTTGCCCATCGCGCAGGGTCCCGGAACTGCAGAGCGTTGACCAACCCCTTCTTGAAGGCTTCCTGAAGCGTTGTTTCGTCACGGAAATATTCGATGCGGATCTCGTCGAAATTGTCGAAACCAGCCTTTACCGGCAGATCTTTCGCCCAGTAATCCGGATTTTTCTCGTAGACCACCAGACGGCCCGGCTCGACCGTTTTGAATGTATAGGGGCCAGAGCCGACAGGCGGTGTCAGTGACGACTTGTCGAAGTTCTCCGCATCTGTGTTCTTTTTGGAAAAAATCGGGGCCAGGGCAATCAGCAGCGGCAGTTCGCGATTTTCGCCATTTTCAAAAATCAGCTTCAGACGGTTTGGCCCCGTCTTCTGCTTTTCGGCAATTGCAGCGTACCAATTGCGGTAAGGCGGACGGCCCTTTTCCTCGATGATCTCGAGAGAAAAGATGACATCATCGACGGTGACCGGCGAGCCGTCCGAGAACTTCGCGTTCGGGTTCAGCTCGAATTCGATCCACTCCCGGCTGTCCGGCATGCGCACCTTTTGCGCCAGAAGACCGTAAAGCGAAAAGGGTTCCGCATAGGAGCGTACCAGCAGGCTTTCCAGGACATTGTTGCCCATTTCCCGCTCGCGCATGCCCCGTGCCGACGTCCAGCCGCCCTGGACGATGAAGGAGTTCATGCTGTCGAATGTTCCTTGAACGCCGAGCGTGATCCCTCCGCCCTTGGGCGCATCCGGATTGGCATATGGAAACGGCTGGTCCGGCCCAAGGGAAGGGGTCCCGTGCATGGATATTGCATGGCTCCAGGGTACGTTTTCGTCATCCGCGGCGGCGGAACCGGCAAAAAGCGCCATGGCCAGCCACGCCGCGGTCAAGACCGTACCGAGTGTGCTCTTGCGCAAGAAAATTCCATTATCTTTAAAGATACGCATAACAAATCGCCCGAGATTCTGTTGATTCTCACCGGCGAGCGTATCACATGGCTGGTACGGACGCGCCCGGCATCAGCAAGAAACACCAAGATATTCAGATTTGAATCGGAACTCAGGCCTACGTTGCAAATCGGCCACCCTCTTGCCCTAATTGGGTGCCTTACCATGTTTTCACGGTTCAAATGTTCTTGCGGGTCTTGCGGTTGTTTCCGGAATGTCCCAGAACAACGCGAAAGTTCCGCACACGCACGATTGAGGACGTTTCGATGAAGAGTGTTTTGAAAAGAGGATTGTTCGGATGCGCCGCAGGTGCGTTTCTGGTTCTGTCTTCTTTTGCAGGTGCTCCCGCAATCGCCCAGGAAGAAAAAAGCCCTTGGACGAAGGCGTGTAACACCAATCCGAAGACGCAGAAGGAAATCTGCTTCATTTCGATTGAACTGCGCACCAATACCGGACAATTCCTGAGCAATATCGCTATCCAGGAAAAGGAAGGTGAGGCTCGCAAGAAGCTGCTGGTTGCTGTTCCGACCGGCGTGCTGATTCAACCTGGTCTGCGAATCCAGATTGACGACAGCAAACCGCTGCAGGGAAAATACAGCATCTGCGCCCCCAACGCCTGTTACGCCGAACTCGCCATTGATGACACGTTCATCAATGCGATGAAGCAGGGGGGCGAAATGCGGGTTGCACCGCTCAACCAGCAAGCCAAGGAAATCGTATTCAAGATGACCTTGATCGGTTTCACCAAGGTCTATGACGGCGACCCGATGGACCTTGCCGATCTGCAAAAGCGCCAGGAAGAGCTTCAGAGCGAGCTTCAGAAAAAGGCTGATGAAGCTCGTCAGAAGCTGATCGATGCTCAAAAGGAAGGCCAGTAGGCTTAATCAAGTCTGCTGAACCAAAACAAAAGAAGGCCGGAACGGAAACGTTCCGGCCTTTTTTTTGCCCTGAAATCCGGTCTCGGGCGTAGCTCCATGTGTCTACAATCCCCGTTCCGGTAATCGGATTCTCAATGAATTTCCACGCTGCGCGGCAGATAGGAGCCGTCTGTCTGCTCCTCGAATATTTCTTCCACTTGCGGATGACGAACGGGCTCGCCGGTCATGTCCGGCTCGAGGTTCTGTTCGCTCACATAAGCGACATATTCGGTTTCTTCGTTTTCGGCGAGCAGATGATAAAACGGCTGATCGCGCCGCGGACGCACATCCTCCGGGATAGCATCCCACCATTCCTCGGTGTTGCTGAAGGTCGGATCGACATCGAAAATCACGCCCCGGAAGGGGTAAATCCGGTGCCGAACGACCTGCCCAATTCTAAATTTCGCCGTTCGCATGGTTACTATTCCGCCTACTGCATGCAATGCCGGGATACCGTGTCGGCAGCCTGCTTGCAAGCGTTGTAACATTAAACCTTAGACGACGGGCCTTGCCAATTTCTAAAGACCATAGACTTCGGCAAGCTCGGCATCCTTGGATGCAACCAGCTTGGCAAGGTCTACAATCACCTTTGCTTGTTTCCAGGTCGCATCGTCTTGCATTTTGCCTTCAATCATGACCGCACCGGTTCCATCCGGCATTGCATCCAGGATCTTCCTGGCAAATGCCACTTCTGCCGGATCGGGTGAGAAGACCTTTTTGGCGATATCAATCTGTGATGGGTGCAGGGACCAAGCGCCCAGGCACCCCATCAAAAAGGCATTCCGGAACTGGCTTTCACAAGCCGCTGCATCGGAGAAATCACCGAATGGTCCGTAAAACGGCTTCAGACCACAGGACAGACAAGCGTCGACCATTTTGCCGACCGTATAGTGCCAAAGATCCTGCTGATATGCCGTTCGACCGCCGGTGCCAGTATCGTCGGACAAGACCGCGTAGTCAGGATGCCCGCCGCCAACCCTTGTGGTTTTCATGCCTCTTGAAGCCGCCAGATCGGCAGGTCCCAGGCTCATTCCGTGCAT
>JBNLAU010000223.1:0-6741 GCA_050302295.1 Roseibium sp. | reverse complement strand
CCATTTCCCCATTCCTACATTGCGCAAGGCCGCGGAACTCGGCTTCGGCGGCATCTATGTGAAGGAGGAAGTCGGCGGTTCCGCGCTGACACGTCTGGACGCGGCCCTGATCTTTGAGGAACTCTCCAAGGGCTGTACGTCGACGGCTGCCTATCTTTCAATTCACAACATGGTCGCATGGATTATCGACACCTTCGCATCGGAAGAGTTGCGCCGGAAGTATCTTGCCCGGCTCTGCACCATGGAGCTATTGACCAGCTATTGCCTGACAGAGCCCGGCTCCGGCTCCGATGCAGCCAGCCTGCGGACCAGTGCCAGGGACGATGGCGATCATTACATTCTCAACGGCTCCAAAGCCTTCATTTCCGGCGGCGGGGTCAGTGACCTTTATGCGGTTATGGTGCGCACCGGGGGCGAGGGGCCGTCGGGCGTTTCCTGCCTTCTGGTGGAAAAGGGCACGCACGGTCTCAGCTTCGGTGCCAATGAGGTCAAGCTCGGCTGGAAGAGCCAACCGACTGCCCAGGTAAACTTCCAGGACTGCCGCGTGCCGAAATCGAATCTGGTCGGCGAAGAGGGGCAGGGGTTCAAGATCGCCATGTCCGCGCTTGACGGCGGCCGGCTGAATATCGGTGCCTGCTCGCTTGGCGCGGCGCAGGCCTGCCTTGATCATGCCCTGGCCTATGTCAAGGAACGCAATCAGTTCGGCAAACCGATCGCCGAATTTCAGGCATTGCAGTTCCGCATCGCCGATATGGCGACTGAACTGGAGGCCGCCCGTCTTCTTTTGCACAAGGCCGCCGCCGCCGTTGACGCCAAGTCCCCCGATGCCACAAAACTGGCGGCCATGGCCAAGCGGCTGGCGACGGACACTGGCTTCAAGGTTGTCAATGAAGCTCTGCAGCTTCATGGCGGGTACGGTTACTTGCGTGATTATCCGATCGAACGATATTTCCGGGACGTCCGCGTGCACCAGATCCTGGAGGGCACCAACGAGATCATGCGGCTGATCATTGCCCGGCAGCTTTTGAAGGACTGAGTGAAAATCAGCTGCCAGGTTTTTGAAACGACTCTTTCTTTTGTATGAGGCGCCTTAGTGAGCGACGACATTCTGTTTGAAAAACGCGGCAAGGCCGGATTCGTTACCCTCAACCGGCCTAAAGCGCTGAACGCGCTCAACCAGGCCATGGTGGTGGCACTGGAAAATCAGCTGATGCGCTGGGCGGCGGATCCGTCCGTTGCCCATGTCGTCATCACGGGGGCAGGAGACAAGGCCTTTTGTGCAGGCGGCGACATCCGCAGCATCTACGACGCCAGAATGGCGGGCCAAACGGAGGGGCTTAGCGGGTTCTTCCGCGAAGAATATGTCTTGAACGCGCAGATCAAATCCTATCCCAAACCCTATGTCGCTCTGATCAATGGCATTGTCATGGGAGGTGGCGTTGGCGTTTCGGTCCACGGCAGTCATCGTGTAGGTACGGAAAAGACCTTGTTTTCCATGCCCGAGACCGGGATCGGATTTTTCCCGGATGTGGGCGGAAGCTGGTTCCTGCCGCGCATGCCGAAGCAGACCGGCATGTATTGTGCGCTCAGCGCGGGGCGCATGAAGCAGGGGGACGCACTGGCAACGGGTGTTCTCACCCACGCCGTTCCGGAGGCATTGCTGCAGGATGTCGAACTGGCGCTGGAAACGGCGGAGGACATCAACACCACCCTGGCTCCTTATCTGACGACGCCGGAAAAGGGGCCTGTTGCGGAAAACGCTGATCTCATCGAAGCCGCCTTTTCCGCCGACACTGTGCCGGACATTCTGGCCCGTCTGGAGGCCGCGGACAGTGACTTCGCGAAAAAGACCGCGAAAGTCATCCGCGACAAATCCCCGACCAGCGTCCTGTTGGCCTTTGAGCAGATGAAGCGCTGCGCCGCGCTCTCCTTCAACGAGTGCATGAAACTGGAATACCGGATCGTCTCGCGAATCCTTCAGGGAACCGATTTCTTCGAAGGCATCCGTGCGGTGCTGGTGGATAAGGACCAGTCGCCCAAATGGAGCCCTTCCCGATTTGATCAAGTGGACAGCGCGGAGCTGGCGTCGTATTTCGAGGAGCCGCCTGACGGAGACTTGCCGCTATAATGCGGTTCTGGCGGAATAATACGGAACTCACGGAATTCAGCTTCTCATGATTACAAGCTTTCAGGACCTGATTGAATCCCGCCCGCCCTGGAGCACGGTGCTTATCTGGTATCTGCGCTGCATCGCGGTCATCCTGATTGGTGGCGGCGTGATCTACTGGGCGCGGATCATCGGGATAGTGGAGTGGCGAGGCCTTTGGTTCTGGGAAATGCCGATCGCCCTTCAGGGGGCAATCGTATTCTTCGCTGTACTGGACCTGGTCGCCGCGACCGGACTGTGGCTGACCGTCTCCTGGGGCACGGTCATGTGGCTGTTTCGTTGCTTTTGCCAGATCGTCATGCACACGGCCTTTTCAGATCTCTATGGCCGCAGGCCATATGAGATTTCCTTTTTTCTGCTGACGATCGCGATCTATGCCCTGCTGGCCTATCTGATGGAGAAGGAAAACCGGGCGGCATCCGGCGGCAGATCGCCGACAGAAGCTTGAATCAGTTTTTGAAGCGCCTGCCAAAACGGTTCAACCGGGACCGTCAATAGATTCAAAGAAAACGTGAAATTTCGTTTGGGAGGAAATCATGGCAATCACTATCGGGTTCATCGGCCTGGGCAATATGGGTGGGCCGATGGCCATCAATCTGGTCAAAGCCGGTTATAGGGTTCTGGGATTCGACCTCTCCGAGGAGGCTTTGACCGCCCATGCGGACGCGGGTGGAGAGAAAGCGGCCGGGGTGGCGGACCTTGCCGCGAAAGCGGATGTGATTGTCACCATGTTGCCTGCCGGCAAGCACGTGCGCCAGATCTACCAGGGCGAGGGCGGCATTCTCGACAATGCCAGGCCAGGCTCGCTGATGATCGATTCCTCCACGATCGATGTTGACAGCGCGCGCACGGTGAGCGCAGCGGCGGAGGAAAAAGGCATGCTCATGGTCGACGCACCGGTCTCCGGCGGTGTCGCGGGCGCGGCGGCCGGAACGCTCACCTTCATGGTCGGCGGACCGGACAAGGCTTTTGAAGCCGCCAGTCCCTTTCTCGACATCATGGGCAAGACGATTGTCCACGCCGGGGGGGCGGGCAATGGCCAGGCGGCCAAGATTTGTAACAACATGATCCTTGGCATTTCCATGATCGGCGTTTCGGAGGCTTTCGTGCTGGCCGAAAAGCTGGGCCTCGACGCGCAGAAACTGTTCGACATTTCCTCGACCGCATCCGGTCAGTGCTGGTCGCTCACGTCCTACTGCCCGGTGCCGGGGCCATTGCCGTCCTCTCCGGCCAATAGGGACTATCAGCCCGGGTTCGCCGCGGCGATGATGTTGAAGGATCTAAAATTGGCGCAGGAGGCCGCAAATTCCGCAGGTGCCGCAACGCCACTGGGGGCTGAAGCGGCGTCTTTGTATGCACTGTTCTGTAATTCTGGTGGTGAAGCCAAGGATTTCTCAGGAATCGTCAAGTTCCTGCGGGGCTCATAGTAAACAAAAGCTAAACAAGGCATCTAAAACACCCTGAAAACGTTAACGGATGATTCAGTGTGTCTCTTAAGCGGATTTTAGAATCGCTTGGTTAGATTGCTCGTCAAGGCGGGAACAATATCCGTCATATGGCAGGTACTAAATTAAGAGGCGCAAACAAATGATCACCGCAAGTAGGGCAGTCGACGTTGTGGCATCGGGTGAAGAGGAAGAGGCGGAAATCAAACCGCTTTACCTCGAGGCTCTAACACTCGTTGAAAGGCTGCATCGGCGTCTTCTGGACGTCATCAAGGATGAGTTCGACCGTATGGGCCGGTCCGACGTCAACAGCGTGCAGGCGCTGCTGCTCTTCAACATCGGAGATGCGGAGCTGACGGCCGGTGAACTGCGGACACGCGGTTACTACCTTGGTTCGAATGTTTCCTATAACCTGAAGAAACTGGTGGAAACCGGCTACATTCACCATCAGCGTTCGCGTATGGACCGTCGGTCCGTCCGCGTGAGCCTGACGGACAAGGGGCAGGAAGTGGCAAGGATCGTCAACGATCTTTATGAGCGTCACATTCTGTCCGTGCAGCAGGTCGGCGAAATCGGTCCGGAGGACTTCGTTATCCTCAACAAGTCCCTGCGCCGCCTCGAGCGGTTCTGGACGGATCAGATCCTCTACCGTCTGTAAGATTTTTGTGGCACATTCAGATGACAAAGCACCGCCCGGCGCATTTCACCGGGCGGTGCTTTCGTTTTGGCAGGGCTCATATTTTAAAAGATTTGCTCGACCGCCAGAAGGTGCAAGGGGCACCGTTGCGAAAGCTTGACCTGCGGTCTGCATTCGGAGCCTTCACGCAGTTTTGCATTCCCCTTTTTCTGATTTCGAAGCAAAAATCTGTGGTGAAATCCGGCGAAAACCTGTCTCACCCGGGCTGACATCTTGTGGTCACAATGGAATGGCTTTGTACGGCACTCTAGGCGCAAAGGTGGTTAAAGAATCAATCGATTTGTTAACGCCCTTCCGATAGGAGTTGGTGCCGGAACAGGCGGTGTGGCCCGTTTTCTTTCAGCCGCGCCGGATAACACAAGAAATTTATGCATGGACGCAGCAACATGGGGTCGGCAATGAACCTTTTATCCGGACCGGTCGGGATAAAGCTTCACTTGAAATGGACTAAGAGAAAATCGCTTCTGGGGATGTGCGCGCTTGGATTGGCTGCGCCGCTTCTGGTTGGCGCTCACGCGCATGCGCAAACCGCGCAGCAGTCCTTGCAGCAGAACAATCAAACCGTTGAATGGGCGGATAATTTCGACATTGCGACGGAAAAGATCACCGAGGTGAATTCCTCCGCGCCGACTCTCTCGCCGGAAACCGCCGACTATCTCGCTGTGGCCATCAACCGCTATCAGCGCATCGTTCAGGCTGGCGGATGGGGGACTGTGTCGTCCGGCAGCAAGGCGCTGCGCATCGGTGTCAAGGATCCAAGTGTCGTCGAACTGCGCCGCCGGCTGATCGCCTCGGGCGATCTGGAACAGCAGGCCGGGCTTTCCGATACATTCGATTCCTATGTTGATGCGGGTCTGCGCCGCTTTCAGCTCCGTCATGGTTTGATTCCGGACGGCGTCATGGGCGCCGACACCGTTGCCGCGCTCAACATTCCGGCACATGTCCGCCTGCGTCAGCTGGAAACGAACTTGGTCCGTCTGAAGTCCATGTCCGGTTTCCTGGGTGACCGCTATGTGATGGTGAACATTCCGGCGGCGGAAATTGAGGCAGTGGAAAACGGCCGGGTCCGCTCACGCCACACGGCTGTGGTCGGCAAGATCGACCGCCAGACCCCGATCCTGAACAGCAAGATCTACGAGTTGAACTTCAACCCCGACTGGACGGTGCCGAAGTCGATCATCCGCAAGGACCTGATCCCCAAAATGAAAAAGGATCCGGAGTATCTTGCCCGCAACCACATCAGGATCTTCGACTGGCACAACAACGAGCTTACCTGGCAGCAGATCGACTGGAACACCGATGAGGCGGTCCAATACCGCTTCACGCAGGATCCGGGTGCGAAAAACTCCCTTGGCCATGTGCGCATCAATTTTCACAACAAGCACCAGGTCTATCTGCACGATACGCCGTCCAAGACGCTGTTTGGCGAATCCAACCGGTTCCATTCCTCCGGCTGTGTTCGCGTGCAGAACGTCCGTGAACTGGTCACCTGGTTGCTTCAGTCATCGAACGATGACTGGGACCGCAACCGTGTGGATTCCGTCATCCGGAGCGGCCAGCGCGAAGACGTGAAGCTGAATGAAACCACACCGCTTTACCTGACCTATGTTACCGCTTGGGCGAATGCCGACGGTGTGGTGCATTTCCGGGACGACATTTACGATCGGGACGACTTGCAGGGCACGGGTTCCCAAGCCCGCCTCTGATC
This sequence comes from Roseibium sp., assembly GCA_050302295.1. Classification (GTDB taxonomy): domain Bacteria; phylum Pseudomonadota; class Alphaproteobacteria; order Rhizobiales; family Stappiaceae; genus Roseibium. The sequence continues at coordinate 724 of JBNLAU010000223.1, read as the reverse complement.
GGAATGCAACTGACCCATATCGAACCAGGCCAGAGACGCCGGTCTTGAAAAGGCGAGGGGACGGATCATAAAATTGTGCGTTCTGGCGCCAGTCAGGCTTTGAAAAGCCGGACTGGCGCCGCTTGCATCTGTCGGGCAGTCAAAAGTTGTTCGATTTTAACGTGTTAGAGCAGACCGATGTGCAACGGAACATCGGTCCTCCAAACCTTGCGGAGCAAGGAGAAGCGCGATGAGTCGGGAGCCGCAGCAAGGCGAAATCTATCTGGAATACCGGCCAGTCGGGAAACAGGTGAAAGTGACCGCCATTGACGCGGCAACCGGGATCGAGGTTTCGGCCTTCGGTCCGGCCTCGGCTGCGCAGCAGGACCTGCAGAGGATCGTCGTGCGCAAACTGCAGCGGCGCCTCGAGCAGGAAGCCGAGGCGCAGGAGACCCGGCGCGACCCGACGCTTTATTAGACGCGGCTAGACGGTCTTGCCGCTTTCTGCCTGATGATCATCAGAGCACGTGCGGAACAATTTTGAATTTGTGGAACTTTGGTGTCGTTTTCCAATAGGCGTACGTCGCTATGACCCTTGGTTAAAGCCGGTCCCTGTGCTAATTCCTCGCGACATGACGCCACGACAGCGACACATGTCTTTGATGAAGACCGAGCTGCGTGTGCCATTGTTCCTCGCATAGCAAACAAGGATGGTGCGATGTCTTTGATGGAAAGCTCCGGTCAG
>JBNLAU010000222.1:0-4303 GCA_050302295.1 Roseibium sp. | reverse complement strand
CAGGCTTTTCCGCGCAGGATTTTACCGCTTCCCTCGTTCTGCAGGCCGATCCGGCCCTGCGCTTCAAGCCGGCAACGCGCGTTGAGAACGCCTGCGCGACCGGGTCCGCCGCCGTACATCAGGGCGTCCGTGCCATTGCATGCGGCGATGCCCGCTTCGTGCTCGTGGTCGGCGTCGAACAGATGACCACCACACCGGGGCCGGAAATCGGTAAAAACCTTCTGAAAGCCTCCTACCTGAAGGAAGAAGGCGATATTCCAGGAGGCTTTGCCGGGGTCTTCGGCAAGATCGCGGATGCCTATTTCCAGAAATACGGCGACCAGTCCGATGCGCTGGCCGGCATTGCCGCCAAGAACCACAAGAACGGGGTCAACAACCCTTATGCCCAGATGCGCAAGGATCTCGGTTTCGACTTCTGCCGCGCGGAAAGCGGAAAGAACCCCTATGTCGCGGGTCCGCTTAAACGGACGGACTGCTCGCTGGTGTCCGACGGCGCCGCTGCCCTTGTGCTCACCGATCCGGCCACGGCGCTCGGCATGAAGAAGGCGGTCGCCTTCCGCGGCATGGCCCATGTGCAGGACTTCCTGCCCATGTCCAAGCGCGACATCCTGAAATTCGAAGGCTGTTCCAAGGCCTGGGGAGAGGCGCTCGGCGATGCCAATCTGGCGCTGGAAGACCTCTCCTTCGTCGAGACTCACGACTGCTTCACCATTGCCGAGCTGATCGAATACGAGGCAATGGGTCTGGCGCCGGAAGGCGAGGGGGCAAAGGTAATCCGGGAGGGCTGGACCCAAATGGACGGCAAGCTGCCGGTCAACCCGTCCGGCGGCCTGAAATCCAAAGGTCACCCGATCGGTGCCACCGGCGTTTCCATGCACGTGTTGACGGCCATGCAACTGACCGGCACTGCCGGTGACATTCAGGTCAAGAACGCGGAAATCGGCGGCATCTTCAACATGGGGGGTGCGGCCGTCGCCAACTTCGTCTCCGTGATGCAGGCGATGAAATAATCGACTGTTCCGGCAGTTGAACGGAAAGGCCGGCGGCATTCGCCGGCTTTTTCATGTCGTCCCGTCTTACCAGCCGCAGCGATGGAGCCGCCTCATTGAATGGCGTCCATTGCGCGGCTGAAGCCGGTCAACGGCAGGCTGATGCTCTGCCTGCGGTCGGCCGCCGGCGCAAAATCGATCTGCAGTTTGGCGCCGGCTTTCATCGCATCGATCATCTCCGGAGGTGCCGAGGCTGAAAGAAAACATCCGCGCTGATCGCAGGTGCCGATGTCCATTTCGGTGACGGGCTTGTCATCGACCGCGAGCTTGATTTTGCCGGGAAGATAGAACCCGAGCGGAGCCTGCATCTTGAGCAGCGGCGCAGCTTTGCCTGCGGGATAGACGATATCCACCTTGAAGAGCAGTTGGCCGCTCTTCTTCATCCGGACGCTCTGGGTTGCTTCGCAAGTCAGCGCCTCCGTGGATCGGGCCTTGCCGGCACAATGGGTCTGCCAGAAGTTTCCCTGAGAGCTGTCCTGGGCTTGAGCGGACGTGAATACAGCCAGCAGTCCGAGAGCGGCCGGGAAGGCGAGATAGGTCTTTAAGGAAGGCATTGGAATTCTCTTTGTTTTAAATTTTCGTGTCCCGGCCAACACATAGCTTGAAGCAGCATTTTCGTCACCCCCGGAAACCCGCGGCAACCTGTGCGGTAATTTCGGCAACTTCGGGCGATCCTCGCGGAAACCGGCGGCCGGGAATTGAAGTCGGTCAATCGGACCTTTGGGAAAAAACTATTCCTCTTCTCATCCGAGCTTTGAAAACCGGTGCCCGGCGCCCCGAAGGGCCGCCCATTACATTAAGGCCATCATACTGGGATTGGAGACCCTCGAGATGGCCGGGCGCCAGAGCGACACACTGAAAACACTGAAAAAGCCGGAACACCGGCTCGACGTGTTTCCGGCCTTCATGAAGGTTGCCGGACAGCGTGTTGTCGTGGTCGGCCACGGCACGGAGGCTGCCGCCAAGGTGCGCCTTCTGGGCGAGACCAACGCCAGGATCGTCGTTGTCTCCAAGTCTCCCGAAAAAGATCTCCGCAAGGCCATCGATCTTTTCCAGGCCGAGCATCTGGCCGAGGACTTTCATGCCGGACACCTGACCGATGCCGCGCTGGTGTTCTCCGCGCGTGAGGATCAGGAACTCGACAGGGCCGTTGCCGATGCCGCGCGCCTTTCAGGCGTGCCGGTCAATGCTGTCGACAAGCCTGAGCTTTGCGACTTTTACACCGGCGCCCTCGTCAACCGCGCGCCGATCGCCGTCGCGGTCACCTCCACAGGTGTCGGCCCGGTGCTCTCCCGCCACATCCGCGCGCGTATCGAGGCCATGCTGCCGCTCGCAACCGGCGAGCTCGCCCGGCTGGCGGAAAGCTTCCGCGATGCGGCCACAAGGCTGATTGCGGACGGCCCCCTGCGCCGCAACTTCTGGGCACGGTTCTTTTCCGGCTCCGTTGCCTCCAATCTTTACGCCGGAAAAGCCGACGTCGCCCGCGCGGAGGCGCAGCGCCTCTTGAACAGCATGACCGGCGAGCCGGGGTTCGTCTGGCTGGTGGGTGCCGGCCCGGGCGCGGAGGACCTCCTGACCCTGCGCGCGCAGCGCCTGCTGCAGGAAGCCGATGTCATTCTTCATGATGCGCTGGTTCCGGCAAGTGTCGTTGCCATGGGCCGCCGGGATGCGGAACGTATTTGCGTCGGCAAGCGCAAGGGCGCTCATTCCGTGGCGCAGTCGGAAATCTGTGAGCTTCTGGTCGGCCTTGGCAAAAAGGGCCTGAAAGTTGTGCGCCTGAAAGCCGGGATCCGATGATCTTTGGCCGGGCGGCGGAAGAAATGGAGGCACTCCGCGAAGGAGGGATCGGATTTGAAGTGGTTCCCGGCGTTACCGCAGCCTTTGCCGCGGCCGCTTCGGCCCAGATCCCGCTGACCCTTCGCGGAGTGGCCTCCAACCTGGTCTTCGCGACCGGCCACAATGCCAGGTCCGAAACCCTGCCGGATTGGGCGGATTTGGCACTGAAAGGCGCGACGGTTGCCGTCTATATGGGCCGCACCGTTGCCGCCGCCGTGGCCGAGAGGATGATCGGCGCCGGTCTCAAGCCAGAAACGCCGGTTGCCGTCATTGAAAACGCGGCGCACCCGGACGAACGCCAGTTTTCCGGAACCCTTTCCGAACTCGCGGTTCTTTCCAACCGCGAGGAGATCGACGGTCCGGTTCTGATTGTTATCGGCGAGGCCGTCGGCTACGCCGCCCTGGACAAGGCCGAACCGCTGGCGCCGCTGGAAGCGGCCCGGTTCGTTGCCGCCTGAACGTAAAGAGAGTGAACCAGAATGAAAGTTATTACCGCCAACCGCCTTTTGAACGGTGATGTCGTCTGGCTCGGCGAAAACGGCACCTGGGTCGAACGGATCACGCTCGCCAGGATTTTTGAAGGCAAGGAGGCCGTTGCCGAAGGTCTGGCCGAGGGAGCCGAAGCTGAAAAGAACCAGGAAGTCGTCAGTGTCTATGAAATGGATGTGACGCTTGAGGACGGTGTCATCGTACCGGTGCGCCTGCGCGAAAAGATCCGTGCTGCCGGTCCCACCACCCACCCGGCATTCGGTAAACAGGCCCAGGCCGTATCGGCCTGACAGGAATTTTGATTTCGGGCAGCGCCAGGCTCACTGGAATGCCGACGGCAGCGCCCTGCTAGGAGAACAAGATGTATCGCTACGACGAATTTGATGCCAGCTTTGTCAGCCAGCGCACCGAGCAGTTCAAGGATCAGGTGCGCCGCCGTCTGGCCGGGGAACTTTCCGAGGATGAGTTCAAGCCGCTGCGTCTGATGAACGGCCTCTATCTGCAGCTCCACGCTTACATGCTGCGGGTCGCCATTCCGTACGGCACGCTGAACAGCCGTCAGATGCACAAGCTTGCCCATATTGCCCGCACATATGACAAGAGCTATGGCCACTTCACCACGCGCCAGAACATCCAGTTCAACTGGCCGAAGCTGGAGGACACGCCGAAGATCCTGGAAGAGCTTGCGGAAGTTGAAATGCATGCCATCCAGACGTCCGGCAACTGCATCCGCAACGTGACCGCCGACCATTTTGCCGGTGCCGCCGCCGACGAAATCGCCGATCCGCGCCCTTACGCGGAGATCCTGCGCCAGTGGTCGTCGCTGCATCCGGAATTCTCGTTCCTGCCGCGCAAGTTCAAGATCGCCATCACCGGTGCCCCGAACGACCGCGCCGCCGTTCAGGTGCACGACATCGGCTTGCAGCTCA
>JBNLAU010000221.1:0-19263 GCA_050302295.1 Roseibium sp. | reverse complement strand
AACCTTGTTGTCGGTTGCCGTCAGGATCTGTTCCATGTTGCGCTGAGCGTTCGCCGGCAGCCAGCCATCGGTGTAGGCTTCGCCAACGATCTTGATGTCGCCTGCGTCAATCGCTGCTTCCAGAACTTCCTGCTGACCGCCGCGGAGGAAGTCCGCATTCGGGTCGGTCGGGGAGCCCTTGATCATGACATAGTTGCCTTTCGGCGCGGCAGCGAGAACCGCAGCAGCCTGCATGCGGCCGACTTCGACGTTGTCGAAGGTCAGGTAGAAGGCGCGCGGATCGTCGATCAGACGGTCGTAGCCGACAACCGGGATGCCTTCGTCAGCAGCAGCCTGAACAGCCGGGCCGATCGCCTGGGCGTCCTGAGCCAAGATGATCAGCGCGGTCGCGCCCTGGGCGATCAGAGCTTCGACGTCGGAAAGCTGCTTGGCAGAAGAGCTCTGTGCATCAGCGGAGATGTATTCCGCACCGGCGGCTTCCAGTGCGCCTTTGATGGCGGCTTCGTCGGTTTTCCAGCGCTCTTCCTGGAAATTGGACCAGCTCACACCAACGACAACGTCTCCAGCGTGGGCGAGGTTCACTGCAGTTGCGGACAGCAGAGCGCCCGCCAGCAAAGTGGTAATCTTACGCATTGCGATGTTTCCTCCAGTTGGCGCAGCTCACATCGATAAGCCGCACCTAAAACACATCTATTTGACAAGCGCCTTTTGCAAACGCTTTCAGATAGGACAACCTTATTGTTATTTTTTTTGGCGCCCGAAAAAAAGTTGCAGTAAAGCACGGCTCCTGTCAACATGGTTTTGTAAAACTCTGCCCGAAGAGATCAAATAATGACAAGAAAGGGCGGAAAACCGGGAAAAACCCGGGACAGAGGAAACACCTTGGGAAGAGCTGAGCGAGCATGACACGCAAGGCGGACCGCGATCAGATCCGGCGGCAAAACCGAAGTATTGTATTGCAGGCCCTGCGCCGGAACGGTCCGATGGCACGGATCGATGTCGGCCAGACGACGCGACTCAGTCCTGCGACCGTGACGGCCATCACTTCCGACCTTCTGGACCAGGGGCTGATCCTCAGTCTGGAAAGCGAGGAGCCCAAAACGCCTCAAGCGCGCGGAAGGCCCCGCACCCTGCTGAAACTGAACCCGGATGCGGTCTACACCATCTGCATCCGTCTTTCAGTCAATCATATCGACATGTCTCTGGTGAACTTCGCGGGCGAGGTCACACGGGACAAATGCTGCCATTTCGACAGCGCGCAAGCGGACGCGGAAAGCTTCCCGAAAACGCTGACCGACGCCATACGCGAATTTCTGCAGGAAGCCGGTGTCGGGCCGTCACGAGTCCGGGAAATCGGCGTGGCGGCGCAGGGTGTCGTCGAGACGGAAACCGGCCAGGTGGCGTGGAGCCCGGCCTTTGCGGGCCGCAAGATTCCGATCGTCACCCCGCTGCAATCCGCCTTCGGCGCAGAGTGCTACATCTCCAACGACACCAATATGATCACGGAAGCGCTGCACTGGTCCGATCCCGGCCGTTACAGCGGAACCTTTGCAGTGATCATGCTCGACTACGGCGTCGGTATGGGACTTTATCTGAACAACCGGCTGTTTTCGGGTGCCAGTGGCACCGCAGCCGAATTCGGGCACGCGAACCACATTCCCGGCGGTGCGCTTTGCCGCTGCGGAAAAAAGGGCTGCCTCGAAGCCTATCTCTCCGATTATGCCCTCGTACGTTCAGCCACCCATCTGCCCGAGGACACCGATCCGGTGACTGTCGATGCCGGGGTCAGCGGCCTTGCCCGGCTGATCGAACTGTCCGGGTCAGGCGACAAGGATGCGCTCACGGCATTTCACCAGGCGGGACGCGTGCTCGGCTATGGCATCGCCCGGGTGATCGCGATGATAGATCCCAAGCGTGTGGTTCTGACAGGTGCCGCGATGCGCGCCTTCGCCTTCATGGAAAAGGGCATGTGGGAAGGTCTGGAAGACGCACTTGTCGCTGACCTGCGCAACAATTTTTCCCTCGATGTGATGCCCTGGAACGAGGACTTCATCCGCAGCGGCCTCATCGCGCAGTCCATGGAACGGCTCGACATGGATTTTTTGGGAACCGCCACGCCGCCCGAAAACCGCTCTGCCCGGCCCAACAATAACGAGGTTTCTGCATGACCCGATTTTCGCAGCTGGCGATACCGGTTGCCGCGCTCGCTGTAACGCTCGCCACCGCGGCTGCCGCTGATCCGGCTCTGATGCCCTGGAGCGAGAACGCCATCCGCGAGGATGTCGATATCAACGCCCTGGCAGCTTCCGGACAGGATCCGCTTCCGGAACTTCTGCCGGTCGGCGAAGAGCTGTTCAAAGCCAAATTCACCACCCTGGACGGCGGGGGCCGACCGGACGCGACCGGTGCCATCGTTCCGACAAAGGTGCGTCGTCCGACGCAACAGGCGTTCCAGCGCCTTGCGGGCATGGACTCCAACTCATGCGCCTCCTGCCACAATGAACCGGTCATCGGCGGTGCCGGGGCGTTCACCGCCAATGTGTTCGTGTCCGAAGGTTTCGAGAGCGCGGACTTCGACACGGTCGATCCGCAATTTTCCAACGAGCGCAACACGGTTGCCCTTCAGGGCGCGGGGCTACTGGAGCTTCTTGCCCGGGAAATGACCACCGATCTGCGTGCGCAACGGCATGCCGTGCTGAAAAAGGCGCGGGCCAGCGGCGCAGCGGAAACCATGTTGCTTGAGACGAAGGGTGTCTCCTTCGGATCGCTCACGGCCTATCCGGACGGCACGCTGGACGTGTCCGGCCTTGAGGGGGTCGATGACGACCTGACCCTGCGCCCGTTCAGCCAGAAGGGGGTTTTCGCCTCCCTGCGCCAATTCACCGTCAATGCCATGAATGCCCACCACGGCATGCAGTCGGTCGAGCGCTTCGGCGCCGCCTGGACCGGCACCAACGATTTCGATGGCGACGGGCATACCAATGAAGTGTCACCGGGACAGATTTCGGCCCTTGTTGCCTTCCAGGCCACACTGCCGGCGCCGGCGCGCAAACAGGACTTGCCGGACATCTGGCAAGACGCCGCAGACCAGGGTGAGAAGCTCTTCACCGACATCGGCTGTGCCTCCTGCCACATCCCCGCACTGCCGCTTGAAAGCCTGGTATTTCAGGATCCCGGCCCCTTTGATACGGCAGGCACCTTGCGCCAGAGCGATGTGGCCAAGCCGCTCGCCCTTGACCTTGCCACGCTGGACTGGGTCAAGGCCCTGCCCAGAGACAACCAGGGCCGAGTGCTCGTACCGCTTTTCGGTGACCTCAAACGCCACAAGATCGCGGACGCGGCCAATGATACGTTCGGCAATGAGTTGCTTGCTCAGCGGTTCGTCGCCCGTGACGTCTTCCTCACCGCCGAACTCTGGGGGATCGGCAGCACCGCGCCCTACGGCCACCGAGGCGACCTGACGACCCTTGACGAAGTCATCCAGGCCCATGGCGGCGAGGCGACGAAGAGCCGAGAGGCCTATTCGGACCTTGCCGAGGACGGCCGCCAGTCCGTCATTGCCTTCCTGCGCAGCCTGGAGATCGCCGAATGAAACATCTCGTCACCTCTGTTTGCTGCCTGCTTCTGACCGCGGCTGCCATCACGCCCTCCGCTGCCGCCGACGGCGCCCGGCAAGAGCCCATCGCGCCCGTTCCCCATTTTGTGGAAGAGGCTCAAGCCGCAGGGATCAACCATACCTATGACGGCGCCTGGGAGTTCTTTGTCGGAGGAGGCGCGGCGATCTTCGATTGCAACGCAGACCGGCGGCCGGATCTTTTCGTTGCCGGGGGCAAGAACCCCGCTCAGCTTTTCCGTAACGAAAGCGCCACAGCAGGCCCGCTGAAATTCTCGCCCGCGGACCTGGGTCTGACGGACAAGCAATCCGCCAATGTGCTCGGGGCCTATCCCCTGGACGTCAACAATGACGATGTTCTGGACCTCGTCCTGCTGCGTCTGGGCGAAAACCTCATTCTTGAGGGCAGCGGCGACTGCCGGTTCAAGGTTGCCAACCGCACTCTTGCCTTTGACGGCGGGCGCGAATGGAGCACGGCCTTTTCGGCAACCTTCGAGCACGGCAAGTCCTATCCGACCCTGGCCTTCGGCAACTATGTGGACCGCTCCGCGCCGGGAGCTCCGTGGGGCACCTGTCACGACAATTTTCTGTTCCGGCCCGAAGAAGCGCCGGACGGCGGCGTGTCCTATCCCGAAGCCACGCGCCTGTCGCCGGGCTACTGCAGCCTGTCGATGCTGTTCACCGACTGGAACAGGTCCGGGGAACCGGCGCTCAGAATTTCCAACGACCGGCAGTACTACCGGGGTGGTCAGGAGCAGCTCTGGGCGGTTCCGCAAGATCGGCCGCCCCGTCCCTACCGCAAATCCGACGGCTGGCAGCATCTGAAAATCTGGGGCATGGGCATCGCCTCGGTCGACCTGGATGTTGACGGCTTTCCCGAATTTGCGCTGACCAGCATGGGCGACACCAAGCTGCAGAAACTGGACTCCGAGGCGGACGAAACCGTTCCGGTCTACCAGGACATCGCTTTCGATCTCGGCGTCACCGCCCACCGGCCCTACACGGGCGAGGACTTGAAACCCTCGACCGGCTGGCATTCCGAGTTCCAGGACGTCAATAATGACGGCCTGTGGGATCTCTTCATCGCCAAGGGCAATGTGGAGGCCATGCCGGACTTTGCCGCCTACGATCCGGACAATCTGCTGCTCGGCCAGTGGGACGGCAAATTTACCGAGGCGGGAGACATGGCCGGTATCGGTCTCAATCGCCGGGGCCGCGGCGCCGGGCTCGCCGACTTCAACTCCGACGGTCTTCTCGATCTGGTCGTGGTCAACCGTGCCTCGCCCGTCAGCCTGTTTCGCAATCTGGGGCAGGGAACGGCTGAAAGTCCCAAACCGCTCGGCAACTGGCTTGCCGTCGATATCCGGCAACCCGGCCAGCCGAATGCACGTGCCGTCGGTGCCAAGATCAGCGTCAAGACGGGCAATCACACCCGGGTGAAGGACGTCCAGGTCGGCGCCGGCCATGCATCCGGCCAGATGGGTTTCGTCCATTTCGGCCTCGGTGTCGCCGAGCGGGCAAATGTGCGCATCAAGTGGCCGGACGGCGACTGGAGCCATACCTACCGCGTTTTTGCCAATGGTCATGTCATCATCGAACGCGGCGCCGAAAAGGCCAAGCTCTGGTATCCGGAGTAAGGAAAACCGGGCGCGGAGGCAGCTTCGGCTTGCCTCCCTGCGCCAGACCGGCTTTTCCCGACACCGCCGATATATCCACACGCCCTCAAAAAAGTGGGGATTTCGCTCAATCGCACCGGCTCCAAAGCGCGCCAGCCACAATTGCACCGACCATTTGGTCTTTAATGTTCGACTGAGGGATATCGCAGCAGGGCATGGGGACGCGGTATCAGAAATACTGAAGGTGGGATTGTAAAATGTTGCTCGGTTTTCTGGCCGGCGCCATTCTTTATGGCGCCATCACGCTTTATTTTCTGATCACATCCTCATGCGAAGTCCTGGAATCCGGTCTGAGCACACCGGCCCGCCTCTTTGGAGTGCTCCTGACTGCCGTGTTCTGGCCGGTAACGCTCATCGTGCTCAGCTTGATTGTGTTTGTATCCAGCCCCGGCAACTACATCGTGGAAAGCGACGGAAGGGTCTCCTACCGTCTGTCCAACTAGGTGACAGCCTCCGGCGCATTCAGTCAGGCGCATTGCACCGACAAATTCTCGGCCAGGGTGGCCGAAACCGGATTAATGAGAGCCAATCAAGGTCTCAGAAGTTCTGCTTCGCGCAGTGACTCATGTTATATCGATATGACCGTTTCCAACTAAGCCTTTGTTTTTAGCCTGCTTAATTGCTGACTTTTATCCTCCGGTTTGTAATCGCTCTAAAAAATATTTGACTAATTGTTCAAATTTTTTTCCAATGGGATCATGAACCTCCTCGATAAATGAAGGAGGGCCCTTGAAAATGATCGCCAACCTTCCGGAGATCTCCATGACCCAGACCAAAGCCGGCCCGGACATTGCCGCCGGACGCTTGCCTGAGGACGACTACGCAGAGAATTTCAGCGACCTGCATCCGCCACTGGAACCGCATGAGGCCCAGGTTGAGGCCGACCGCTGCTATTTCTGCTATGACGCGCCCTGCATGCAGGCCTGCCCGACCAGCATCGACATTCCGCAATTCATCCGCCAGATCGCGACCGGCAATCCGACCGGATCGGCGAAGACCATTTTCAAGCAGAATATCCTGGGTGGCATGTGTGCCCGCGTGTGCCCGACGGAAACCCTGTGCGAACAGGTCTGCGTGCGGGAAACAGCGGAAGGCAAGCCGGTGAAAATCGGCCAACTGCAGCGCTATGCCACCGACCACTTCATGGCCGAAAACGACAGCACGCCGTTTTCCCGCGCCGCCCCGACAGGCAAGAAAGTTGCGGTCGTCGGCGCCGGTCCCGCGGGGCTATCCTGCGCGCACCGGCTGGCGGTTCACGGCCATGACGTAACGCTGTTCGATGCCCGCGACAAGGCGGGCGGCCTCAATGAATTCGGCATCGCCTCCTATAAATCGGTCGACGATTTCGCCGCCCGGGAGGTGGATTTCATCCTCTCCATCGGCGGCGTCGAGCTGATGACCGGCATGCGCCTCGGCGATAATCTGGACCTGGCCGAACTGCGCGCCTCTCATGACGCGGTTTTCCTCGGTATCGGTCTTGGCGGCGTGAATGCGCTCGGCCTCGACGGCGAGGACAAATCCGGCTCCATGGACGCTGTCGACTATATTGCCGACCTGCGGCAGGCCGAAGATCTTGCCAAACTGCCGGTCGGCCGCCGCGTCGTCGTCATCGGTGGCGGCATGACCGCCGTCGACATCGCCGTTCAGACCCGACTATTGGGTGCGGAAGACGTTACGATCGCCTATCGCCGCGGCCAGGACCGCATGAACGCTTCCGAATTTGAACAGCAGCTGGCGCAAACCTGCGGCGTCAGGATCATGACCTGGGCTCAGCCCAAGGCTCTTGTCGGCGCGAACGGTGCGATCACCGCGATTGAACTGGAGCGGACCGAGGAGCAGAATGGCTCTTTGACCGGCACCGGCGAAACCGTGACACTGCCTGCCGACATGGTGTTCAAGGCTGTCGGCCAGACCCTGGTGCAGACGGATCTCGGCGGCGCGCTTGCGCTCGAAAAAGGGCGGATCGTGGTCGGCGAGGATCGCAAGACCAGCCTCGCGGATGTGTGGGCCGGCGGCGACTGCGTGCTGGGCGGCGAGGACCTCACGGTCGCTGCCGTCGAGGACGGAAAAGTCGCCGCCGAAAGCATCAACGCCGCATTGAGCGCTTGATACGCGCCAGCATCAGGGATTTGAGGGAGAGCCAATATGGCTGACTTGCGCACAGACTTTATCGGCATCAAATCGCCGAACCCGTTCTGGCTGGCCTCCGCGCCGCCGACGGACAAGGAATACAATGTGGTCCGGGCCTTCAAGGCCGGCTGGGGCGGCGTTGTCTGGAAGACGCTCGGCGAGGACCCCGCTGTGGTCAACGTCAATGGCCCGCGCTATGGCGCGATCCACGGCAAGGACCGGCAGTTGATCGGACTCAACAATATCGAGCTGATCACCGACCGGCCGCTGGAGGTGAACCTGCGCGAAATCAAGCAGGTGAAACGCGACTGGCCAGACCGCGCCCTTGTGGTGTCCCTGATGGTGCCCTGCGAGGAGCAGAACTGGATCGACATCCTGAAGAAGGTCGAGGACACCGGCGCCGACGGGGTCGAGCTCAATTTCGGCTGTCCGCACGGCATGAGCGAGCGCGGCATGGGTTCCGCAGTCGGCCAGGTTCCGGAATATATCGAGATGGTCACGCGCTGGGTGAAAAAGCATTCGCGCATGCCCTGCATCGTCAAGCTGACCCCGAACATCACCGATGTCCGCAAGCCCGCACAGGCCGCCAAGGCGGGCGGAGCGGACGCGGTCTCGCTGATCAACACGATCAACTCGATCATGGGTGTCGATCTCGACATCATGTCGCCGGCGCCGAGCGTCGACGGAAAGGGCGCACATGGCGGTTATTGCGGCCCTGCCGTCAAGCCGATCGCGCTTAACATGGTCGCCGAGATCGCCCGCGATCCGGCCACACATGGCCTGCCTATCTCCGGCATCGGCGGGGTCACCACCTGGCGGGACGCGGCCGAGTTCATGACGCTCGGCGCCGGAACTGTTCAGGTGTGCACGGCGGCGATGACCTACGGCTTCAAGGTGGTCGAGGACATGATCGAGGGCCTCAGCGACTGGATGGACCAGAAGGGCTACACCTCCGTCGACCAGGTCGTCGGCAGGGCCGTGCCCAACGTCTCAGACTGGCAGTATCTCAACCTCAACTACATCGCCAAGGCCAAGATCGACCAGGACCTGTGCATCCAGTGCGGCCGCTGCCACATCGCCTGCGAGGACACCTCCCACCAGGCGATCACCAACATGGTCGATGGCGAGCGCAAGTTCGAGGTGATCGACGAGGAATGCGTCGGCTGCAACCTGTGCGTCAATGTCTGCCCGGTGGAGAATTGCATCACGCTGGAACCGATGGCCGCCGGCAGCATCGACCCACGCACCAGGAAGCCGGTCGAGAAGGACTACGCCAACTGGACGACCCATCCGAACAATCCGATGGCGGTCAGGGAAGCCGCCGAATAGGCGGCGCATCCGGTTACCCGGATCGATTGGACGCCTCATAAGCGGATTGGTGGACGAGACAACGCAGGCAGGGCTGAATACCTTGCCTGCGTTTTTGTGCGACTGGGTAATGCCAACCGCAATAAACAGGAACTCATCTGACCGTGTTTGGTATGAGGTTCGCCTGCAAGCAAAAAGGCCGCCCTTTCGAGGCGGCCTTTCGATGTTTAACCAACGCGTGGTCCGGATCTAGAGCTTGTCCGTCACAACGGTCGTTGTGGCACCTTCCGGCTCCTTTGTGATCACCGGATCGGATCCGCCGGACAGCAGCGACTTCACGGTGCGCTCATAGGCGTCCATGTCGAGCTTGCCATCGGAACCATCAACAAGCTTGTTGATTTCGCCGACCATGCGGATCTGATGTTTTTCGGTCTGGGCGCCGGTGGCGTCGTTTTCCAGGACGATCTCAGCGGCTTCCTCGGGATTCTCCGCGGCATAGGCCCAGCCTTTCATGGACGCCCTGACGAAACGGGCCAGCTTGTCGACCATTGCCGGATCTTCCAGGCTGGATTCCAGCGCATAGAGACCGTCTTCGAGCGTTGCCACGCCCTGGTCTTCGTATTTGAAGACGACCAGATCTTCAGCCGGGATACCGGCATCGATCACCTGCCAGTATTCGTTATATGTCATGGTGGAAATGCAGTCGGCCTGCTTCTGCAGCAGCGGATCGACGTTGAAGCCCTGCTTCAGCACGGTCACACCTTCCTCTCCGCCATCGGTCGGAATGTCGAGCTGGCTCATCCAGGACAGGAACGGGTATTCGTTGCCGAAGAACCAGACCCCGAGGGTCTTGCCCTTGAAGTCTTCCGGCGAGGTGATGCCGGTTTCCTTGCGGCAGGTCAGCATCATGCCGGACTTCTTGAACGGCTGCGCGATGTTGACCAGCGGCACACCCTTTTCACGAGACGCCAGGGCGGACGGCATCCAGTCGATGATGACATCGGCCCCGCCACCGGCGATCACCTGGGGCGGTGCAATGTCCGGGCCGCCCGGCTTGATTGTCACGTCCAGGTCTTCTTCTTCATAAAAGCCCTTGTCCTTGGCCACGTAGTAGCCGGCAAACTGGCCCTGCGTGACCCACTTCAGCTGAAGGGTCAGCTCGTCCGCCGCGTGCGCGGCGCCCGATACCAGGCTCGCCCCCAAAACGGACGCAAGCGCCAGATTTTTCAATACCTTCATTGCCATTCCCCTATTGGTTACGGGCTCCGCCAATGAAGCAAAACCCTTCTCTGGAAATCACCAACTTTGCCGCGCCACTGCAGCGGTTCCCGTCAGCCTCATAAGACGTCGACAATATGGCCAGAACGGGAACGCCGGGGCATATAGCCTTCTCAAGCGATCATCGCTGACCATTTGGTCAAGAAAATCTAGAAACCTGCTACGTCACTGGTCAAGACTATTTTTTGTTCAAGGCAATTTAGATGTGCTTCATGCCCGTTGAAATCGGGTCTCATCCCAAACCAATGAACCTGATGGAGAGCGCCTCGGCAAACCTTCGCCGATTGCCGGCAATTGCGCCGAGCCGATTCGCCCAGAGCACGACCCGTCAGTTCTTGTCAGATCTCTTCGCAGAGTTACTAGGATGCGAACCAATGCCAACCGTATTTTTATCAAGCTCTACTTGTATCACACGTTGAATATTTTGAGGACAACGGCCATAAATTTATACCATTCTAATAAAATACATTCCTATTTGTGCCAATTATAAAAACAGTTCTAAGTAAAACATCCTACTTTTGGATAATAGCGTATGCATTGTTGTGCACGCCTAGGTTTAATCATGGTTGCAATTGGCGGGTTTTCTGCACTTTTTTCTGTCTTTGTTAGCTCTAGGTCTTACACTTTTGATTCATCTTCTAATATTCTTGTCGCGAATCAACACCGCCCCGTCGATACGGGGACTGCTGTCTGGAGGGAAAGTTGACGGATCAAGTGACACATCACACGCTGGAACTCACTGCTCCGCCCAATGCCGTCGGCTCCGACGATGGGACCGCCAAGACAACCCCGGCAGGTAATATTCCCCGCAGACCAGAGGCCAAGAAGGCACCGGTTCGCAGCGACATCGGCACCATCCTGCTGCATTGGACGCTCGTGGCAGCCATCATTACGAGTTTGCTGACCGGCCTGCGGTTTTCGACCGCGGCGGAAGGGGCATGGTTCTCAAAACTCTTCAATGCGATCCTGCCGCAGGGCGAACTCTGGACGTGGCACTACATTTCCGCGGTCTTCGTTCTGGCCCTTATCTTCGCCTACGCAGCCTATATGTCGCTGGCACGGCTGAAACGGCGGATCTCGTCGAAGAAGATGGTGGTTCTGACACTGCCGGCGAGCACGAAACTGCGGCTTTCGGCGGTCAATGTGATTGCCTACTGGATCCTGTTCGCCTCGGTCCTGACGCTGACGGTCACCGGTGTCTGGCTTTATCTCGGCCACGGCGGCCTCTGGGTGACGGTCCACTACACGGCTGCGCTGGTCGTCCTGACCTACATTCTCGCCCATGTGTTCTTGCACTATTTCTATGGCGGCATCGCGCAGCTGCTGCGGCTGTTCCGCCCGCAGGCCCTGCGGCGCTTCCCCGGCATGGCCGCGCATCCGCTGGCGATTGCGCTTGCCATCGGCGCCGTCGTCATTGCAGGTGCGGTTTCGCTCGACTTCGGCACCCGCAGCGACCTCCATGTCGCACGGGCCAACGAGCTGCCTACCCTCGACGGAAAACTTGACGACGCAGTGTGGCAGACCGCTCAGCCGGTTTTCGTTGAAACGCAGCAAGGCGCCAATTTCAACGGGACAGGCACTTCAACCGTCGAAGTCCGTGCGATTCAAGTCGGCGACAAAATTGCGTTCGGCTTCCGCTGGAATGACTCCACCGTTTCCTTGAAGCGCCATACGCTCGTCAAGAAAGAAGACGGCTGGCACATGTTGAACAACGGTGCCGACCGGCAGGATGAGACGGACTACTACGAAGACAAGTTTTCCGCGGCATTTTCCAAATCCAATGAATTCGGCGGTGGCGGAGCAAGTCATTTGGGACCGAAGCCCCTGAAGGACAAGCCCGCCGCATTCGCCGGTGTTGCCCTTCACTACACCACCGATGGCAGCCTGGTCGACGTCTGGCAGTGGAAGTCCGCCCGAGGCGGAGTGCTCGGTTACGTGGATGACATGTGGTTCGGAGCGCCGGTCGAGCCGACAAAAGAAGAGGCCGCCGGCAAGGCCCGCTACACGGCCGGATACCATCACGACGAGGGGACGGCCAACTATGTCTACAACTATATTGCGGACCCGGAGACCAAGTTCCACGGCACCGTCGGCGTCGCCCGTTTTCCGGTCGACCTTGAGACCACGGTCGCAAAGATGGGCAAGTTCGACCTCGACCCGGACTCGAGTGTCGAGGCTGATGCCCAATGGTGGATGTTCGAGGACGAAAGTGTTCCCTACACCCCGGAACAAGACGCCGAGCTCCCTGTCGGGACCGTCCTTCCCGGTGTGCTGATCATGGGTGAATACTCCGGCGACCGGGCCGATCTCAAGGCGGGTGCAAAATGGAAGGACGGCTACTGGACGCTTGAAATCGTCCGCGACATGGACACGGGCAGCAAGCAGGACCTTGCCATGGAAGACGGCCTTTACTTGTGGGTGGCAGCCTTCGACGACAACCAGATCCGGCACACAAGGCATTCCCGTCCGCTCCGGCTGACATTCAACTGATCCTCATAAACGCAGCGAATAACGGACCCGCCTCCATGTCGAAAAGCACCTGCACCGTCACCATCAACGGTAAGAAGATCAAGGCCAATGTGGGAGATACCCTGATTGATGCCGGGTTCGGCGGCCGTCTTGTCATTCCACACGATTGCTGCTCCGGTCAGTGCGAAACATGCCGTGTGCGTGTTCTCAGTGGCGCGGTCGACGATCTCGGTACACGGGAAAAGGACACGGTCCTGGGCTGTCTGACCCTGCTGGAAGGCGATGCGGAAATCTCCTATGACCCGGTTCCGATCGTGAAGACGACCAAGGGCACCGTGGAGAGCATTCGCGAGATCAAGCAGGACTATCTGGAAGTCCGGATCCGCACCGTGCGGCCGGTCACCTGGCTGGCAGGCCAGTATGTGCGCGCGACTTTCGCCGGATATCCGCCGCGCGACTACAGCCCGACAACGCCGCTGAACCTGGATGCGGAGGAGAGCGTGATCGTCTTCCACATCAAGGTTTATCCGGACAGCGTCGTCTCCTCAAAGCTCGGCAAGGAGATTTCCAAGGGCCACAGCGTGAAATTGCGCGGTCCATTCGGAAATGCGTTCCTGCGCCGGCAGCCGGGACCTCTGGTGCTGACATCGACCGGCACCGGATTTGCCCCGATCTGGTCGATTGCGGTTGCCGCCAACATGGGGCAACCGGGTCGTGAGATCAGGGTTGTTGCAGGGGCCCGGACGCGCGACGGCCTGTACATGCGCGACGCGGTGCGCTGGCTGCAGAACAACGGTGTTCCGATCACGCTGACGGCAAGCGACGGTGACAATGAAACGGTTATGACAGACCGTCCCCAGGATCTGGTCGGGCGCCTGACCCCCGAAGACATTGTCTATTCGGCTGGCGCCCCGGCGCATGTGGAGGCCATGCGCGAACTTGCGCGCGAAGCCGGAGCAACGTTCCACGCTGATCCATTCTATGTGGCGGAGGAAAGCAAGGGCATCCTGACCCTCGCCAGCGGTCTCGTCCGCAAGATGGCGACACCGTTTTCATCCGCTGCCGCGGGCTAATACCAGCCGTGACGGCGCATAGCGCAACGCTTCTTTCCGGCTTTTTACAGCCGGATTGATGTCGCCCGGATCGACCGGGCTCAATTGTCTTTGTCATGAAAGAGCTTCGGCCTACTGGGCTGCCGTTGTCGCGACGCTGTGGCTGGTGAAGACCAGATCGTCGGCCTGCGCCACCGGCATCGGCCGTCCCAGATAATACCCTTGCGCGTCGGTGCAGCCGATATCGGCCAGCATGTCGAGGAGCTGTTTCGTTTCGACACCTTCGGCAGTCGTGGTCATCTCGAGGTTTTTCGCCAGTTCGATAACGGCCTTCACGATCGAGACGGAGTCCTCCGAATAGGTCATGGAGCGAACAAAGGACTGATCGATCTTGATCGTGTCGAATGGGAAGCGCCGCAGATAACTGAGCGACGAGTAGCCTGTGCCGAAATCGTCCATCGAGACTTTAGCGCCCAGGGACTTGGCCTGGCGAAGAGCTTCCAGCACCTCCTCGGAATCGGTCAGCAGCACGCGTTCGGTCACTTCAAGCTCGAGCCGCTCTGCCCTGAGACCCGATTTCACCAGTGCGTTGATCAGGACCGGGCCGAAGGCGTTGCCGCGTAGCTGGCGTGGCGAGAGATTGACCGCGACGCGAAGATGATCCGGCCATCTGGATGCAATCCGGCAGGCCTCCTCGAGCACCCATTCGCCCAGTTGAACGATGTGGCCGGTGTCTTCGGCAAGCGGAATGAAATCACCGGGCAACACCAGACCACGGGTCGGGTGGTTCCAGCGCAACAGGGCCTCGAAACCGGAAATCCGGTAGTCGCTCAAGGAATACTGAGGCTGGAAGTACAGTTCCATTTCGCCATTCGAAATAGCATTGCGCAGGTCCAGGATCAGCTCGCGGCGATCGTTGACTTCGGTGCCCATATTCTCTTCGAAGAACCGGTAGGTGCTGCGGCCTTCCTCCTTGGCCCTGTAGAGCGCAAGATCGGCCTGCTTGAAGAGTTCATCGCCGGTGGTGCCGTCACCCTTGGCAATCGATATGCCGATGCTGACACCTATGACGAGTTCATGATCGGCTATCTGAAATGGCTGGGACAGCTCCCAGATGGCCGATTGCGCCAGTTCGTCGACACTCCGCAACTCGACCGGCAGGTCGGTCAGGATGGCGAATTCGTCGCCGCCGAGCCTGACGACAGTTTCTCGTTCGCTCACCAGATCCTTGAGCCGCTCCGCGACCTTGCGCAACAGTTCGTCGCCGATCGGATGTCCGAGGGAATCGTTGACCGTTTTGAACTCGTCAAGATCAAGGCACAGGATCGCGAAATCGCCGCCCTGCACCTCCTGCCGCCGCAGCAGCAGCTCCAGCTGATCGAGAAATTCGATCCGGTTGGGCAATTGAGTCAGGATATCGTGGCGGGCCAGGAAGGCCAGACGGTCCCGGGCTTCCTGGCGTTCGGTGATATCTTCGGAAATGGCGACCCAGCCGCCGTCAGACAGCGGCTGACAGGTGGTCAGGACAATGCGGCCGGAACGGGTCTTGACCATCTCCGTGCTTTGCAACCCGATCGACGCTTTCGGCTTGGGAAGCCTTGCTTTCAGAGTGGGTGAAACTTCCGTTTCAACGGTCTCGATTCTCTGGAGGGCGGTCAGCTCCTCCGCGGTCATCCCCGGCTGCAACTTGTCCTGCTCGAGTTCAAACAGCTCTGTAAACCGCTGGTTCGACACGATCAGTTTGCCGTCCTTATCGAACATGCATAGCCCATGAGACATATTGTTGAGCGCGGCGTCGAACAGGACATTCTGCTCCCGAAGCTGTGCTTCCTGGGATTTCAGGATCGTGTTCTTTTCGTGCACTCGAACGCGCAGTGCGTCCCGTTCCTTTACGGACCTCTGCAGAGACACAACGGAGCGTGCGATGTCGCCGACCTCGTCAAGACGCTCTGTACCGACCACATCGCTTTCGAAATCACCTGTGGCAATACCCGTGAGCACCTTGGTAATCTTGGTCAGCGGACGGGTAATCTGCTTTGCGAGCAGGAAAGCGACGCCCGCAAAGATCACAAGTGCCAGTAGGCCGAAGAGAAATAGCCATCTGAGAAGCTTGGTTTCTTCTTCTGTGCCGATACGCGTCAGTTCGTTCTGGGTTTCCGTGAGTTTTTCAATAGGAACAAGCGCACAAACCGTCATCGGCGCGACTGGCACGCCGCATTCGACAACCTGCCGGCCGTCCGCTGTGATGTTCTTCGCCGTCGGAGACCGGTCCAGATCGGTCACGCTCCCGGTGAACCCGGCTCTCGAAATCACTTCGCCGTCGAAGACAATGGCCAGTCCGAAATCATTGGTCTTGGCAAGGTCGGCCAGCAACGGCTCGTCGGCCCGAAGCCAACGTTGCGCCATCAGCCCGCCGATCACATAGCCGAACTCATCGAAGACAGGTGTAAAGACCACCTGAGAAATTGCATTGGTGCGGTCGCCGGGAACGAAGACGCCTGTCTGCGAGCGAGGCAAGACCTCCGAAAACATTTGCTTTTGTCCGGGAAAGCTCTCCTCAAGTGACCGGACGATCCGGTCGTAGAACCCAAATTCACTGATTCTGGATCCGAGTGCCACCAAGTCCGCGGAATAAGAAGAGGCGCCGATAACCCGTCCCTTCTCGTCCAATACGACGATACCGTCCATATCCGCCAGTTCCGCCGTCGGGCCGAGCAGTTCCGACATCGCGACAACATTGCGGGATTTGACTGCGTTGACCGTGTCCCGATTCTCGGAAATCGAGTTCACCCTCCGGAGCCTGTCCTGAAAAATGAAGTCCAGACGCGTGCCAGCAAGCTGCAAATCGGCGTTCAACGTCTCCAGCAGGCGGGACTGGGAAAGCTCGAGCAGCTCGCTCTCCTGACGGGCCATGCTGCTTTCAAGTTGATATGCCACCAGTCCAATCAGGCCGGCAAACGCACATAGCGCTGTAAAGACAGCGCCGTACGTGTAGTGCCAGAGAAGTGAAGAATGACGCATCATGTTGAACCGGAATGTTAGTTCGGTGCCGGAACGCCGCCGAAGTTCCTGATTAGTTCGTGAGCCTCATCAGACTGGCAGAAGTCGATAAAGGCCTGCATTTCGTCATCCATCGTGCCGTCCTTGTAGATCAGCGCGAGTACGACGGCACTCGGGTAGCCTTCACCGGTCGGATGGTGTCCGTCGATTTTCACCACGTTCAAACCGTCCTCGAGCGGAAGAGAATATGGTCCGAAGGCGATTGCCCCTTTGACTTCCCGTGCGCTCGAAATGGCATCCTGGGTCGTCAGGGCGGTTTTTGAACGAGGGGAAAATTCCAGGGTATTCCAACCCGGCATTGAAGCCCGCATAACCTGGAGCGTGCTGTCGGTTTCTTCACGCCGAATCACGCGGATCCGGAGATCGGCACCACCAACCTCGGACCAATTGGTGATCTCACCGGAATAGATCTTTAGAAGTTGATCGCTTGTCAGTTCTTCGACACCGGAGGAGGGATGCGTGATTATCGAGCTCGGAATTTTGGCGATCGGAAGATAGACGAGACCAAATTCAACTTCGCTGTCCTTGAGCGGCCTTGCCACACGCCCGAGCCGCTCCGCACCCGAACTGACTGCTGCGATCCCGCCACCGGATCCGATACTGGGGGGAATGTTGAGGTCAATGCCGGGGTAAGCTTTCGAAAAACCTTCTCCGATTTGCCGGAGCATCTCGAGGCCATCTCCCGTGCCGACGACACTGAGCCCTGGCTGCGCAATGGCTCCCGGCATTTGGAAAGAAAACACCGAAAGTGAAAGCACAAGGAAAAAAGTTAGTACCCGCATTTTTAACACCCACAGAAGCTGGCCTTTCCTAGAATGCCGCCTTCAAGTTAATCAAACACTAAGATACTGGAACAAAATACAATAATTATGTATTTAAATTCTATTTATCAAATATAAAATTGGGCATAAGCAGGCATCTCAAATGAAATTTCCCGTCAATATTTGCAAATATGAGCATTTTTCCCACCGCCGCAGATCAGTACAATCATGGTTAATATTACAGGTCTAAAAAAAAGTGGCCAATTTGTATTTTTATACATTAGCTCAATAAAACAAATTACAACCAACACCAAACTTACGCAACGGTAGTTTGACTCAAAACCGGTTTCAGAACAGTCACGCGTAACCACAATGACGGTATACGCAACCGGACAATCTGGACGCGATTACCCCTGCGCATAGGATATCCGCAGCCAAACATGCGCGTCCCGCCCGATAAACTGCCGCTTTTTCAGGGATTTGGATTGACCGGTCCGGTCAACCGCCGCCAAACATCGCCGGAGCAAGCGCTGCAGCGCTCTGCCGGACCACCAGCTCTACTTCAATCACGACCGGCACGTTCGACCTACCGGAGAGTGTCTTGCCCGGGTCGATGCACTCCAGAAGCAGCGTTGCCGCTCCGGTTCCCAGCGCGCGCCGGTTCTGGCGAATCGTGGTCAGCGCAGGAACGTAGAATTCCGACAGCTCGATGTCATCGAAGCCGACGACCGACATATCTCCTGGAACATTCAATCCATGGGCAGTGAGCGTCGATATCAGACCGAAAGCCACCTGGTCCGAGGCGCAGAAAACTGCTGTCGGTTTCTCGTCCATCTCCAGGATCCGTTCCGCGGCAGCGCGGCCTGACTCCAGCGAAAAATCGCCGCGGATGATCCACTCCTCCCGCGCCGGCAATCCCAGCCTGGTCCGCTCCGCCAGCATTCCCTCGCGCCGGGCGTGAGTCAGAACGTTGTCCTGTGGCCCGGTGACATGGGCAATTTTCCGGTGACCGAGTTCATAGAGATGCTGAACGGCAAGACGCGCGCCCTGCACGTTGTCGCTACGCACGGACGGCAGGCTGACACTGTGCTTCCATTCACAGGCAAACACGATCCGGCCGTTGACGCCATTTTCCTCAATTTGCTGAAGCTCCTGGTCAGACAGCGCGCCATCCAGGCAGATCATGCCGTCGATCTGAGAGTCCAGAAAATAGTCGACAATGCGCTTGCCGCCGGAGGCGTGGTCCTTGGTGTCGGCGATCAGCACCGAATAATCGCATTCACCAAAGGTTTCACTGATGCCGGCGAGTATCTGCGAAAAAAACGGGTTGCCCAGATTGGGAACGAGCACCAGTATCGCGCCGGCCTGACGGGTTCGCAAGCTGCGGGCCGCCCTGTTCACCCTGTAGCCCGTCGAGCGGATGGCCGCAAAAACGCTTTCGCGGGTCGCCTCTGTCAAAAGTTCCGGATTACTCAGGGCGCGGCTGACCGTTGCGGTCGACACCCCCGCCTTTTTGGCGACATCCCGGATTTTGACTGACTTCTGAACCAAGGCCTACTCCGGGTTTTTTTGATTTTTCGCTGCCCACATTCCGGGTTGACACGGGGCGCATTCCCAAGAATGATAAATGTAATCGATTACATGAGGCATACACAAGTTTGTAACCGATTACAAATGCGGTGGAGGCCGCAAATTGAGGACAACCGAACAGGATAGGTTCGGCGGGAGGAAAATATGAAAGCACTACGCGCAGTATTTGCGGCAACAACTGCCCTTTGTGCGGCGAGCGCCGCCAACGCTACAGATCTGGAGGTCACCCATTGGTGGACATCCGGCGGGGAAGCGGCCGCTGTTGCCGAATTTGCAAAAGCCTTTGACGCGACGGGCAACAAGTGGGTCGACGGCG
Source organism: Roseibium sp. (assembly GCA_050302295.1). Lineage (GTDB taxonomy): Bacteria > Pseudomonadota > Alphaproteobacteria > Rhizobiales > Stappiaceae > Roseibium. The sequence goes on along the minus strand of JBNLAU010000221.1, from coordinate 10 downwards.
CCATTGCCGG
>JBNLAU010000220.1:0-10014 GCA_050302295.1 Roseibium sp. | reverse complement strand
CCGATCAAGAACCACTTCAAGGCCGTCAAAGGCTGGTTGGATGACGGTCTGTTCGGCTACTACGGCACCGGTTGGGGGGACAACCAGACCCCGTTCCAGGAAGGCAAGATTGCCATGTGGCTTGGCTCTTCCGGATCTTTCGGCGGGCTTCAGAAATCTGTCGATTTCCCGTTCTCCGCCACTTACCTGCCTTACTGGGATGCAGTTGACGGCGCCGGCACCGCCACTTTCATCGGCGGCGCCGCTCTCTTTGCCATGTCCGGCAAGCCGGATGAGGAAAACACGTGCGTTGCATCCTTCTACCAGTACCTGACGTCTCCGGAAGTCCAGTACATGTGGCACCGCGAAACCGGCTATGTGCCGATCACCACGGATGCCTACGAACTGGCCAAGAAGGACGGTCACTACGAGCGCACGCCGGCAGCCGAAATCGGCAGCAAGCAGCTGACCCTGCCGGGGGGCGAATGGACCAAAGGTTACCGCATGGGCTTCTACGTCCAGATCCGCGACGTGATGAACCGTGAATACGGAAAGATCATGTCCGGTGAAACGTCCGTTGATGATGCTTTTGCCACCATCGAAGCGGAAGGCAACAAGCTTCTGGAACGTTTCGCAAAGACCACCAGCAACTAGGCTTGAGCCGACCTGACACGATGGGGGCGCCCTGCGCCCCCATTTCCTTGCAAGAGAAGTGGGGCGTCCAGTATCCGGTGAGCCGCATTCCCGATCCGGTGGGCAAGACAAAATTCAATGAAAAAAGTCCAGTTTCAGTCTCCGTGGCTACCCTATCTGCTGCTCCTGCCGCAGTTGGGCATTGTGACGATCTTCTTCCTTTGGCCTGCCGCGGAAGCCATTCGTTCGTCCTTTTATCTCGAAGATCCGTTCGGTTTCGGCTCGACCTTTGTCGGCCTCGACAACTTTACGGACATGCTGACCTCGTCCGATTACGGCCGCGTGGCCCGGTTCACTGGCGTGTTCACTGTCTTCGTGACCTTCCTGTCGCTGGGTATCGCCTTGTTGCTGGCGGTAAAAGCCGACAAGGTCCTGCGCGGCGCCTCGTCCTACAAGACCCTGCTCATGTGGGTCTACGCGGTGGCGCCTCCGGTTGCCGGCCTGATCGGCGTCATGCTGTTCGATCAGCATGTCGGTCCACTGGTCGACTTCTTCGCCCTGTTCGGCTGGCGGATGCAGATCGGCGTCAACTATTTCGATACAAGTTTCGCGATGATCACGACCGCTGTCTGGAAACAAATCCCGGTCAACTTCATCTTCTTTCTGTCGGGCCTTCAAGGCATCTCCAAATCAGTGCAGGAGGCCGCCAGCATCGATTGCCGGTCCAGTATCCGCCGGTTCTGGACGGTGACCTTCCCGCTGCTGGCGCCGACAGGTTTCTTCCTGCTGATCATCAACATCACCTACGCCTTCTTCGATACGTTCGGTATCGTTGACGTGGTCGTGAAAAACGAGCCGGGCAACAATCCGGTGACCCTCGTCTACAAGGTCTATCTGGACGGTTTCCGCGGCAACGATCTCGGTGGATCGTCGGCCCAGTCGGTTATCCTGATGGTGATGGTGTTCATCCTGACAATCATTCAGTTCCGCCTGATCGAGCGGCGCGTGCACTACACGTAAGGAGGCGGTGATGAAAAAAACACAGATCTGGGATCATGTGATCCTTCTGCTCGGCGTCTTCTTTATGGTCACGCCCGTTGTATTGTCCTTCATGACCAGTACTCATGACGCGATCACGATCTACAAGGACGGCATCCAGTTCGCACCGGGCGGGCACTTTCTGGACAACTACGAGAAGGTACTGTTCCAGGCAGGCGGCTTCACCAAAGAGGTGAACGGCTTCGTGATGCTGAAGAACTCGATGATCCTCGGGTTCGGATTTGCCATCGGCAAGATCATCATCTCGATGCTGGCGGCCTATGCGATCGTTTACTTCCGTTTTCCAATGGCGTCGCTCTGCTTCTGGGTGATCTTTTCCACGCTGCTTCTGCCGCTCGAGGTGCGCATTCTGCCCTCCTACGAAATTGTGCAGTCGCTCGGCATGGTGAACACCTATTCCGGTCTGATCGTGCCGCTGATTGCTTCAGCGACGGGGACCTTCTTCTTCCGGCAGTTTTTCATGTCGGTTCCCGATGAGCTTCTGGAGGCTGCCCGTATCGACGGTGCCGGTCCCTGGAAATTCTTCAAGGATATCCTGGTGCCGCTGTCGCAGACCATGATCGCGGCGATCTTCATCATCATGTTTGTTTACGGTTGGAACCAGTATCTCTGGCCAACCCTGATCACGACCGACGAGAGCCTGTTCACCCTGGTGCGCGGCATCAAGCAAATTCTGCAGGTCTGGGTGGGCGCGCAGATTCCGGACTTTAACGAGGCCATGGCGCTGACAATCCTCGCCATCTTGCCGCCGGTCCTGATCGTGGTGATTTTCCAGAGCTGGTTCGTCAAAGGGCTCGTCGAGAGCGATAAGTGAGGTATTAGATGTCAACGATTACTCTCGACACCGTGCGAAAGGTGTATGCGGGCAGTGTGGAAGCGGTCAAAGGCGTTTCCATCGATATTGCCGACGGGGAGCTCATTGTCCTGGTCGGCCCGTCCGGCTGCGGCAAGTCAACCCTTCTGCGCATGGTCGCCGGCCTGGAAGCAATCACCACCGGCGAGATAAAGATCGGCGAGCGCGTGGTCAACAATGTCGATCCGGCTGACCGCGACATTGCGATGGTGTTCCAGAACTATGCGCTTTATCCGCATATGTCGGTCTATAACAATCTGGCCTATGGCCTGAAAAACCGGGGCATGGACAAGCAGGAAATCGACCGGCGGGTGAAGGAAGCCGCGCGCATCCTGGAAATCGGCGATTATCTGGAGCGCAAACCCCGGGCATTGTCCGGCGGCCAGCGTCAGCGGGTTGCCATGGGCCGCGCCATCGTGCGTGAGCCGGCCGCCTTCCTGTTTGATGAACCGCTGTCAAACCTTGATGCCAAACTGCGCGTGCAGATGCGGGTCGAGATTAAGCGCCTGCAGCGTGCGCTTGGCACCACCAGCGTCTATGTCACCCACGATCAGCTGGAAGCCATGACCCTTGCCGACAGGCTTGTCGTTCTGAATGGCGGCAATATTGAACAGATCGGAGCGCCGATCGAGGTCTACGATAAGCCGGCCTCGATCTTTGTGGCCAGCTTCATCGGATCACCGGCCATGAACCTGCTGGACGTCAAGGCGAACGGCACCTGCCTGTCCCTGGCAAACGGCGCCGGCCTGTCGGGTGCCAACATCAAGGGCAAGGACAGCTACACGCTCGGCATCCGTCCTGAACACATGGAAGAGGTCGACGGCCCGAACGGCAGCGACGGTGTCCACTTGGAAGCTGTTGTGAATGTTCTGGAGCCGGTCGGCGCGGAAAGCTACATCTATGCCAGCCTTGGCGACGGCGGTCCGGAAATCGTCGTGCGCGTTTCCAGCCACGCCCGCCACGAGCCGGGCGAAAAGCTCCACCTGAAGGTGGCACCGGATAATGTGCATTACTTCGACGCAGACACCGGCCGCCGGGTCGATTGACCGTCAGACATTCAGGCGAGGCGGTCGTAACGAGGGGCCGCCGGACCCGAACAGCCGCTCCGGGCAACCGGAGTGGCTTTTTTATTTGATCGGAAATGGCTCCAACATCGACAACCACAACCTCATCCTGAGGAGGGCCGTCAGGCCCGTCTCCAAGGATCGGCAGCAAGCTCCTTAAGTGGCCTATCATTCGAGACGCCGCTAACGCGGCTCCTCAGGATGAGGCTGGTATCAGGCAGGTAGGTTATTGGATCTGTTTCAACCGCAGCATGCCTACGATCCCAAGCATCGGGCCGATTGCCATGATCGTAAACACGCCCGGCCAGCCGATCAGCTCCGCTCCCAGCGGGGTCACCTGCACGGTGAAAAAGGTGAGGGCGAAGCCGAGCGCGGTCTGAAAGGTCATCAGGCTGCCGGCCTGGTCCGCTGGCGCAAAGTCGGCGACAAGTGCCGAGAATTGGGGCGAGTCCGGCAGGATGGCCGCACCCCAGACCAGAACGCACAGGATTGTCAGCCAGACGGGGCCGCCGAAGGTGAGGGCCGACAGGAGTGCTGCCGTTCCGCTGACCACCATGGCGAGGATGGCGATGTTGGCCTTGCCGACCCGGTCGGCAACGATGCCGCCGATGATGGAGGCCGCCCCGCCGGCGGCGATGGCCAGAAAGGTAACGAGCCGGGCAAGCGAAACGGACGCCTCTTCAGCCATATGGGCCGAAAAGGACGCTGTCAGCGCCACGCCGATCCAGGCCCACATCGCGTAGAGCTCCCACATGTGGCCGAGATAGCCGGCATAGGCAAAGCGGATTTTCGGGTTGGTCCAGGCAGTGAAGATGGCCTTGACCTTCATGCGGGGTGCCTTGGCGTGGAACGGGCCGAGACCGGCGAAGAGACACAGGACACCGCCGGTGGCAGACGCAATCGAGGCGACCGAAAGGCTCCAGCGCCAGTCCGCACCCCCCAGAAGCGCAAGCAGGTGCGGGGACGCCGAACCGAAGGTCAGGGCACCGACAAGCGTGCCGACAAGAAATCCGCGGTCTTTCTGCCCCCAGCCGACGGCGATCTTCATGCCCACCGGATAGACGCCGGCCAGCAGGGCGCCCGTGGCGAACCGGGCGAAAATAGTGATCGCCCCGCCAGGTTCGAACACCAGCAGGCAGGCATTGAAGACGGCGGCGAGGATGGCGGAAAAGGCGAAGAAGCGCCTCGGGTCGATCCGGTCCGCAAGACCCAGAAACGCCGATACAAGCGCCCCGATGACAAAGCCGATCTGGACGGCGCTGGAAAGCGCCGCCTGGCGGAACTCCGAGATGGCGAATTCACGGGTCAGATCCGGTAAGATGGCGGCGGACATGAACCAAAGGCTCATGCCGGCAATCTCGGCCAGCATCAACAGGCCGAGCGATCTCCACTTCCCTGTGGCCTCAGGCGGCAAGACCAAGCTCCTTTTGCTGCTTCTTGGTCAGCTTGGCCGATATGATCTTGTGCGCGGCAACGATATAGGCCTTGAGATCCTCGTCCGGCATGGCGCCCTCCTTTGCCAGCTGCACCCACTTGGCCCGGGCAAGATAAGGCGCGGGGATCAGTCCCTCCTCCTGGGTGAGCAGGGAATAGGAAATGTCCGAGCATTTGAAGCTGAAGCGCGGGAAATCACCTTCCCCCCAGCCCGAGCAGATAGCAAAGATCTTGCCGCCCACCTTCCAGACAGAGGCATTGCCCCATTGAACCACATGGGTCGTTGCAGGCAGATCTTTGCAGAAGGCGTCAAACTCGTCGCGTGTCATCTTGAAGCTCTGAAGAATGGAAAATTTAGTCGTCCGGGAAGCTTGGAGGCTGAACTCCGAAACAGGATGACGCTTCAGTACGTGCCGCGCAAGCTGAATTGGGCCAAAACTGTCACAGGTTCCGCAGCCGCTTTCTCAGGTGCGGCGAAGAAGCTAGACCTCCCCGGAGGAGTTTCTCATATGCTCTCGTGTTTGCACACAAGTCCGGGATCGTTGAACGGGTCTTCCGCAATCGTCTGCGCCCGTTTCTCTTTGGCCGTTGGCCGCAGCCATGCCGGCAGGAATATCGCCTTGAGCCATTGCAGGCGCCGTTCGCGGATGCGGCGCCGGTTTTCCTTTTCAAACAGGACATGCTCCGGAAGGTCGCACGGCCAGAATTCCTCATGATGCGGAAAAATCTGACGCCTCGGATCATTCCAGGCGGGCGGGTCGTCTTTTGAAATGCGGTGCTGTACAGGCAATTGACCAGGAGCGAGCATGCGTAGCCTTGATTCAAATTCGGGTGTTTTGAGGGTGTAAATTCATATATAATTGATCGTGTGTGCTATCTGCATGTTTTTTAAATGCAATTGAGGTTTCAAAAATGAAACGAAACGTTGATTGGGAGGACATGAGGTTGTTCCTGGCCGTCGCCAAGGCCGGAGGTCTGGCGGGGGCAGCGGACAAGACAGGCGTCAGCCCGGCAACGCTCGGCAGACGGGTCTCGTCCCTGGAACGAAGCCTGAATGTCAGGCTGGTGGAGCGTGCGGCGCGCGGCTATCAGTTGACGCCAGCAGGGCACAAGCTGTTGCTGCAATTGGAGGACATGGATCAGGTTGCCCAGTCCATCACCGCTTGGCGGGACAGCGGAAACGCAAGGCGCAGGATCCGGATTTCCGCGGGCGATTGGACCATGCGGCTTTTGATGGACAATATCGAGGAGTTCTGGACGCCCTCTTCTGACTGGACGCCTGAATTCTTGGCCGACCCAAGAAATCTTGATGTTGCCAGACGGCAGATCGACATTGGCATACGCAATCGCCGGCCCAAGCAGGAATGGCTCGCAGGGCAAAAGGTTGGAACGGTTGAGTTCGCGGCCTATCAGTCGAAACGGGTGCCAGCAGGTGAAAACATCGGTTGGGTCGGACCGGTTGAGAGCGAGGCGCTGTTTCCCGCGGGCACCTGGGTCAGGGAAAATCACGCCGATGAGGTAACCATTAGCGTGAACAAGGCTTCCTTGGCCCTCTCGCTGGCCAGAAAGGGGCATGCTCGCATGCTTTTGCCGACCTTCGTCGGCGAAGCCTATCCCGACCTCGTTCGCATTTCGGCCCCGATTGAAGAACTTCGAACAGAACGCTGGCTGGTCATGCATCAGGATGAACGCCACGAGCCGCTTGTACGCCAGGCAGTCTCGGCTCTCGCCAAGTTTTTGAAACAAAACCCTTTATTGCGCCCGGAAACCTGAATAACTGCGGGGATATCCGGTGCGTGAAATGTCGAAAAATGCCTCGCCTTGAATCAATTTTAACGAAGCGCCATATTTAATCATGAACGGAGCTTGTCTCCGGTCCGGATGCCTCTTGAAGGGTCCGGGCGCAAGGTCGCTTCGACAAGGACTTTGAGGATGTCACGCATGTCAGCGTTTTCTAGCCCGTTTATGCTCGGGTTCGACGATATTGAGCGTGTGCTCGATCGTGTTTCCAAGGCCGCGAATGACGGTTATCCGCCCTATAATATCGAAAGACTGCCGAAAACCGAAGGTCAGGGCGATATAATCCGGATTACGCTGGCCGTCGCCGGTTTCACCCGGGATCAGCTTGATGTCTCCGTGGAGGAGAGCCAGCTGGTGATCCGCGGCCGGCAGGTGGACGACAAATCCCGTCAGTATCTGCATCGCGGTATCGCCGCCCGGCAGTTCCAGCGGGCCTTCGTCCTGGCTGAGGGGATTGAAATCCTCGGAGCCGACTTGAAAGATGGGCTTTTGTCCATTGATCTCGCACGTCCTGAGCCGGAACGTGTTATAAGAAAAATAGAAATCTCCAACGGCGAATAGACCCTCGTCGGCCAACAAATGGAGAATGACTGATGCACGACCCCAATAGCCCCGCCTGGGCAGACCGTACAATCCTGTCGGAATTCATGTCCGTTGACGAGCTGACTGAGCTCGGCACCGGGGATGTGGCCTACATCAAGCCGATCAAGGCGAGGGACCTGAAGGAAATGTTTCCCGAGGTGCCTGCCCTGCATGACAACATGACACTCTATGCGCTGTTGAATGCCGACGGTACGCCGATCCTGCTTGCCGACAGCCGCGAAGCGGCAGTTGCCAATGCCTTTGAAGCCGACCTGGAAATGGCTTCGCTGCACTGACGTGCGTAAAGAACGTTCAAAGCCGCCGGCCATTTGGCCGGCGGCTTTGTTTTAGGCAAGAGAAATTGGGCTGCGCTCCGGATGATCAGGACCGCGGCTTGAGGTTCTCCGGGTCGTAGAGCGGTGCGTAGCCAACGCCGACGACCTCGGCCGGATAGGTTTCAGCAAAATATTCCACGTTCAGCTTGCGTCCAACCTGGCAGTACTCCTGCGGCAGGTAGGCCAGTGCGATGTTCTTGCCGATGGTCGGGCCGTAGGCGACAGATGTCGTGTAGGAAATACGGCCCAGGCTGTCGACCAGCGTCTTGCCTGTATCCGGATCCACAACCGGCATCGTGCCAACCGGATAGCGCTTGACGCCGCTGGCATCCGTGTTTTCCGTCATCACCAGCGTGCACAGCATGGCCGGCTGGTGTTCCCTGGCGCGATATTCCAGGTGCTTTGCCTTGCCGCGGAAGTCGGCTTCCTTGACTTTCGGCCGGGCCAGATCCGCCTCGTAGAGGTTGTACTGGGTCAGCAGGTCGGCATTCTGCAGACGCAGGGATTTTTCCAGACGGCGCGAGTTGGCGTAGGTTTCGACACCAACCGCCATGACGCCGATTTCCCGCAGGGCATCCCAGACAGCAAGGCCGTCCTCATACTTCATATGCAGTTCCCAGCCCTGTTCACCGACATAGGAGAGCCGCAGCGCGGAGACCTTTTTGCCGGCGATCTCGATCTGCCGGATGCCTGCAAAGGGGAAGTTTTCCGGGTCCAGTCCGGCCGGGTCGGCGACGACCTTTTTCAGGTTCTCACGGGCGTTCGGGCCCCAGATGCCGATGGTCGTATACTGCTCGCTGACATCGGTAACCGTGACGTCGAAGCCTTTGTCTTCAGCCATGCGCCGCACATAGTGATAGTCACGCGGACCGGCATCGGCGCCATCGACGATGCGGCAGCGATCTGCCATGCGGAACACGGTCAGGTCGGCGCGGACATTACCTTCATCATCGAGGAAGTGGGTGTAGATGCCTTTGCCGATGTTGTTGTCACCACCGATCTTGGCCGCACACAGCCATTCCAGCAGCTCGACATGGTCCGGGCCCTCGACGTCGAACATATAGAAGTGCGACAGGTTGATGATGCCGCAATCGTCGCTCAGCGCCAGCTGTTCAGCGTTGGAGACGCGCCAGAAGTGGCGGTTGTCCCACTCGTTTTCACGAACCGGAACCTGATCGGCGTATTTTTCAAGCAGGTGTTCGTTGGCCGCGTAGCCGTGGGCCCGCTCCCAGCCGCCGAGTTCCATGAAATAGCCGCCCAGTTCGACCTCGCGTTCGTAGAACGGGGAACGCTTGACGCCGCGGCTGGAGACATAGGGCTCGCGCGGATGAACAGCCGGGAAGTAGATCTTCTGGGCAGCCTCGTAACAGCGGTCCGCAATGTAGCTTTCGGTCATCTGATGCGCATAGAAGCGCGAATAGTCGATGGCCGCGTGGTCGATCTCGGTGCGGCCGTCGGTGATCCAGTCAGCAATCAGCTTGCCGTAGCCAGGGCCGTCCTTGACCCAGATGGCAACGCAGTACCACAGGCCGCGCACTTTCTGGCTTTCGCCGCAGGAGGGGCCGCCGGAGGCCGATACCTGCAGGAGGCCGTTGAAGGAATGGCCTTCGTTGTAGCCGAGTTCGCCCAGGATCGGCGTCAGTTCCATGGCGCGTTCGAGCGGTTCGATCACCTGTTCCATTTCCAGGTCGCGCTGGGACGGCGACAGGCGGGCCTGATCCTTCTCCAGAATGTCGCGCGGATGGCACATGCGCGGTTCGTTGGGCTCATAGTAGCCCCACTCGATCTGGCCGCCCTCTGCGGTCTTCGGATCACCGGTGTCGCGCATGTAGGCCGAGTTGCCCTGGTCGCGCATCAGCGGGTAGCCGATATCCTTGCCGGTGCCTTCGAACTCGTTATACGGACCGAAGAATGTCAGCGGGTGGTCGACCGGCATGACGGGCAGGTCCTCGCCGACCATCTCGGCGATCAGGCGGCCCCAGAGGCCGGCGCAGACGATGACATGATCCGCCATGATCGTGCCGCGATGGGTCTTCACACCCTTGATGCGGCCGTCCTCGACGATCAGCGACTGGGCGGGCGTGTTGGCGAAGGCTTTCAGCTTGCCGCTCTTCTCGCCTTCATCGACCAGCTTGCCGGCAACGGTCTGCGAACGCGGAATGACAAGGCCGGCATCGGGATCCCACATGCCGCCCTGGACCATGTCTTCCTCGATCAGCGGGAACTTTTCCTTGATCTCGGCGGGGTCGACCAGGCGCACATTGGTGCCGAAGGC
>JBNLAU010000219.1:0-5689 GCA_050302295.1 Roseibium sp. | reverse complement strand
ATTCCGGGATTTATGCAGCGACCGGAGGATTCAAGATCTCGTTCGGCATTGCCCATCTGGTTGCCGATTGCCTGATCGCGGAAATGACAGGCCGGAATGCAGCCCATCCACTACCGGAAACGTTTCGTCCCGCAAATCATTTCGGCACCAACCGTCTGGAGACCGACACACCTTTGAACGCTCTCAGATAAAGCGGACGGCAGCAGGCGATCCGACCGCAATATTAGGCGGCGGGCATAGCTGGTCCGTCAGAACTTGGGAAAATATAATCGGCAGCAGCGTCTAAAGCGCTGCAACCACCGCGTAAAGTCCGTAAAAGCTAAGCGAAATAGCCCCCCAGAACAGGAGGTTTTTCGCCAGCAACATGGGCATATTCACAGTCCCACCCCGATGAACTTCCGGAAAAGCCCGTTCGTTCCCCGTCCCACGGGAGTTACAAACGTCGGTTGCAACTGTTGCAGCCCTGGCCATTCCGGCTTTCCTCAATTGACTTCGTCAGCGGGTCAATCGGAAACACAGTTTCCAACTCCGCATGCTAACCTTTAAGGAGCGAAGAGTTAAAACCCGCTTAAGGTTATTATGAATCGTCTATTAACTTCCGCTACGATGAATTTCGTTTACGCACAGGAAACCTTAGAACCGTGTATTTGAGGCAGCAGCAGCTTGCCGGAAGAACCGGTTCACAGCTAACCAGGGAAACTCGCCCGGTATGAGCCTGAATACAGTCCGCGACCATCTCGCCGATGCCGCGCCGGATCTTGAAGTGCTGATCACGGAAGACAGCAGTGCAACGGTTGAGTTGGCCGCAAAGGCACACGGCGTCGCGCCGGGCCAGATTGCCAAGACCTTGTCCTTTCAGATCAAGGACAGGGTTTTCCTGCTCGTTGCCCGGGGGGACGCGCGGCTGGACAACAAAAAGGCCAAGTCCGCCTTTGGTGGAAAGGTGAAAATGCTCGGCCTGGAGGATGTCGAAAAGCTTACAGGACATCCGGTCGGCGGCGTCTGCCCTTTCGGCCTTGCCGAGCCGCTGCCGGTTTATTGCGACGTGTCGCTTAAAGACTTCGACATCGTCATACCGGCGGCAGGGGCGACCAATGCCGCCGTGAAAATTTCGCCTGAACGCATGGCGGAGATCGCCTCCGCCGAATGGGTGGATGTCTGCCAGCCACCGAACAGCGGCGGCTGACCGACCCGCCCGTCAGACCTGGTAGTATTCCCGGTACCATTCGACGAACCGGGCCACGCCTTCACGCACCGTGGTTTTGGGGCGGTAGCCGGTCAGGCTTTGAAGCAGATCCGCATTGGCCCAGGTGGCGGGTACGTCTCCCGGCTGAATGGGCATCAGATTGCGTTCCGCCGGCTTGCCGGTCGCCGCTTCAATGGCCTCGATGAACTCCGTCAGCTGCACGCAGGTGGAATTGCCGATATTGACCACGCGCCAGGGCGCGACCGGTGACAGACTGTCACCTTCGGGCACGTCTTCGGGCTCCTCGGGTCGCATCGGAACCGCATCCATCAGCAACCGGATGCCCTCCACAAGGTCTTCCACATAGGTGAAGTCCCGCTTCATGTCGCCGTGGTTATAGACGTCGATCGGACGGCCTTCGAAAATTGCCTTGGTGAATTTGAACAGGGCCATATCCGGCCGGCCCCAGGGGCCGTAAACGGTGAAAAAACGGAACATGGTCACCGGCAGGCCGTAGAGATGGGCATAGGAGTGCGCCATGCTCTCGGTGGCCTTTTTGGTTGCCGCGTAAAACGACATCTGGTGATCGGCCTTGTCCGTTTCGGTGTATGGCATCTGCGTGTTGGCGCCATAGGCGGAGGACGTCGAAGCCAGAAGCATGTGCTCGGGCGGATGAGCCCGGGCCGCTTCAAGAAGCTCGAACGTGCCGCAGATATTGCTTTCCAGATAGGAACGCGGTGCCTCGATGGAATATCTGACGCCAGCCTGGGCGGCGAGGTGGATGACAAAATCCGGAGTTTCCGCCTTGAACAGCGACATCAGCAGGTCCGGGGCTTCCACCCGGTCGTTCACTGCCTTGAAATGCTCGTGCTGCAGCAGCATTTGCTGCCGCCGCTCCTTCAGCCGCACATCGTAATAGTCGGTCATGGCGTCCAAACCGATGACCCTGAAACCGTCCTGCAGCAGGCGCGTGCACAGGAAATAGCCGATAAAACCCGCGGAGCCGGTCACCAGAACGGTTTTCATGCTGCGCTCAAAGCCTTTCAATCAAAAATCAATTTGCCAAGCTTATTAAATGGGTTCGTGTGACCGGGCAATGACAAAGTCCGGCACCAACCGGCTTGAGCTATGCCGGGGCGGACGCTAAGAAACCGCATGAGAACCAGATAATTGCCCGGGAAGGACCTCCCCTCCAATGACCGTTTTGATCTCCGGCGGCGCCGGCTATATCGGCAGCCATACCGTATTGAATTTTCTGGATGCCGGAGAAACGCCGGTCATCATCGATAATCTGAGCACGGGCTTCGACTGGCTGGTTCCCGAGGGCGTTCAGCTTTATCAGGAAGACATCGGCGACAAGGACGCGGTGACCGGGATCATGCGCCGCCACGGCATTGAAACCGTCATTCATTTTGCCGGGTCGATCATCGTGCCGGAATCCGTTGAAAATCCGCTGAAATACTACCGGAACAACACGGTCAACACGCAATCCCTGCTGGAAGCCTGCGTCGAGACCGGCGTGAAACATTTCCTGTTTTCCTCGACGGCCGCCGTCTATGGCGATCCGGAAGTGATCCCCGTTCCGGAGGATGCGCCGCTTGCGCCGATGTCGCCTTACGGCACGTCGAAACTGATGACGGAGTTCATGCTGCGCGACGTTTGCGCCGCGCATGATCTGAAATACACCGCGCTCAGGTATTTCAACGTTGCCGGCGCCGATCCGAAAGGCCGGTCCGGACAGGCAACGCTGAACGCGACGCATCTGATCAAGGTTGCCAGCGAAACGGCGCTTGGCAAGCGGGACAGCATGTCGGTGTTCGGACGTGACTATGACACGTCGGACGGAACCGCCGTGCGGGACTACATTCACGTGAGCGACCTTGCCACCGCGCATCGGCTGGCGGTGGAACGGCTGCGCCGCGGAGGCGACAGCGCCGTGATGAATTGCGGCTACGGGCGCGGCTTTTCCGTTCTGGAGGTGATCGACGCCGTCAAGAAGGTCTCCGGCGTCGATTTCTCGGTCGTGGACGCGCCAAGGCGCGCGGGCGACAGCCCCAAGGTGGTGGCGGACAGCACCCGGGCACGGTCCGAACTGCAGTGGCAGCCCGAACATGACGATCTGGAAGAAATCGTGCGCAACGCCCTGAACTGGGAAGACAGCCTCTCCCGGCGAAACCGGATGTGAGGCTGCCCAGCTTGCGGTAGGGAGAAGGCCTAGATGCCTTCTCCGTTGGTTCCGGCGCTTACCAGGAACCCGTGTTCGCGCAGATAGTCGATGATCTCTTCTGCGATCTCTTCAGGGTCCCGATCAACGTTCTTGATGTGAATTTCCGGGTTTTCCGGTTCTTCATACGGACTGTCGATGCCGGTGAAATTCTTGATCTCACCCCGGTCCGCCTTGGCGTAGAGCCCCTTCGGATCGCGCTTGCGGCACTCCTCGATCGGCGTGTCGACAAAGACCTCGATGAATTCACCTTCGCTCACCAGATCCCGCGCCAGCCGGCGCTCCGATCTGAACGGAGAAATGAACGAAACCAGCGTGATCATACCCGCGTCGACGAAGAGCTTCGAGACCTCGCCCACACGGCGGATGTTCTCCACCCGGTCGACATCGGTAAAGCCGAGGTCCTTGTTGAGGCCGTGGCGGACATTGTCGCCGTCGAGCGTATAGGTGTGGCGTCCGTCAATGTGCAGCTTTTTCTCGACGATCGACGCGATGGTCGACTTGCCCGATCCGGACAGGCCGGTAAACCAGAGCACTGCCGGTTTCTGGCCGAATTTTTCGGAACGGGCCTGCTTGTCGACTTCAAGCGCCTGCCAGTGAATGTTGCTTGCCCGGCGAAGGGCAAACCAGACCATGCCCGCACCGACCGTCGCATTGGAAATACGGTCAATGAGGATGAAGGATCCCGTGGTCGGGTTTGCTTCATAAGGATCAAACGGCACGGACGAGGACAGTGCAAAATTGCAGAAGGCGATTTCGTTCAGTTCCAGCGTCTTGCCTGCGCCATGTTCAAACGTGTTGACGTTGATCTTGTGCTTGATCTCCGAAACGGTCGCGGTCACCGAGCGCGTACCGATTTTCAGGAGATACGGACGTCCCGGCAGAAGCGGTTCGTCGGACATCCAGATGACATGGGCGGCAAACTGATCCGCGACTTCAGGCCGATGCGCGGTGGAGGAAAGCAGGTCGCCGCGGGAGATGTCTATCTCATCCTCCAGCGTGATGGTGATCGCCTCGCCCGCACGGGCCTCTGACACTTCACCGCCGCTGCCGATGATGCTTTTCACTTTCGAGAGTTTCGCCGGCCCCGCGACAACCACCTCCTCACCAACGGCCACCCGGCCGCTGGCGACGGTGCCGGAATAACCGCGGAAATCCAGGTTCGGCCGATTGACCCACTGAACCGGAAAGCGGAACGGAGCTTCGAGCACGTGTTCGCCAACCTGGATCGTTTCCAGATGCTCCAGCAGCGTCGGACCGGAATACCAGGTCATCTTGTCGCTTGGCGCCGTAACATTGTCGCCGTAACGGGCGGACATCGGAATGGCCTGCAGGCTTTCAAAGTCAAAGCCGTTGGCAAAGGTCTCGAAATCCTTGCGGATTTCCTCGAAGCGCTCCTGCGAAAAGCCAACCAGATCGATCTTGTTGATCGCCAGCACAACGTGGCGGATACCGAGCAGCGATGCGATGAAGGCGTGACGGCGGGTCTGCACCATCAGCCCGTTGCGCGCGTCTACCAGCAGGACCGCCAGATCCGCGGTCGAGGCGCCGGTCGCCATGTTGCGGGTATATTGCTCGTGTCCCGGCGTGTCGGCGACGATGAACTTGCGTTTTTCGGTCGCAAAGAAACGGTAGGCAACATCGATGGTGATGCCCTGCTCGCGCTCAGCTTCCAGGCCATCGACCAGCAACGCCAGGTCGATCTCTTCACCGACAGTGCCGTGTTTCTTGGAGTCGCGCTCAAGCGCTGCCAACTGGTCTTCGAAGATCAGCTTGGTGTCATAGAGCAGACGACCGATCAGAGTGGACTTGCCGTCGTCGACGGAGCCGCAGGTGAGAAAGCGCAGCTGGTCCTTGCTTTCCTGGGCGAGGATATAGTCGGTAACGGCTGTTTCAGCAGTTTCCTGCACGTCTATGGTCGTCATTTTAGAAATATCCTTCCCGCTTTTTCTTTTCCATCGAAGCGCTTTCGTCCTTGTCGATCAGACGACCCTGGCGCTCAGACGTGCGGGCAATCAGCATTTCGCGGACAATGGCGGGTAGAGTTTCAGCGTCAGATTCAATGGCACCGGTCAGCGGGTAACAGCCGAGCGTGCGGAAACGAACCATCTTTTCCTCGATGACTTCGCCCGGCTGAAGCTTCATACGGTCGTCGTCGACCATGATCAGCATGCCGTCACGATTGACCACCGGACGCTTGGCAGCGAAATAAAGCGGTACCATCGGGATGTTTTCGGTCAGGATGTATTGCCAGATATCGAGCTCGGTCCAGTTGGACA
>JBNLAU010000218.1:0-11973 GCA_050302295.1 Roseibium sp. | reverse complement strand
AGGCTGTCCTTCATTGCGTCCGGAACGGTTACCTCGGATAACAAAAAGAGCCTGGCGGAACGTCTTGTGGAACTGCACAACGGCCTTTGCGAAGTGGTTCGCCTTCATGAACCCGAGGAAGCTGCGGTGGAACTTACCTTTGTGAACAAGGATGCCGGCGCAACCCTGAAACTGGGCCAGGCCAGGGGCATCGCGTTGCTGGTTCCTTCGCTCTCCGGACTGCCGGTGGCCGAATATGCGCCGAACCTTGTCAAGAAGACCGTGGTCGGTACAGGCCACGCGGAAAAGGATCAGATCCGCGCGATGGTGAAGGTCCTGATGCCTCGGGCAACGTTCAATTCGGACGATGCGGCGGACGCGCTTGCAATTGCCATTTGCCATGCGCAGCACCGCGCCAGCAACGCAGCGCGGCTCGCCGCGATGGGGGCCGCATGATTGGAAAGCTTAAAGGTACGGTCGACAGCTACGGCGAGGACCACATCATCCTCGACGTTCATGGCGTCGGCTATTAGGTCCATTGCCCCTCTCGCATCCTGCAGGGCTTGCCGAGGGCCGGGGAAGCAGCGGTTCTTTTCATCGAGACAATCGTGCGCGAAGACATGATCCGCTTATACGGTTTCGCGGCCGAAGCGGAACGGGAATGGTTCCGGATCCTGATGACCGTGCAGGGTGTGGGCGCCAAGGTTGCGCTCGGCATTCTTGGAATTCTGAAAGCCAGCGAAGTTGCCAACGCCATCGCACTTGGCGACAAGGCCACAATCACCCGGGCACCCGGCGTCGGCAAGCGGGTTGCAGAACGGATCGTTTCGGAACTGAAGGACAAGGCGCCGGGTTTCGCAAGCGTCGATCAGGAAACGATTTCCGTTTCCCAGACCGTTGCCGACAATGTGGCGGCGCGCCCGGTCGCCGAGGCGGTTTCGGCGCTCACCAATCTGGGATATGCCCAGGCGCAGGCAAGTGCGGCCGTGGCCAAGGCCATGCGGTCTGCCGGCGAAGAGGCGACAACGGAAACGCTGATCCGCCTTGGCCTGAAGGAACTGTCCGGATGATTGCTGTCGCCTATCTGGTTATTGCGGTGGTGTTCGTGGTGCTCGGCATCGGCGGGATCATGTATCTTGATCATCGGTTTTCGCTTGCTGTCGGAGACCGGCCGTTCTCCATGAACGGGCGCCGGATCGAAACGGACGATCCGTTTGTCCGCAGCCAGTTCAGGAAATTTCATGCGCTTCGGGTCGCCTATTCCCTGGCCCTCGTGGTGCTTTTGCTTGTGGTCGTAAGCTATGTCGGATGACACACGTATCGTGACGCCGGAAATCCGCGGCGATGAGATCGACAGCACCATGCGCCCCCAGGCGCTGGACGAGTTTGTCGGGCAGGCACAGGCGCGCGCCAACCTGAAAGTCTTCATCGGAGCGGCCAAGGCGCGCGGAGAAGCGCTGGACCATGTGCTATTTGTCGGTCCTCCCGGGCTCGGCAAGACAACGCTTGCCCAGATCATGGCGCGCGAACTGGGAGTGAATTTCCGGGCCACATCCGGGCCGGTCATTGCTAAGGCGGGCGATCTGGCGGCGCTGCTCACCAACCTGGAAGAGCGCGACGTCCTGTTCATCGACGAGATCCACCGTCTCAATCCGGCCGTTGAAGAAGTGCTTTATCCGGCGATGGAGGACTATCAGCTCGATCTGATCATCGGCGAAGGCCCTGCGGCTCGCTCCGTGAAAATCGATCTTGCCAAATTCACGCTTGTGGCGGCGACCACGCGCCTTGGTCTGCTGACGACGCCGCTGCGCGACCGGTTCGGCATTCCGGTGCGCCTGCAGTTCTATACTGTCGAGGAACTGGAACATATCGTCAAGCGCGGGGCGTCTATCCTCGGGATCGGCATGGCCGAGGATGGGGCCCACGAAATTGCCAAGCGCTCGCGCGGAACGCCGCGGATCGCCGGACGTCTGCTCCGGCGGGTGCGCGACTTCGCGGTCTTCGATGGGGCCGAGCGGGTCGACCGGGTTCTGGCGGACAAGGCCCTGCGTCAGCTGGAGGTCGATCAGGCCGGGCTCGACAGTCTCGACAGACGGTATCTCAATCAGATTGCCGTCAATTTCGGCGGCGGGCCCGTTGGTATCGAAACCATCGCGGCAGCCTTGTCGGAACCCAGGGATGCGGTCGAGGAAATTGTCGAACCCTATCTCATTCAGAACGGGTTCCTGCAGCGCACGCCGCGCGGACGGATCCTGACCCCCCAGGCATTCAGTCACCTTGGCCTGGCAACCCCTGAAAAGCTTAGTAGTTCCCAAATGGGACTTTTTGCTGAGCCAGAGTAAATATGCGTATGATTTAATGCGTCAAGTCTCCGTATTTATACAGTTCAGATTTAACCTCATTAAGCATTTATTGTCGAATTCCGCTTATGTGTTTCTCCAGCTATATTTGGGGGAAAATATGCGCAAGCGGCTTTCATCGAAACTGGTTCTAATGTTCCTGGCTGGCGCGCTGACCATGTGCGTCGCGATCGTCGCAGTTACATCCACGCTGTCCCGGGACGTTGCCAATGGCCAGGCGGATAGCGGTCTTCAAAGTGCGACCAAGGCGAAGCAGAAAGTGCTTCAGATGGCACTGGACCAGGTAACCAACAGTGCAATGTACTTCGTGTCGCTTGATGAGGCTAAAGACAGCCTGATGAAGGCGATGGTCGGCTGGAAGAATCTGAAGAAAGATCAGAAGGAAACCCTGCGCAAGATCTTTGTGACCGACAACCCGCACCCGCCGCATGAGCGGCACCTGCTGGTCGAGCCGGCCGAGTCAAACTACTACGTGAACAACCACAAGGTCGTGCAGCCGATCTATGAGGATATGATCGGTCAAGGGCTGTTTTCCGATGCGGCACTTGCCAATCCGGACGGCTACATCACCTACACCTACCGTAAAGGCGACGAATTCGCCTTCCACGTTGACGACGCGGATATTCAGGGGCATCCGGTGCAAATCGCTCTTGGCAAGCTTTTTGCCGCTTCCAAGGACGAAACACTGGCCGGCGGTCAGATCTATTCTTCCGGGTTCGTTACGGGGGAAGACGGCACCGTCTCCCTGGTGCTGGCGGCGCCGGTGTTCTACCTGGACCGCTTTTTCGGGGCGGTCGCCTTCTCGGCAAATATGGACAAGCTGGCCGGTCTCCTGAACGAGCCGACGGGGCTCGCGAACAGCGAGAAGATTTTTCTGATCGATGCGGCCGGGCAGATGGTTCACCTGGACGATGCCGGCCGTGCGGATGCGGTCTATTCGCTTTCCGACATCGCTGCCGGCGAGCGCATGATTACCCTGGACAGCAGCGACTATCGCTTTGCCGAGGCGTCAAACAGCTTTCAGAAAACGCCATATGGCGTTGCCGACGCCGTCCGCCAGACAGAACTTTCCGCTGCGGCGGACCGGATCACCTATGGCGCCGTTGTCTCCGGCTTTGCCTGCCTGGTTCCGATCGTTCTCCTGATCTGGTGGGTTACCCGCCGCATGTTCGCTCCGATGGAACGCCTGTCCGCTGCCGCACGCATGATAGCCGACGGGGATCTCGAGGTTGGCGTGGAAGCGACCGAGCGCAAGGATGAGATCGGTCGCATGGCCCGTTGCATTGAAGTGTTCAGGGACAATTCCATTGAACGCGAACGGCTGTCCGCCGAACGCAAAAAGGGCCATGTAGCCCGCGAGGAACGTGAACAGCTGATCGATTCGCTGATTGCGGCCTTCCGCGCCGAAGCACAGTCTGTTCTGGAGTTGGTGGAAACCAATATTGCGCGTGTCGAGGATGTTACCGCGCAGCTGAGCGAGCGTTCCAGCTCCGCAAGTGAACAGGGGCAGGCAGCCGTAAGTACCTCTGAAAACGCCTCTTCAAACGTGCAGGCGGTGGCCTCGGCAACCGAAGAGCTGAACGCTTCCATCTCCGAAATCTCCCGCCAGGTCGAAACGACGGCATCCATCGTGACGAAGACCACTGCCGCGGCGCAGAGCTCCAACGCCAAAATCTCCGGTCTCGCGGAAGCCGCCAACAAGATCGGCGACGTCGTCTCGCTGATTTCGGAAATCGCCGAACAAACCAACCTCCTGGCCCTCAACGCCACCATCGAGGCGGCGCGCGCCGGCGATGCGGGCAAAGGGTTTGCCGTTGTTGCCTCGGAAGTGAAGTCGCTTGCCGGCCAGACAGCCAAGGCAACGGAAGAGATTTCCGCTCAGATCGCGGCGATCCAGGCCTCGACGACCGAAGCCGTCGACGGGATTGCCCGGGTGTCTGAGTCCGTGGAGGAGGTCAACGCCTACACGGTGACGATTTCCGATGCGGTCCAGCAGCAGGGGTCGGCCACGAGCGAAATTTCCCGCAATGTCGCCGAGGCCGCGGAAGGCACGCGCAGCGTCGCGACCACTGTTGCGTCGTTGAACGAGGGCGTTTCGGAAAATTCCCGGGCGGTCGATGACATGATGACGGCGACCATCGAAATGAAGCAACAGGCCGATCAGCTGCGTGCTTCCGTCGAGACATTCCTTTCCGAGGTTGCGGCGGCCTAAGTCCAGACCTATTTGTTGCGCTTGGTATCAGAGCACAGGCAAATCCGGGCTTCCCGGTCTCAGGACCGGGAAGCCCGTTTTTCATGCGGATGAAAGGAATTCGATGTGACGGACTGGCCGGACCTTGCCGGCCGCCTGGAAGAGGGCGGTCATGTGCTCCCCGTGCGTGTCTATTATGAAGATACAGACTTTACGGGCATCGTTTATCATGGCGCATATGTGCGATTTTTCGAGCGCGCGCGGTCGGATTTCCTGCGTCTCATGGGCATTCATCACAACGAAATGGCCCAAGGTGTCCATGGATCGGCACTCGCCTTTGCCGTGCGCTCAATGACGCTTGATTTTCAAAAGCCGGCCCGGATCGACGACATTCTGGAAGCGCACACGAGCCTGTCGGAATTCAAAGGAGCCCGGATCAAGCTCGATCAGCTGATTTATCGGGGTGATGAATTGCTGGTGTCGGCGGCGGTGACAGTCGCGATTATCACAACGGAAGGCAGGCCGACGCGTTTGCCCCAGGTTCTGGCGGAAAAACTTTTGCAGCATCTGCCGGACGAAACATCTGCCGAATGAAAGACTTGAGTGGCCGACGGGCAAAATGAAACCCGGCGGATTTGAAAATAGTTACAAAACAGTTTCCCTCGTTAATCTTGCATTTACCTTAATTGATTCCCTTAGAAAGGGGCTGCCTTGGTCGGCAAGTCCCAGTTTTGACAAATTCAAACGTCAGAGAGACGGCTGGTTAAAAAAGAGCCGGCCGACTGATTCCGGTTCCACGATGCATCTGTGGGGCCTTCAAAGCACAACAGCGTCAGACGGCCAAGAGGTCAAAAGTTTAAATGGAAACACTAGTCCAATCCCAATTGGCGGCGCCGCAAGGCGATATCTCATTTTTCGCGCTGTTCTGGCAGGCGCACATCGTGGTCAAGATCGTCATGATGGGCCTTATCGGCGCTTCAGTCTGGTGTTGGGCCATCATCGTCGACAAATTCATGCTGATCGGCCGGACCAGACGGCAGATGTCACGGTTCGAGACCGTGTTCTGGTCGGGACAGTCGCTGGAAGAGCTCTACAACACGTTGCATAACAGGGTGAACCATTCCATGGCCGCCCTGTTCGTCGCAGCGATGCGCGAATGGAAGCGCAGCCACGAAGGACAGCGCCCTGCCATCGGCAGCCTGCAGCAGCGCATCGACCGCGTCATGGATGTGACCATCCAGCGGGAGTCCGAGCGGCTTGAGAATCGTCTGCTGATCCTGGCAACGGTCGGCTCCGCGGCTCCCTTTATCGGTCTCTTCGGTACGGTCTGGGGCATCATGACCGCCTTCCAGGCGATTGCCGCATCCGAAAGCACGAACCTAGCGGTTGTTGCGCCCGGTATCGCCGAAGCCCTGTTCGCGACGGCCCTCGGCCTGCTGGCCGCCATTCCGGCGGTGATCGCGTACAACAAATTCAACTCCGACGTCGGCAAGGCGGTCGCACGGATGGAAGGCTTCGCGGACGAGTTTTCCGCAATCCTGTCCCGCCAGATCGACGAGAGGGGCTGAGCCATGGCCATGCAGGTCGGATCCGCGCAAGGTGGCGGCCGCCGGGGACGGCGCCGGAACCGCCGCGCGCCGATGAGCGAAATCAACGTCACGCCGATGGTGGACGTGATGCTCGTGCTTCTGATCATCTTCATGGTCGCAGCGCCGCTCCTGACCGTGGGCGTGCCGATCGACCTGCCGGAAACCAGGGCAAAGGCTCTGGAAGGCGACACGGAACCAATCACGATCTCGGTGAATTCCGCCGGCGAGATTTTCATTCAGGACACCCCGATCACAATCGATGAAATCGTGCCGAAACTCGAAGCGATTGCGGAGAACGGTTATGAAGAGCGCATCTATGTGCGCGGTGATCAGGATGCCGACTACGGCACCATGATGAAACTGATGGGGCGGATCAATGCGGCCGGGTTCAAACGCCTCGGTCTTGTCACTCTGGAAGAACGGGACTCGTAACGCGTCATGCGCGCAGGTCTCATCGCGTCAATTGCCGGTCATACGGCTATTCTGGTCTGGGGCTTGATCGCCTTTCCGGACGCGGAGAGCTTTTCCGTTCCCCAGGTGGAGTCCCTGCCGGTCGATCTGGTGCCGGTGGAGGAATTTACCCGGCTGCGGATTGGCGAGAAAACCGCCGAAGTTCGCGACGTTGCCGCACTGGAAGCTGCTGAAACGCCTTCGGAAGAACCGCCGCAGCCAGCGGACAAACCTGGTGAGAGCCAGGTGCAACAGCCAACGCCGCCGACGCCATCTCCCGCGCCAACGCCTGCTCCGGAGCCCGAACCCGAACCCGTTGCGGAACCCGAGCCTGCTCCGGCGCCGGCTCCAGAACCCGCTCCAGCTCCGGAAGCCGAGCCAGAACCGGAGCCAGAGCCTGAACCCGAGCCCACTCCGGAACCGGCCCCCGAGCCGGAGCCACAGCAGGAAGCGGCACCGGCTCCGCAGCCGATTGTCACGAGTGTGGCGCCGCGTTCGAAGCCGACGCCGCCGCGCCGGACACCGGAGCCGCCGGAGGACAATTTCGACAGCACCGATATCGCTGCGCTGCTGAACAAGGTGGAGCCGGCCAAGCAGACCGGCGATGCTTCGCAGCAGCCTGCCTCACTGGGATCCCGCAAGGGCGCGCAGGACGTGCACATGAGCCAGTCGGAGCTGGATGCGCTTCGGGGCCAGGTCGCGCAATGCTGGAACCCTCCGGTCGGCGCCGTCGGTGCGCAGGACCTGAAAGTCAGGGTTCAGTTCAACCTCTCCCAGAATGGCGAGGTGTCCGGAAGCCCGAATGTCATCAATTCCAGCGGCAATCCGGCCTTCGGTGCCGCTGCCAGCAGTGCTGTGCGCGCAATAATGCGTTGCCAGCCTTATTCTCTGCCAATTGCCAAGTATGAAGCATGGCAGGAAGTGATCATCAATTTTGACCCGAGAGAGATGCTCGGTGGGTAGTCTGGCCGAACCAGGCTTGTTGTCGATAAGGGAGCTATTGTGCTCATGCGCGGAATTTTGAAAAAACCTTCTGTTTTCGCAGGCTTGAAGGCCTTGGGATTGGCACTGATGGTTGTTTCACTTGCCATGGTGGCGCCACGGCCGGCTTCAGCGCTCGTGGAAATTGACATCACCCAGGGCAATATCGAGCCTTTGCCGATTGCGCTGCCGTCCTTTTCCGCGGAGGGCGGAGACAGCAAGCTGGCCGCCGACATGACCGGCGTCATTTCCGCCGACCTCAAGCGCTCGGGCCTGTTTCGGCCGCTTGATCCGGCCAGCTTCATTCAGAAGAACATGAGCGTGAACTCCACGCCCCGTTTTGGCGACTGGCGTCAGATCAGCGCCCAGGCGCTGGTGACCGGAACCGTCACCAAACAGCCGGATGGCCGTCTCAGGGCCGAGTTCCGTCTGTGGGACGTTTTCGCCGCCGAGCAGATGCTTGGCCAGCAATTCTATACGACGCCGGAGAACTGGCGCCGGTTGGCGCATATCATCGCCGACGCGATATACGAGCGGCTCACCGGCGAGAAGGGCTATTTCGACACGCGCATTGTTTATGTCGATGAGACCGGCCCCAAGGACAAACGGGTCAAGCGGCTTGCGATCATGGATCAGGACGGCGCCAATGTGCGTTATCTGACCCGAGGCGAAGATCTCGTGCTGACACCGCGCTTTTCGCCGACCAGCCAGGAAGTCACCTACATGTCCTACGGCGGCGAGGATCCGAGTGTCTATCTGCTCAACATCGAAACCGGTCAGCGGGAAATCGTCGGAAATTTCCCGGGCATGACCTTTGCGCCGCGCTTCGCGCCGGACGGCCAGAGCGTTGTCATGAGCCTTCAGCAGGGAGGCAATGCGAACATCTTCCAGATGGATCTCAGGTCCCGCCGCACCACGCGGCTGACGAACACCGCGGCAATCGACACCAGTCCGTCCTATTCGCCCGATGGAAGCCGGATCGTCTTTGAGTCGGACCGTGGCGGATCGCAGCAGCTATATGTGATGGGGGCGAATGGCGGTAATGCGCAGCGCATATCTTTCGGTCCCGGCCGCTACTCGACGCCGGTCTGGTCGCCTCGCGGTGATTTGATCGCCTTCACGAAACAGCACCAGGGACGTTTCATGATCGGTGTCATGCGTCCGGACGGCAAGGGTGAGCGGATCCTGACCGAGGGGTATCACAACGAGGGACCCGCCTGGTCGCCAAATGGCCGGGTTCTGGTGTTTTTCCGTGATACGCCGGGAGCCAACGGCGGGCCGCAGGTCTGGACGGTGGACCTGACGGGATACAACGAGCAGCGGGTGGACACGCCGGCCTTCGCTTCGGACCCGTCCTGGTCGCCGCTGATCGACTAATGAATGGCAGTCCGCATTGCGGGCTGTTAAGTTTTCGCTAACCATGTTTGCAAAGATGCTTTTAACCAGCTTTGGCTAGAAAGCATTTACCAAGAACCGGGCATCTCAAGAGTTGGATTGGCCGGGAGCCGGGCTGGGGATTAGGAGACAGGAATGTTCAAAAGAGAATACGCCGGTCAGGGTGCGCGATGGATTGCAATCTGTTTCGCCGTTCTGTTCGCGGCAGCATGTGCCCAGACTAAATCCACTGATGGCCTTTCCAGCAATGTGACGCCTGGAACCGGTCAGGACTTTGTCGTTAATGTCGGCGACCGAGTGTTTTTTGAAGAAGACCAGTCGGTGCTGAACGCGCAGGGACAGTCCACGCTGGCAAATCAGGCCAAATGGCTGAACCGCTATTCCCAGTACACGATTACCGTCGAGGGACATGCGGACGAGCGCGGCACCCGCCAGTACAACATTGCACTGGGCGCACGCCGGGCGCAGTCGGCCCGCGACTATCTCGTTTCACAAGGCGTGAGCGCGTCGCGGATCAAGACGATTTCCTACGGCAAGGAGCGTCCAGTCGCCGTTTGTAACGACAACAGTTGCTGGTCGCAGAACCGGCGCGCGGTCACGGTGTTGAACAACGCCACCAACTGATCCGTTTGACAATTTAAAGTGAAAGACCGGGCCGTGCGTCCGGTCTTTCTGTATTTGTGGCCTGGAAACTGAGAAACTCTTTGCCGACAATGACCGCCGTCAAAATTTAGCCGAAGTCAGAGTGCTCTGTGCACTTGAGTATAGAGCCGGGCATGATTAAGACATCATGCGCGAGGAACTGCCGGACAGCCGCATATGCTTGGTCGGTGTGCCGCCAAATCCATATGCTCCGCAGATCCCAAACCGGAGGCGCGAATGCACATTTTCAAGGGACTGGCAGGTCTCATGTTGGCAATGGTTTTCATTGCCGCTGCCACACCGTCCGATGCTCAGCTGTTCGGACGGCGCAATGACGAATCCGCCGTCAGGATCAGTCAGCTGGAAGAGCAGGTTCGGGCCCTGACAGGTCAGATCGAACAGCTGTCTTTCCAGATGCGGGAGCTGCAGGATCAGATCCGCCGCATGCAGGAAGACAATGAATATCGCTTCCAGCAGTTGGAAGGCGGGACCCCGGCGGGCAAACGTTCGGATCTGGCTCCTGCTGGCTCGTCCGGGGGCGCTGCTCCCGGGCTCGCCCAGGATGGTACGCCACTGTCCGAACCGCTGGTGGCACCCAATGGCGGCCTGGCGACCTTGCCGGCGGACGGTTCCGGTGACGGCAGCTGGGCTCAGTCCGGTGGCTATGAAGACAACGGCGGACTGTCTGGCGACGGTCCGATCGATCTGTCCGCGCTGGCAAACGGCCTCGACAATATTCCCGGTACCGGCGATGACCTGGATCCGGGACCCGGGCTGGCAACAGATGACGACCAGATCGCCTCCGTCATCGGCAGCGGTGATCCGCGCACCGACTACGATCAGGCCTATTCGCTTGCCGTGAACGGTGACTATGCCGGAGCCGAACGCGGGTTCCGTACCTTCCTGGAAAATTATCCCGACAGCGAACTGGCTGCCAATGCGCAGTACTGGCTGGGCGAAAGCCTGTTGTCGCAGCAGAACTACCGTGAAGCGGCCGATGCGTTTCTGAAGACCTATACGGACCATCCCGGCAGCGACAAAAGTCCGGACAGCCTGCTGAAACTTGGTGTTTCTCTGCGCGGGCTCGGCGAATCCGATGCTGCCTGTGCCACCTTCTCCGAGCTGCTGAACAAATATCCGAACGCCGCACCGGCCGTTCTGACACAGGCACGGGATGAACGCAGCCGTGCACAATGTTCCTGACGGGCAGGTTGAGCCGGGTGGGCTCCAGGCCGACCAAATCGACGCGGTTTTTTCCGGATTAGAGTCTTTTTCTAAACTCGCGCTCGCCGTTTCAGGAGGCGCGGATTCTCTTTGTTTGCTGGTTCTATTCAGCGAATGGCAAAAGCGCAAAGCCTGGCCGGGCACAGCCGAAGTGCTGACCGTCGACCACGGGTTAAGGGCCGAGAGCGCAGCCGAAGCCAAATTTGTCGCCGAATGCGCGGACAAGCTCGGGCTTGCCTGCACCGTTTTCCGCTGGAGCGGCGAAAAGCCCTCGAGCAATCTCCAGGAAGAGGCACGTCTCGCACGCTATCGCATGATGGCGGATCACATGATTGTGTCCGGCGCAGAAGCCTTGCTGCTTGGACATCACCTGAACGATCAGGCGGAAACCTTTCTGGACCGGCTGACCCGCGGCAGCGGTGTTCCCGGATTGGGCGCCATGGCCGCCGATGCGCCGGACGGCCCGGAAGGCTTGCGGCTCCTGCGTCCCTTCCTCGGCATTCGCAAGGCGCAGCTGGAGGCGAGCCTCAGGGTGCGCGGACAGGACTGGTGCACGGATCCGTCCAATCGGGAGGACAAATACAAACGAAGCCGTTTGCGTCGGATCATGTCCCTGCTTGAAGACGAAGGGCTGTCCATGGAGCGGATTGGCAGGACGACAGACCATATGCGGCAGGCCAAGGCGGCGCTGGAGTGGGCCGTTCGGGACATTGTCGCCAGCAGGATCGTCGAGCACCGGGCAGGGCCGCTCAAACTGGATCGTGAGGCTTACCGTGAGATCCCGGACGATCTGCGGTTGCGGCTGCTGGCATACATGATCGCCCGTGCTACCGGCCTGCGTCCACGGACCAGGCTGCAGAAGCTGCAGGCATTGGATAACGCACTGAAAAACCATTCGGAAAGCCGCCAGACTCTGGCAGGGGCCGTCTTCGACGCGGACGCAGGGACAGTCAGATGCTGGAAGGAACCGGGCCGAACGCCGCCTCAAGTACTCTCGGCGCTCTGCGGTGAAGGCATCTGGGACAACCGGTTCAGGTATTTTGTTCCCCCTGGGTTTGCTCATGAAGTTTCCGTGGGGGACCTGCTGCTGGGCCCGCTCCGTTCGGCGCCGGTCACCTCAGGGGATGTCCTGTGGCCGGAAGGGTGGCCGAAAGAGGCCTTT
>JBNLAU010000217.1:0-7410 GCA_050302295.1 Roseibium sp. | reverse complement strand
AGCGTTTGGCGACGGCGCAATTGGTGTCATCGTTATAACCGGGGGCCAAGTCCCGCTTCATGAATATGCCCGTTTGTCCGCATCGTTGATCTGTGCGCCTGCTGTGCCTTGAGACCGTCAAGCCCGGGCAAGGTGGCGTTCAAGGCCGACGCGGCGAAGATTGGCTGTCCCTGCAAATGAAAAGGACCCGCCGCATGTGGGCGGCAGGTCCGGATTGTCAAAGCGGCAAGGGGCCTTACAGCCCTTCCTTGCCACGCTGGACGGCGGCGACGCCGGTGCGGGAGACTTCAGCCAGTCCCAGCGGCTTCATGATGGCGATGAACTGTTCGATCTTGGAGGTGCGGCCCGTGATCTCGAAGACGAAGTGGTCGGTGGTCGCGTCGATCACGGTGGCGCGGAAGGCGTCGCCCAGGCGCAGGGCTTCCAGGCGCTTTTCGCCGCTGCCGACCACTTTCACCAGCGCCAGTTCCCGTTCCAGCGGCTTGTCCTGGTTGGTGCGGCGGGCACGGACGGTCAGGTCCGTGACCCGGTGCACCGGCACCAGCCGGTCGAGCTGATGACGGATCTGCTCGATGATCATCGGCGTGCCGGTGGTGACGATGGTGATGCGGGACAGATGCTTTTCGTGTTCGGTTTCCGATACGGTCAGGCTGTCGATGTTGTAGCCACGGCCGGAAAAGAGACCGATCACCCGGGCGAGCACGCCCGGCTCGTTATCGACGATAAGCGATAGGGTGTGCGTTTCGATTTCATTGCTGACTTCGGCCAGGAAATAGGCTGAAGGCGCATCTACATTCTGTTGTGCGTTCATAATCTTGAATGTCCTTTTGCCTGGCGCTTAAACGAGAGACTTGCCTTCCGAACCGATCGCATTGGCGACCGCTTCGTCATTGGCTTCGTCCGGCAGCAGCATTTCGTTGTGGGCTTTGCCCGACGGGATCATCGGGAAGCAGTTGGCGAGATTGGCGACCCGGCAGTCGAACAGGACGGGCTTGTCGACGGCGATCATTTCCTCGATTGCGCCATCCAGATCCGCCGGCTTGTCGATGCGGAACCCGACGCCGCCATAAGCGTCGGCCAGCTTGACGAAGTCCGGCAGGCTTTCTGTATAGGAGTGGGAGAGGCGGTTGCCGTGCAGCAGCTGCTGCCACTGGCGCACCATGCCCATGTACTGGTTATTCAGGATAAACACCTTGACCGGCAGGCCGAACTGAACGGCGGTCGACATTTCCTGGATGTTCATCAGGATCGAGGCATCGCCGGCAATATCAATACAGAGCGCGTCCCGGTGGGCGACCTGCGCGCCGATACAGGCCGGCAGGCCGTAACCCATGGTGCCCAGTCCGCCTGAGGTGAGCCAGTGGTTCGGTTCCTCAAAGCCGTAGAACTGTGCCGCCCACATCTGATGCTGGCCGACCTCCGTCGAAATGAAGGTCTTGCGATGTTTGGTCAGTTCATAAAGCCGCTGGATCGCATACTGCGGCATGATGACGTGATCGTTGGGCTTGTAGGCGAGGGAGTTGCGGGCCCGCCATTGATCGATCTGCTGCCACCAGGCTTTCATGGCGGCCTCATCCAGTTTCGTGGACGACGAACGCCAGATGCGGACCAGATCCTCCAGGACATGGCCGACGTCGCCGATGATCGGCAGGTCGACGTTGATGGTCTTGTTGATGGAGGAGGGGTCGATATCGATGTGGATCTTGCGGGAATTCGGCGAGAAGGCGTCCGTGCGGCCGGTGATGCGGTCGTCGAAGCGCGCGCCGATGCAGACCATCAGATCACAGTCATGCATGGTCATGTTGGCTTCAAACGTGCCGTGCATGCCCAGCATGCCCAGCCAGTTGTCGCCGGAGGCCGGATAGGCGCCGAGGCCCATCAGAGTGGATGTGATCGGAATGCCGGTCAGTGAGACCAGTTCACGCAGCAGCTGGCAGGCCTGGGGGCCGGAGTTGATCACGCCGCCGCCGGTATAAAGCACTGGCTTTTTCGCCGCGGCGATCAGTTCCGCCGCCTGTCGGATGCTGTTGGCATCGCCCTTCACCTGCGGGCGGTAGCTCTTGTGAGCAGCGGCCGGGTTCGGCGTCGGGCCCTGATAGGTGCCGTTGGCGAACTGGACGTCCTTGGGAATGTCGACGACAACCGGGCCGGGCCGGCCGGAGGTGGCGACATAGAAGGCCTCATGCAGGATGCGCGGCAGATCGTCGACATCGCGTACCAGCCAGTTGTGCTTTGTGCAGGGCCGGGTGATGCCGACGGTGTCACATTCCTGAAAGGCGTCGTTGCCGATGAGGTGGGTCGGCACCTGGCCGGAAATGCAGACAAGCGGAATGGAATCGAGCATGGCGTCGGTCAGCGCGGTCACCATGTTGGTGGCGCCGGGCCCGGAAGTCACCAGGGCGACACCGGGTTTGCCGGTGGAGCGGGCATAGCCTTCGGCGGCGTGGCCAGCACCCTGCTCGTGGCGCACGAGAATGTGCTCCAGACCTTCCTGCTGAATGATCTCGTCGTAAATGGGAAGCACAGCACCGCCCGGGTAGCCGAAGATGGTATCAACTCCCTGGTCTTTCAGCGCCTGGATGACCATTTCGGCGCCGGTCATTTCCCGTGTCATTCGTTCCGTCCTTGCATTAACCGCCCGACCTTGCAGGCTTTGGCTCTAAAATCTGTTCTTGTTCCGTCTTATCGCATGCAGCGTCAAAGATCCGGTCAGTCTGATGGAAAGCGTGTCAGGAGGCGGGTACAAAAAAAGGCCCCTCGGGGAGCCTTGATCGCGCGCCATCCTGTCCGTACGGGGCTATCCCGCCGCGGAAGCGCGCTTTCCTACCACTACTAGAATGAGCGACATCATCATGCCGTCCCGGTCCTTTGATGCTGCAGGCCGTAAAGACCCGTTACCGGACATCTTCCGTGGCGCCTTGCGCGCCGCCTTCAAACCCTGGGCCAAATACCAGCCCCCGGTCGCCCGGCACAAGCCCGTTCTGTCCACCCGGGCTTGATGCGCTGCACACTAGTGAGGCGCATATGGCCGGTCAAGCCCCAATTTCGATTATTGCGCGAAAGATCAGGGATGTTTTTGAAAGTTTCAGGAATGGGCGGATGAGTTCCCGTTTGTTGTGGTTGGCATTGCGCTTTGCCCATTTGGCCGGAACCCTGCATCAGCCGCAGGTCCGGTTTGATGAAAAAGTGTCAGAAAAACCGTTGCCTTCCGGCAAGACGCACTATATACAGCCCAACTTCGGCGCACCGCTTTGACACTTCGCGGTCCGCACGTTGATGGGTGTGTAGCTCAGTTGGTAGAGCAGCTGACTCTTAATCAGCGGGTCTGGGGTTCGAGCCCCCACTCACCCACCATTTTCTTCTCATTGAAATCGCTGGTAAAATCCGGACAAGGCGCAATAATTGCACCGTGAACAGGCCGGGAACGTACGAACGTTTACGAATGCCGTGCGAATTCGTAAATTTTGTTCTGTTCCTGTTCTGTGCGGGGTGTCAGGCTTCATCGAGCGCCTGGCGGGCGCTTGCCAGTTGCTGTTCGATCTGCCTGGAAAGAATGTGAAGGCTAGGGCGAGAACCTTACCTTGCCGTGCCGCCCGGCAAGCACCCGGCGCTTTTGAGAGTGTTCCAGGACAGCGACTTTCTGGAAGGCGGCTGGTCCATGGCGCTGAAACAGGCGCCGGACCATATCGTGCTGCGCGGCCTTGGTAACAAACAGGTTGTCAAGATCGATCGATCGGTAACGCACTGCCGCCTGGTCGACCTGGCGGCCTATGACAAGTATGTTGGCGGGGAGGGGTGAGTGTTTCTGAATTCATTTAGGAACACGATTGCGGTCTGTTTCAATGAGTGTTCCGCGTGCGACAGTGGTAGTTTCACGAAATGTACAGAAAATTCTAGTGCTGCTATTGCATTGAACGTGCAGACGTACATAAGGTGAGTTCGTGGGGATATTTCCCCATTGATTTGGTCCCTACGACGAAGCTACGACGGCTAGACTTCGAAGGGCCCGTAGCGAGGGTCGCCAAGTTTCAAGGGCCAAGATGGCGGATCGGTGGTGATCGGGAGTTGCAGTCCCTTCCACCGGTCCCCGTCGCATGAAACCATTGCTAACATGCAGCTAAAATCATCTTGGTCACTAATTTTATGGTGGTCATCAACAGGTTTGGCAGTAGAGTGTCGTTAAAACTACCTAGTTACCCGAAGTGAATTCGGCGGTTTTCAAATGTGCAGACCGAATCACTTCCGCATTTCAAGCCCGTACTAGATGCTCGGATAGTCCTTTGGTGGATAGTCCGGCCGGGTTTCCACCCATGTACCGGTGCACTTGGAGCAGCGTAGCGTCCGCTGGTTCGGCAGATCCACCACCAGCTCCTTGTCCTGGAACAGGTCGCAGCTGATCACCCTGTAGTTCTGGCTGCGCAGGTAATGCACCTGGATGACCGCGCAATGCTCCTTTGCAAAGGCGATGGTGATGAGATCGAACCGGGTCAGCTTCTTGAAGCTATGTCGCTCTCGCCAAGCCTGGCCGCGGTCTTCACGCGTTCAGTCTTTTGTGGAAACCTGCCCCGGCAACAAAGCCGGCAAAATCTCCGCATAGGCCTCGTCCTGGAGCCGTGCGCCGTCCGCCCCCATCGCATCCAGCAGTACCCAGTCGCCGCTGCCCGTGGCGGCCAGGCAGATCGTGGCGGCGGGGTCTCCGTCGAAATGATAGAAATAGAGGTCTCCGGCCAGCACGTCGTCCAGGAAGCGGTCGACGCCGTTGCGCATGCGCCGGCTTTCCAGGTGAAGGGCTTGGGTGGTGGCGATCGGGATCAGAATGGGCGTCGGCGGGACGGGCGGTTCCGGGAAGTTGCGGCTTCGGCCTGCCAGCATGGTCCAGTGCGACAGCCACCATTGCAGTGATTGAGGTGCGTTGGCCCGGCGGAGGCCCCTCAGGGCTGCCGGCCGTTCCGAATCCGTCAAATTGCGCAGGCCGGTGTTGATTGTTGCGATCAGGCGGGGCAGGGACACGCCCTTGTCGATCAGGGCAGGTACATCGGCCATTTCCGCCCAGCCGGTTTCCGCCAGGATGGCATTCGTCAGCCTGGCCTCGAGACGGGTGAGGCTGTCGGGGGGCGGCGTTTCGGCGCCCTGAGCCAAGGCGGATTTGATGGCGCCTTCATCGAGCAGGTCAATGCCCGGAGGGAACCGCTCCAGAGCAGCCAGCAGGGACGGCGACGGCTGTTTGCCGAGAAAGCGGAGCAGGACGGTTTCCCGGCAAGAGAGGGTCAGGAACTCGGCAAAGTTCTGACGCTGTTTGGGGGCTGTCCGTCCGGCGGCGCAGAAAAGTTCGAGCATCAGCGACAGGGTGCCGAGCCGTCCAAGCGCGGTCTGCCGGTGAAACAGCTTCCACAGTTCGCCGGAGCGCCGGAAGAGGTCCAGAACAAGCCATTGATGCGTGCCGAACGGTGCGGCAAGGCGCGTCAGAAGACGCGGCAGCGTTGCGAGATAGCCGTTGAGGGCGGCCTCGGCCCCAGGGCCGGCTGCGATGCCGGTGCCCAATGTCCGGGGATGATGGGCCAGAAAGCTTTTTTCTTCGGCAAGGCGCCCGTAATCGGGTGCATCGAACACGGGCCAGGCCGGCACAACGTCCTGCGGTTCGCGGTGCTGCCGGCGAATGGTGCAGGCAAACGGCCGGTCCCAGTAACTGTAGACGATGGCGTCGCTTCCTGACCGCTCGGCCAGGCCTTCGCTCGTCCAGTCATAGCTTGCATAGGTGGGCGGCAGAGAGCGCTCCGGTTGCTCTTCCAGAGCCAGGTTTTGCTGACCCGCCGCCATGTTCCGAGTTGCCATCGCATCCTCATCAAGCGGAATTACAACAACTCAACCCTGCGCTTCCCCAGGGGGAGCTGCAACTTGGCCAGGTGATTCATTTGCCGATATGCACAGAGCACCTGAGTGTTCGGCAAAATTTGCCGGGTGAGGGCCGTGCTGTTGACCGGACTCGTGCTCCAAGCCGGTCTCGGGCAAGTGGAGCGTTTGGAACCTGCGGCGTTGGACCGGACCGCGCCGCGGTGCAAGGAAACTTGAGAAACCGGTCTTCACTTTTGCGCTGCAATAACCGAATGTGCACCGAAAGCCGGACAAACGGGAACGTACCATGACCATCGACCGCCAGACGCTTCGGAAATTTCTGCTTCAGGAAGAGGAGAAGCATGGCCTTGGGCAGGACATGATGATCCTGATTGAGGACATCGCAACCTCCTGCCGTATCATCGCCCATCAGATCCGCAACGGTCCGTTTCTCGATATTCTGGGCGCGGCGGAGACGGAAAACATCCAGGGAGAAACGCAGAAGCAGTTGGATGTCATCGCCAATGACGTCTTTCTCAGCCACTGCTCCAATTGCGCGCGGGTTGCCGCGCTGGTGTCGGAGGAAATCGACGATGTCATCTGGCTGAAGGACGCGCCGAGGAAAGGCGATTACCTTGTCTATTTCGACCCGCTGGACGGCTCCTCGAACCTGAATGTCAATCTGTCGGTGGGCTCGATCTTTTCGGTGATCGAGCTGGACGAAGACATTACGGATCTCACCAACGACGCGGTGCTGTTCAAGGGGGCGAAGCAGATCTGCGCGGGCTATGCGCTTTATGGGCCGTCAACCTCGCTCGTTCTGTCGACCGGACACGGCGTCAACGGCTTTACGCACAAGATCGGGTCAGGTGAATTTCTTCTGACATTCCCCGACATGAAGCTGCCGGAAGAGACACAGGAATTTGCCATCAACGCATCGCGCTTCCGCAGCTGGGATGCGCCCGTACGGCGTTATATCGAGGAATGCATCGAAGGCGCGGATGGCGTGCGCAAGAAAAACTTCAACATGCGCTGGATCGCCTCCATGGTGGCGGAAGTGCACCGGATCCTGGTGCGCGGCGGCGTGTTTCTTTATCCCAAGGACATCGACAACGCCCACATGGGCGGCAAGCTGCGCCTGCTCTACGAGGCCAATCCGATGGGGTTTATCATGGAACAGGCCGGCGGACGCGCCTCAACCGGGACAACACGCATTCTCGACGTGCAGCCGACAGGGCACCATCAGCGGATTTCCGTCATTCTGGGCTGCAAGTCGGAAGTCGATCTGATCGACGCCTATCACGCCGACGCCGGAGCCTGACGGAGCGAAGCGCCCGGAAAAATGTGGCCCGCAATGCGCGGATGCCCGCGCCTCACACGGCGGGCGGTTTCTGCGCCTTGCTCCCGAGATCCCGTTTCGGGGCCGCGCCATCGCGTGATCTGGCCGCGGGCGACCTCGGGTTGGGGCTGCAATTCATGCGTCCGGCCAGGTGACCACGGCTTCGAAACCGTCGGAGCTTCCCGGTCTTGGCGAGTGAAGTCCGAGCGAGCCGCCGGTCTGTTCGGCAATCGATTTGA
>JBNLAU010000216.1:0-8033 GCA_050302295.1 Roseibium sp. | reverse complement strand
CTCGGGCTGGCCTTTTTCGTCGACGGCATCGATGGCCCGCTTGCCCGCCGCTACAACATTGCCGAGAAACTGCCGCGCTGGTCCGGAGCGTCTCTGGACTATGTCATCGACTACGCCACCTACGTTTTCCTGCCAGCGTTCGCGCTTTCCTGGAGCCTGATGCTGACCCAGCCCTGGAACTGGATCTGCGGCGGCCTGGTCGTCTTTACCGGCGCACTCTATTTCGCTGACAACGGCATGAAGACTCCCGACGGTTCCTTCAAGGGCTTCCCGGCGGGCTGGAACATGGTTGTTTTCGGGCTGATGGCCCTGTCGCCATCTGAAAATTTCACGATCTTGTTCGTTCTCGTGTGCTGCGCACTGACGTTCGCTCCCATCCGGTTCGTGCATCCGGTTCGTGTCCGCCGCTGGCGCAAAATTACCCTTCCCATCACGCTCCTGTGGATGGGGCTTGCGGCTCTCGCTATTCTCGATGACATGTCACTCAACGGTGTTTCAGCGCTGCTATTCACTGCGGCCAGCTTTTATCTCTTGTCGGTTTCCGCAGTTCAGCAACTGCTCGACCGGATCGACTGACACGCTGCAAACTTCAAACTTTCATAGGTGGCCATGATGGCTTGGGTAACGGATCCGCAGATCTGGGCAAGTCTTGTGACGCTGACGGTCATGGAAATCGTGCTCGGGATCGACAATATCGTCTTCATCTCGGTCATCGTTTCGCGCCTTCCATCTGCCACGGCGCGCCGGGCCCGGCAGATAGGCCTCGCGCTCGCGCTGCTCTTCCGCATCCTGCTCCTGTCGGTCCTATCCTGGGTGGTCGGCCTGACAGAACCGCTCTTTTCGATTGCCGATCAGTCGATTTCCTGGCGTGACGTAATCCTGATCGCCGGCGGCCTGTTTCTGCTCTTCAAGGCAACGCACGAAATTCACCGAGGCATCGAGGGCGATGAGGAAGAGACAAACCAGAATGGCATCAAAAAGAGCTTTGCCGCCATGATTGCCCAGATCATTGTGATCGACCTGGTGTTTTCGATTGATTCCATCATCACCGCCATCGGCATGGCCGAGCATATAGAGGTGATGGTCGCCGCTGTTATTCTGGCGATGATCGTGATGTACGCAGCGTCGGGTCCCGTGGCGACCTTCATCAAGGAACACCCGACCACCAAGATGCTGGCCCTGTCGTTTCTGCTTCTGATCGGCGTCGCGCTGATTGCTGACGGGCTGGGTTTCCACATCCCGCGCGGATACATCTATTTCGCGATGGCCTTTTCCGCTGGTGTTGAACTCATTAATGTTCTTGCCAAACGCAACAGCCGCCAATCCTGACACGGGTAAGCGGCTCCAAGCCGGGGATATGACAATGGTTCAGGGGATTTGTGTATATGAGACCGGCGGCCCGGACGTCATGCGTTGGGAAAATATAGAAGTCGGTGAACCGGGGCCCGGCGAAGCCCGGATCCGGCAGACGGCGGTCGGCCTTAATTTTATCGACACCTATTTCCGCTCCGGCCTTTATCCGGCCCCGAACGGTACGCCATTCAGTCCCGGCAATGAAGGGGCAGGTGTGGTGCAGACCGTGGGCGAGGGCGTTTCTCACCTCAAGCCCGGCGACCGTGTGGCCTACGTCGGGCCGCTTGGCGCCTACGCCCAGGAACGGATCGTGCCGGCCGATCGGCTGGTGATCATCCCGCAGGGGATCGACGACAAGACCGCTGCGGGCATGATGCTGAAAGGCATGACCGCACAATATCTGCTGCGCCAGACCTATCAGGTCGGTCCGGGCACCGTGTTGCTGTTTCATGCGGCTGCCGGCGGTGTCGGCCTCATTGCCGGCCAATGGGCCGCCCACCTTGGCGCAACAGTCATCGGCACGGCCGGATCTGAAGCAAAGGCGTCGCTCGCCAAGGCTCATGGCTATCAGCACGTTATCAATTACCGGACCGAGAATTTTGCCGAACGGGTCAAGGAAATCACGGGGGGCAAGGGCTGCGACGTCGTCTATGATTCCGTTGGCCAGGACACATATCCAGGTTCGCTCGACTGCCTCAAGCCACGCGGTCTTTGGGTCAGTTTCGGTCAGTCGTCCGGTCCGATCACAGACTTCAATCTGGCAATGCTTTCCCAGAAAGGATCGCTCTTCGCCACCCGGCCCACGCTCTTCAATTATATCGACACCCGCCAGGCCCTGGAGGCAACGGCCGGGGAACTTTTCGACGTGGTTCAAAAAGGTATCGTGAAGATCGAGGTCAATCAGGAATACCGCCTGGCTGACGCTGTACAGGCGCATCAGGACCTGGAAGGCCGCAAGACCACCGGCACCACAGTTCTGATACCCTAGAGCGTAAGCAGCCATGCGTTCCGGCCGGGCCCAGGATCTTTCCCGCAATCTCTATACTCCTGCCATGCGATATTTCCTGGCTGCGGCGGAGGCCGGGTCGATCCGGGCCGCCTCCCGTGAGCTCAACGTGGCTTCGTCCGCGGTCAACCGGCAGATCCTGTGGCTGGAAGAAGCCCTCGGCCTTCAGCTCTTTGACCGGGTCGGCCGCCGGATCAAGCTCTCCCAGGCGGGGGAATTGCTGCTGGCCCATATCAGGCGAACCTATTCCGACTTTGAAGGCACTGTCGCCGAACTCGACGCACTGAAAGGCCTGCGCCGGGGCACGGTCTCCATCGCAAGCGTTGAAAGCGTGGCGGAAAAGCTCTTGCCGGCACTCATCAGCAGCTTCCGGAGGAGCTATCCCGGCATTCACGTGAACGTCTCCATTTCCTCTTCCCAGGAAGCTGCCCGGAAAGTTGAGGCCGCTGAAGCCGATGTCGGCTTCACATTCGATCCGCCGGAAACCTCCGCGCTTTCGGTTGCTTTTCAGCATGATCTGGTGATCGGCGCCCTGATGGCTCCGGACCATCCCCTCGCGGCGGAGAAAAAGCTCAGCTTGCAGGAATGCCTGAAATATCCGGTCGCTCTTCCGGCGGAAGGACTGTCCCTCAGAACACGGATAGATCTTGTCCGCAGCCGGATACCAAGCGCATCCAGAACCTATGTGGAAGCCAATTCGCTGCGCCTTATGCGCGCCCTTGCCCGCGAAGAGCAGGTTATCGGCTTCCAGACCCTGATCGGTTGCGAAGACGATCTGGCCTCCGGAAACCTGATCTTCAAACCATTGACGGATGCGCCTCTTCAGGCCGACCGTCTCTGTGTGATAACCTCTTCACTGCGCGCTCTGGCGCTGGCTCCCGGCATGTTCTTCGATCACTCGGTGCTCGCCTTGAAGGATCAGTTGCCTTCCATTGATGCCAATTAGGCATCATATAGCTCTCAAATGAGCGCTTTGGTTCCGCGCCTTTTTAAGGCACATTTTTTTATGACAGTTTTTGCGGCAATTCACCGCAAGTGGGAGAAATCTGATGGGCCGTCCGACGACGCATATTCCAGACACTGCCTTGCGGCGCAATTGCCCGCAGGAGGGGCTGAAAGATGCGTGACACCATCCGCTTTCTCAAGGGCGGCGAAATCGTGGAACTGGAAAACGTCGGCCCAACCGAAACGGTGCTTGACTATCTGCGCCTCCGCCGCGGGGAAACCGGCACGAAGGAGGGCTGCGGCGAGGGCGATTGCGGCGCATGTACTGTTGCGCTTGGCCGCCTTCTGGATGGCAAGCTGGTCTATCAGCCCATCAACAGCTGCATTCAGCTTCTCGGCATGATCGATGGTGCCGAGCTGGTCACGGTTGAGGATCTTGCAGATGACAGGCGGCTCCATCCCGTGCAGACGGCGATGGTCGAATTGCATGGGTCGCAATGCGGCTTCTGTACGCCCGGGTTCATCATGACCCTGTTCACCCTTTATCACGCCGAAGATGCCGAACCATCGCGCAAAACCGTGACGGAATGGCTGGCCGGCAACCTCTGCCGCTGTCCGGGCTACCGGCCGATCATCGATGCTGCCCTTGAAGCGTGTTTCGAGGCCGCGGACGACGCCTTCACCTGGCGGTCCAAGGAAACGCGCGAACAATTGAAAGTACTTGCCGACAGTCGTGATGTTTTTGTCGGAAACAGCGACCGGTTCTTTTCCTCGCCAGCGACATTGGATGGACTGGCCGCCCTTTACGGCCAGCACCCCGATGCAACACTCGTATCCGGGGCCACCGATGTCGGCCTCTGGATTACCAAACATTTGCGCGACCTGCCGAAGATGATCTGGCTTGGCCGTATCGAAGGGCTCGACCGCGTGGAGGACAGCCCGTCGGGGGTCCTGATCGGAGCAACGGCAACCTATCAGGCCTCCGAAGAGGTGATGACCGGTCTTGCCGCCGATCTCGGTGAACTCTGGAAAAGGATCGGCTCCAAGCAGGTGAGGGCTTCCGGAACGGTCGGCGGCAATATCGCCAATGGTTCGCCCATCGGGGATACACCACCCGCCCTGATCGCGCTCGGCGCCACTCTGGAACTTCATTCTGCGGAAGGCTCACGGGCCCTGCCGCTCGAGCAGTATTTCATCGACTACGGCAAGCAGGACCGCCGTCCGGGAGAATTCGTCACCGGGCTGTTCGTACCGCGGCTGTCCGGCAATCAGGCGTTTCGCTGCTACAAGATTTCCAAGCGCTTCGACCAGGACATTTCCTCGGTGATGGGCGCATTCCGATTCACCGTCGATGAGGCAGGTACCATCACGGAGGCCCGCATTGCCTATGGCGGCCTGGCCGGCATCCCCAAACGGGCAACCGAGGCAGAAACCCTGCTTTCCGGCGCCTCCCTGGATGATCCGTCCACATGGGGCGAGGGCATGCAGGCGCTTTTGTCCGATTTCACGCCCATGACTGACATGCGTGCCAGCGCGGAATACCGGATGGAAACCGCGAGAGCGCTGCTGGCCAAGGCCCTTATGGAAATCAGCGGCACCGCTCCTGAAGAGGTCCGGGTATTGGCAAAACGGGAGGCTGGCCATGACCGCGCCGCTTGACCAAAAGGATCTGCAGCCCCCCTTGAAGCACGTGCGCAAGGCGCTGCCCCACGACAGCGCGAAAAAACACGTCACGGGAACCGCCACCTACATTGATGACATGGTAGAGCCGACGGGCACGCTGCACGTGGTTCCAGGCTGGTCCAGGCAAGCAATTCGCGGACGTATCCAGTCAGTCGATCTGGACGAGGTTCGTACAGCTCCGGGCGTTGTCGCGGTCCTGACTGCCGACGATATTCCGGGAACGAATGACTGCTCCTCCTCCTTTGGAGACGACCCTGTTCTCGCCATGGGGGAGATCCTGTTTTTCGGCCAGGTTGTCTTTGCCGTCATTGCACGAACCCGCGACGCAGCACGCAAGGCAGCGCTCAAGGCGAAGATTGACGTTTCTCCGATCACGCCGATCCTGACGACGGAAGATGCGATGGACGCCGACACCACGGTTCTGCCGGATTACCAGTTCCGTCGCGGGTCTCCCGAAACGGGTATGACCGCTTCAGAAGAAGTGCTTTCAGGGTCCATGCGTATTGGTGGGCAGGAGCATTTCTATCTGGAAGGCCAGGTCGCCATGGCGCAGCCACAGGAAGACGGCGGCATGCTGGTTTATTCCTCCACGCAGCATCCGACCGAGATCCAGCATACGGTTGCCAAGGTCCTTGGCGTGCCCGATGCTTCCATCATCGCTGAAGTGCGCCGGATGGGCGGCGGTTTTGGCGGCAAGGAATCCCAGGCCAATCAGTGGGCCGCACTTGCCGCCCTTGCGGCCAGGAAAACCGGCAGGACCTGCAAAATTCGGCTCGACCGCGACGAAGACATGATCATGACCGGCAAGCGTCATGACTTCCGTGTCGACTGGAAAGTCGGCCACGACGGAGCCGGGCGGATCCGGGCAGTGGAAATGGAATTTCTCGCGCGTTGCGGTTATTCGGTCGATCTGTCGCTGGGAGTGAACGACCGCACGCTGTTTCACGCCGATTCCAGCTATTTTTACCCGGATGCGCAAATCCGCTCGCGCAGACTGCGCACCGATACCTGCTCAAATACCGCCTTCCGCGGATTTGGCGGACCGCAGGGCATGCTGGCGGCGGAGCGTATGATCGACGCGATCGCCATCCGTCTGGGCCGGGACCCGCTCGACATCCGCAAGCTCAATTTCTATGACGGCGAGCACAATCTGACTCCATACGGCATGCCGGTGGAGGAATATGAGGTTATGCACGACCTCATTGAAAAGCTTGAAGAAAGTGCTGACTATCGGGCTCGGCGGGAAGAGGTTCAGGCGTTCAATGCCGCAAATGCGGTGTTGAAAAAAGGCATCGCCCTGACACCGGTCAAATTCGGCATTTCCTTCACATTGAAACACCTCAACCAGGCAGGTGCTCTGGTCCATCTTTATACCGACGGTTCGATCCATCTGAACCATGGTGGCACCGAGATGGGGCAGGGGCTTTATCAGAAGGTTGCCCAGGTCGTCGCAGAGGAAATCGGCGTCTCGCTGGACAAGGTCCGCATCACCGCGACCAACACCTCGAAAGTACCAAATACCGGACCGACCGCGGCCTCATCCGGCACCGATCTCAACGCCATGGCGGCAAAACTGGCTGCAAAGGAAATCAAGAACCGGTTGGTCACATTCCTTTGCGAACGGCACCAGTGCGGGCCTGACGCGATCCATTTCGGCGACAACAGGGTTCTGGTCGGCGAGCAGAGCTTTACACTTGGGGATGTTGCCAAACAGGCGCATATGGCCCGCATCCAGATGTCCCATGCCGGGTTCTATGCAACGCCCGGCATCACGTGGGACCGGGACAGTGCGACGGGCCGGCCCTTTTATTATTTCGCCTTTGGCGGCGCGTGTGCGGAAGTCACCGTCGACACCATGACCGGTGAAATGACGGTCGACCGTGTCGATATCCTGCATGATGTCGGCCACTCGCTGAATCCGGCCATTGACCTGGGACAGATCGAAGGCGGTTTTGTTCAGGGTATGGGCTGGCTGACGACGGAAGAACTGGTCTGGGACGAGGAGGGACGTCTGCGCACCCATGCGCCGTCCACCTACAAGATCCCGACGGCTTCCGATCTTCCCGAAGAGTTCAACGTTCGCCTTTATGAGGGCAAGGGCAATCCGCAGTCCACGGTTTACCGGTCAAAGGCGGTCGGCGAACCGCCCGTCATGCTGGCCAATTCCGTTTTCTGCGCCATCAACGATGCGATTGCCAGCCTCAAACCGGGGGAAGTTCCGAACCTGAACGCGCCCGCGACGCCCGAAGCCATTATGAGAGCGGTTCAGGACATGCGCCGGAGGAAGGTTTCCTGATGAAAGTCTGGGCACACATTGCTGATACGTTGAAAAGCGGCAATGCATGTGCCCTCGTCACCGTTTGCCGTGTCGACGGTTCGGCGCCCAGAGAAGCCGGCGCGCGAATGGTGGTAGACGCCAATATGCGATTTCACGGCACCGTCGGCGGCGGCACGCTCGAATTCGAGACAATCCGACGGGCCGCAAAGGCTGCACAGGCCGGTAATGCCGTTTTTTTCCAGCAAAACGTGTCCCTCGGTCCGGATCTTGGCCAGTGCTGCGGCGGCCGGGCGCAGATCGCCTTCGAAATCCTGACGCCGGAATCCCTGCTGGCCGCGCAGGCCCTGGCGGAACGGGAAGCGGAAGGAAAACCCTTTGCAACAACAGCAAGGCTTGACGTGGATACCGTTGGACCTCGCACGTTGCTCGACGCGCTGCCGGATGAACCTCTTGCGATCGAGACCGACCCTGCGACAGGGTCTCAGAACGTCATCGAAAAATTCGGCACAGACAGGCGGCTACTCTATTTGTTTGGAGCTGGACACGTCGGCAAAGCGCTGGTTCTCGCCCTGGCGCCTCTGCCGTTTGAAGTCACCTGGATCGACAGCCGCAAGGATCAGTTTCCAGGTCCCGTACCGGGCAATGTTCGGAAAATTTCGGCAACAAGCCCCGCTGACGTTCTGGACGGTGCTCCCGATGGTGCATTCATTCTTGCAATGACGCATTCGCACCCCCTCGACGAGGAAATAATGGCACGGGCCTTGCTTC
>JBNLAU010000215.1:0-16512 GCA_050302295.1 Roseibium sp. | reverse complement strand
CCACTACGCATCAACCGAGACGTTCCGCATCAATGCTCCGGATCCAGACTGTCCGCCGCCTTCCTGATCATGAAGCAGGGCACGGCTTTCGCTGCTGAAAATCGTTTCTTGAACGCCTGCGCCAAGACAAAAAAGAGCCCGGGGTTGCCCCCGGGCTTTCCAAGTTTGCGGTCCGAGCCAATAAGACCGCCTGGGAGATGTTTGTTTCAGCGCATTGATTACATGCGCTGGGAGCCGGTTCCGAATTCCGGATAGGCTTCGACGCCGATCTCCACTTTGTCGAGGCCGAGAGCTTCTTCCTCTTCGGAAACCCGGATACCAATTGCGGCTTTCAGGATGAACCAGACAACGGCGCTCGTAACGGCGGTGAAGACACCGATGGAAACGACACCGATCAACTGGCTAACGAAAGACGTATCGGAGTTCGACAGCGGAACAATCAGCGTGCCCCAGATACCTGCCAGCAGGTGAACCGGGATGGCGCCGACCACATCGTCGATTTTCAGCTTGTCGAGCATCGGTACGGCAAACACGACGATCGCTGCGCCGACACCGCCGACAAAGACCGAAACCCATACGCTCGGAGCAAGAGGCTCAGCGGTGATGGCAACGAGACCGGCAAGAGCGCCGTTCAGAGCCATCGTTACGTCGACCTTCTTGTAAAGGATCTGGGTGAGGATGATTGCCACGACAACACCGGCAGCTGCCGCCATGTTCGTGTTGGCGAAGATGCGGGAGACGTCGGTGACATCACTGATAGTGCCCATAGCGAGCTGGGAAGCACCGTTGAAGCCAAACCAGCCGAGCCACAGGATGAAAGTACCCAGCGTTGCCAGCGGCATCGAAGAGCCCGGGAACGGGTGTACGGAACCGTCCGAACCATACTTGCCTTTACGGGCACCCAGGATGATCGCACCGGTCAGAGCTGCCCAGCCACCGACGGAATGAACGAGGGTCGAACCGGCAAAGTCGGAGAACTCGGCGCCACCCATGTCTTTGACAAAGTCGCCGTTCAGCCAGCCGGCACCCCATTCCCAGGAACCGGTGATCGGGTAGAGAATACCAGTCAGGACAACGGTGAAAATCAGGAACGGCCACAGCTTGATGCGCTCGGCCAGCGTACCGGAAACGATGGACGCGGTGGTGGCACAGAACACCATCTGGAAGAACCAGTCGGAAGCCGTGGAGTAGCCGGTGTCGAGCGCATCGC
The DNA here is from genome assembly GCA_050302295.1 of Roseibium sp. Lineage (GTDB taxonomy): Bacteria > Pseudomonadota > Alphaproteobacteria > Rhizobiales > Stappiaceae > Roseibium. The sequence continues at coordinate 15,302 of JBNLAU010000215.1, read as the reverse complement.
CGCTGACAGCGTCAAAGGAGTACGGACCGAAGGAGCCCATGAAACCGCCATCAACGCCGGTATACATGAGGTTGTAACCAGTGATCCAGAACATGATGCCCGCGATCGAATAGAGCGCGATGTTCTTCAGGCACTGCATGGAGACGTTTTTGGAGCGGACCAGACCGGCTTCCAGCATGGCAAAGCCTGCAGCCATCCACATGACCAGGAAACCGCCGATCAGGAACAGCAGCGTGTTGAGGATATAAGCGACCTCAGGAGACACGGCCGGAGCGGCTGCTACAGCGGCTTCGGTGTCCTGAGCAAGGGCCGGAAGAGCCGAAAGGCCCAGCACGGCCATCGACGTCGCGCCCTTAGCGACAAGTTTTTTCATGATACGTTTCCTTACCTAAATCACAGAGCTTCGGCGTCGGTTTCGCCGGTACGAATGCGCACGACCTGATCGATCGAATAAACGAAGATTTTGCCGTCGCCGATCTGGCCGGTTTTTGCCGCGCCCGAGATCACCTCGACGACCTTGTCGATGGAAGCTGCGTCCACGGCGACCTCGATCTTCAGCTTCGGCAGAAAGCTGACGGAGTATTCGGTTCCGCGGTAGATTTCGGTGTGGCCTTTTTGGCGGCCATAGCCCTTGACTTCAGTTACCGTCAGCCCCTGGATGCCGATGCCGGTCAAGGCATCACGCACTTCGTCGAGCTTGAACGGCTTGATGATGGCCATCACTATTTTCATTGCTCGTTCCATTCCCCTAAATTCACGCCCCTTCCCGTCGAAGAAGCTCGGCCGACCGCCCCGGAATTGCCCGCCTGTTTCCAGACCCTTCTGGAAGGGTCATTTCAGGTCTTTGGCTTCACCACAGCGCGTGTGGCACCGGGCCGGTGTCGGCCCTTGATAATCAAAGACCGTGCCAACTCGACATTTCAGGAAGGTTTTTCGCGGAATTCCGCCGCCTCAGAGGGGTTGGAATGAGAACCAAGCTACCGACGGACCATCACATTGACGTCTTTTAAGGCAGAGATTTTGCCCGACTTTTAATCAATAGCTACATGAGAGCTCAAAAAATAGGCAGAAAAGCACGCCGATAATCAGGCGCATAAAAATTCGGCACGGCTGCACCTCCCGCGGAAAACGGGCGCCGGCAGAGCGGCTGAAGCGGCAGGTCACCGCCGCCTCCCGTCAGGCCGAAAAGCCGCCATCGGCCAAATAGGCCTCTTCCTCCGGCGTACTCGTCCGCCCGAGCACGCTATTGCGGTGCGGGAACCGGCCGAACCGGCGGATTACATCCAGATGGATGAGCGCATACAGATAAGCCTCTTGCTCCCCCAGCCGCCGGTAGAGGTCGACCGACTTTTCCTGATGGGCCATATCTTCCGAGTGCTCAAAGGGAAGATAGAAGAACTGACGGGCGTCCTTCGGAAAGGCCCGGTCATATCCACGGTCAAGCGCATGTTCCGCGATAGAGACCGCCTTGGTATCCGCGGCGAAGGCTTCCAGTGTACCCCGGTAGATGTTTCTCGACATCTGATCCAGCAAGATGAGCAGCCCCAGCGTGCCATCCGCCGTTTCTTTCCAATGATTCAGTTTCCCTGCCTTCGCATCTTCATTTGCAGATGAAAACCGCTCCCGGCAGGCGGCATCGAACGTGTCGTCCTGGACAAACCATTTTGACGGGCCAGCCTGCCACCAGAAATCAAGCACATCCAACGGAGAAATCGATTGATCGGGCATAAATGTATCCAGAGTTGTCGGCGGGCAGAACCCGAAAGTTGGTTTCCTGCGGTCGGCGCGCCGCAGGCGAGCGTCAGCCAGCTCGCACGGTGCTCAGTGGTCAACGCCTTCAGATAACTTTCTTTAAAGCGGCCATTTCCTGTTTGAAAGCCTCTATCAGTTCGGGATCCGTGCCCGTGCTGAAAACAGCCGTTTCCGCATGTTGCAATGATCAGTCCAAATTTCTGAATTATTCCAGCCCCAGCAAACAGGAACTCGTGAAGCGATAACGTGAACACTATCGGATTTGCACTGCATTTATTATGTTGCCGGGCTGTAGCTGTGCGAGATATCAGGACCACCCATTCGGAACGATAGGAAATACCGGTGACCGAAACCGTGCTTGATCTGAAAGGCCTGAAATGCCCGTTGCCGGTGCTCAAAACCCGCAAGGCGCTGACACGGCTGGACGCAGGCGATCAATTGACCGTCCTGACGACGGATCCCATGGCGGAAATCGATATCCCGCATTTCTGCCAGGAGCACGGTCACAAGCTGCTGACCGCTGAACGGACGGAAACCGGACACCGGTTCCAGATTTTCAAGAGCGCATGAGCGAACCCGAATTGCAGACACCGAGGGCCGCAGGCCCATGCGTCGGCACTTCTGACGTTCTGAAGAAAGCCGGACAGCGCTTGGCAGGCATCCCGGCCAACACGGGCCCTCAGTGGTAGATACGGCGGCTAGGAACGCCCGGCAATCCTGTCGATCGCGGCTGCCATGTCCAGATCGAGTTTGCTGAGCCCCCCGACGTCATGCGTGGCAAGAGTGACATCGACATTGCGATAGACGTTGGACCACTCCGGATGATGGTTCATCTTTTCCGCAACCAGCGCCACCTGTGTCATGAACCCGAAGGCTTCCTTGAAGTCCTTGAACCGGAAGGACTTGGAAATGGCTTCACGGCCCTCGCACAGGTGCCAGTCCGTCAATTCCTTAAGACCGGCAGCCCGGTCTTCCGGCTTCAATCGCTCAGCCATCTGCTCCTCCTTGGATTGGTCAGGGGTGGACTGTCAGCAGGACCTCCCTTGGAAAGCGCAAGACCGGTTCACCCAATCCACGCCCTCGTCCTCCAGAGGACCCTCAAGTCCGGCTTGAAGGTGATGCGCTGCGCAAACGGCGCCCTCCACGACAGCCCGCCGAACGCTCACGGCCAGACCATTCCTCATACCCTAATCAAATGACAGCGCGAAGGCGAACAAATAGGAACCTATCTGACCGTGTTTGGAGGCTGCTCCAGCCGCTGGACTGCGTAGCGTTGCTTGAACGGCCAACCAGCCGCCCCGCACAGCGCTCCTTGCCAGCGAACCGGAACAGTGCCATCAGATGAGTTCCTGTTTATGGTGGGTGATATAACGTCGTGCCCCAGAGTGTCCTGTTTGTCTGCCTTGGCAATATCTGCCGTTCACCGCTTGCCGAAGGCATTTTTCGCGCCCTCGCGCAGGAAGCGGGCGTTCTGAACGATTTCATCATCGATTCCGCGGGGACCGGCGCCTGGCACATCGGCAATCCGCCGGACCCGCGCTCAATCGAGATTGCCGCCAAGCACGACATCGATATTTCCCGGCAACAGGCCCGGCAGGTACAGACCGGCGATTTTCAGCGCTTCGACACCATCGTGGCCATGGACCGGAGCAACCTCTCCACCCTGAAGGCCAGAGCGGGAAAGGGGTCTGCGAACATCCGGTTGCTTCTCGATTCACCGCCCCGGGATGTCCCGGACCCCTATTATGGCGGACCGGGCGGTTTTGAAGATGTCTACAGGCTGGTGCGCAGCGGAGGCGAGAAACTGCTGAGCGCACTGGCCGGCGCTCCGTCCTGATCGAAAGCGCCATTGCGGCGAGCCGCCGAGGTTCATAAATCTGTCTCTCAGACCGCTGTATGGTAGCCGTCTTCGTTTAAGCCCTGGAGCACTCATGAAACTTCTCTGGTGGTCCCTGGCGGCTGTTCTGATATTGCTCGGCCTGGCAACCATCTGGCTACCGATCCCGACCGGCGTGCCGCTTCTGGCCCTCGGACTGGTCGTCGTCGTCGGCACCAACCGAAGCGCTGCCCGCATGCTGCGCGCTTGCCGCCGCAAAGCACCTCACCTCAATCACGCGATCACCTGGGTTGAAGACCGCTCACCCCTACCCTTTTCCCGCATCCTGACGCGAACCCGGCCGCGAAAATAACGTTACCCGGCATTGATCCGATCGTGGAGACCACGTGTGAACAAGCGGCGCGGATCAGTTGTCCGAGAAGACACGCAGAACCCCGCGCATGGCACGGCGGATGCGCACAAGGCCTCGCTGCACTACGCGCTGCAGGCGGCGGCCGTTCACGGTGAACCACTCATCGAGACCCCTGTCGGTCACCAGGGGCGGCTCCGTCTGATAAAGCAGCCTGTAAATCGCGAGCATGAGCAGAAGGGTCAGCCCCCAGGAAAGGAGCGTATCGGACAGAAAGTGCCCGCCAAAAGCCACCCGGTTGACCGACAGGATCACACAGAGGGGCAACAGGAAGGCCAGAGCGGCCTTTCGCCAGGTTGCCGGAAGCAGAAACGCGACCGAAACCAGCCAAATGCTGGCCGACGCCTCGCCGGATACGAACGAGCAGTTGCTGTCGCAGAAATCCGTGATCTTCCAGACCGGCTGAAACGGCAGATCGCCGCCGAACTCCTCGACGGACCGTGGCCGCGGCCGGCCCCAATTGTTTTTCAGGATCAGATTGACCAGCACGCCCGGACCGAGAATCAGCGTGGTGAGCAGGAACACCGGCTTTCGCAGCGGCATGATCGGCGGGCGCCCCGGCACCAGCAGCTTGATCAGGAGCACCAGAACACAGACCGCTGCAACGATGCGGACGAGAAACGGACCGAGATGCCTGACCTCACGCAGAAAGCTGTTGTTTTGAGCCTGGAACCCCGCCTCACCGAAATAGAACAGCCCGCTTGCCCAGAAATCGACCCCGGGAAAGGCGAGGAAAAACAGTGAGACGGTGCAGACGTAAAGTCCGACAGCAACAATCGGATGCGCAATGCACCAATCGCCCGCTTTGCGGAGGCCGGGCTTCAGACTATGGTTAACGGGATTGGCTCGCTTCATGGTTGCTCTTTAACCCATCCGCGGGACGTGTCCAATCCCTGCCCTCCGGCGCGGCCGGCAAATGTGTTTATCGGAGTTTGACAACTTGCCTGGCAACCACCCGGCAGACCATCCTTCAGGCACGAATATCGTGTCATTGCGATCCGGCCCCCAGCCGGTCGTCGAATTCTGGTACGAATTCGCCTCACCCTACAGCTACCTCTCGGCCATGCGGATCGAAACGCTTGCCCCGGATTTCGGCGTCAGCGTCGCCTGGCGGCCTTTTCTGCTCGGACCCATTTTCAAAAAACAGGGCTGGGAAACCTCGCCGTTCAACCTGCAGCCGGCCAAGGGGCAATACATGTGGCAGGACATGGAGCGCCAATGCGTGCGGTACGGCTTGCCGTTTTCCTTGCCGGACCCGTTTCCCCAGCACAGCCTGCTGCCGGCCCGCATAGCCCGCGCCGGACAGAACAGGTCCTGGATCGGAGCCTTCACCAGGGCGGTCTTCGTCGCCGAATTCGGCCAAGGCCTGGACATCGCCGACGAGGCGCTGATGGCGGGCCTCCTGATGGAGGCCGGAGCCCCTGCCGGAGAAGCGCTCGACAACGCCCGGTCAGCGGAAACCAAAATCGGGCTACGGGCTGCCGTCGCGGAGGCGGAAAAGCTCGGCATTTTCGGAGCGCCCAGCTTTGTCCTTGCAAACGGTGACCTGTTTTGGGGGGACGACCGGCTGGAACAAGCCCTGGAATCCGCTGTTCAGATATCTCCCCATTGATCCCGGCCACGCCAATTAGCGAAAGCGCAGAGGGCCGCACACCATTCGACGAACAATGTGTCGACCGATCACGTCCGGGACTTGATTCGTGTGGCACTTTCCAGCGCCGCGTAAAGAGCGGCTGGTGACAGGGGTTTCGTCACGATTTCCCGGAAGCCGGCCTCGCGGAGTTTCTCGTCGCCAATGGACTCCAAAGCCGCCGTCACGGCAATCAGCGGCAATTCGCTATCCGTTTTGAGTTTCCCCAGTTCTCCGGCGGCTTCAACTCCGCTCATGCCGGGCATGTGCAGATCCAGGAGCACCGCGTCATAGGCGTCCTTCTGCACCAAACCGATGGCCTGTTCGCCGGAATGGGCGATGTCGCAGGTCATGCCGAAGGATTCAATAAGTGCCGCCAGCAGCCGGCAATTGGTCTCGTTGTCGTCGACGACGAGCACATGGGCTGCCACCGCCGCCTGCGGCGCTGTCCCAACCGGCTGAGGCCGGTTCGTCCCGGCGGCGCCTTGCGGAGCGACGGCTCCCTCCGTCTCCACTGGAACCTCGACATCAAACCGGCTGCCGCCCTCTTCCGGCTGGGACAGCCTGAGCCGCCCGTGCATCTCACGCACAAGTTCCGCGGTTCCCCAGAGCCCGAGACCCGTGCCGGGACCGGTTGCCTTGCCATGACGGCCGCGGACGAACGGCCGGAACAGGCGTGCCCGTTCTTCCGGCTCGATACCGGGACCGCTGTCCGTGACTGTCAGACTGATCCTGCGCTGTCCCGGGGTTCCGTCCTTTTCAGGCTCCTCCGCATCGATTTCCCTGACATTGACGGATATGCCACCCTCGGATGTGTATTTGACGGCATTGTCCAGAAGCGCGGTGAACACCCGGCGCAAGGCGCTGCCCTGCCGGGTTACGCAGGTTCGGATCTTGTCATCCGCCGAAACCTCGAAACGCAGCGCCTTGGCTTCAGTGGCCGCATGAAAAAGATCGGCCACTTCCGAAACGATATCGCCAACTCGAACGCAGGCATTCTCACCTGCGGCACCAGCCTCTTGCGCGCCGATTAGGTCTCCGGTCATCTCTGTCAGCGCGTCGATGGACCGGATGAGAATGGACAGGTGTTCGGCCTGGGTATCATTCAGTGGCCCATTGCCGATAAGTTCCGCAGTAAGGCGCATTGCCGCCAAAGGGGTCCTGAGGTCATGGGCCAGAAGCGCAACTTTGACGCTGTCGTCATCATGATCTGCCATGAGGCCCGCTTTCCTCCGTCGGGATAGGCGTCAACGGGCTTGCCTTGAAGGCACCAACAAGCCACTTTGACCATAGCCGTGCTTACCCCGGCGGCTAGCCGCTGTCCATCCGGACGCGCTCAAGTTGCGCCGGTCCGTGCCGCGGTTCCACCGATAACCCCTCCGCCTGGGCCATGCCGGCCGTGTGAATGAATGCTCGCTCAAACCGTTACTATCGTCGCCCCTGTCTTTCTGCTGGTCGGGATCGGATACGTTCTTGCCAGATTTCAGGTCCTGAAACAGCCGGTGAGCGACGCCCTCGGCCAATTTGTCTTTGTGGTCGCCATACCGGTGCTGATTTTCCGCACCCTCACGGCGGCGGATCTTTCCTCCGGGATACCGCTGGCCCTTTGGGCGAGCTATTTCACGGGGATTGGCGTTGCATGGATGCTTGGCACGCTTGTCATCCGCAAGGGTTTCAAACGGGAGGCCCGGGCAGGAGCGATTGGCGGCATTTCGTCGGCCTTCGCCAATTTGGTGCTCGTGGGAATGCCCCTTGCGTCCTCCGTTTACGGCAACGACGGATTGGTGCCGCTGCTTCTGATCATCTCCGTTCATCTGGCGACGATGACGGTGATCATGGCGATTGTCATGGAGCGCGCAGCTGCGGTTGACAAGGGAGAAGCCGCTCCGCCTCTTGGCCGGATGGTCAAGGGAGCAGCAAAAAGCCTGTTGAGGAACCCCATCGTAGTCACGATCGCACTGGCCTTCCTGTGGCGTCTGACCGGCCTTCACATGCCGTCAATTGGGCAGGATATCATCAACCGGATCGCGGCAACCGCCCTGCCGCTGGCTCTCCTGTCCCTCGGCATGAGCCTTGTGCAATACGGCGTGCGCGGCAATATACTGCCCGGCCTGCTGCTCGGCGGGATCAAGATCCTGATCATGCCGGCAGTTGTGTTTTCCGTCAGCACCTTCGTGTTTCAGCTGTCACCGCTTTGGACGGCGGTCGCAACCCTTGCCGCTGGCTGCCCGACCGGCGTCAACGCTTACATTTTCGCCAACCGCTACGGCACCGGCCACGCCATGTCCGCCAACGCAATTACCATGACCACCCTGAGCGCCATCGTCACCTCAAGCCTGTGGATCTGGTTCCTGGATGTGTGGTTCCGCTAACCGATAGCGTTCAAAGGCCAAGCCGCTTGCGCAATTCGGCATGGGTCATGCCCGCTTCGCGCAGGGACCGGATGCTGGTGTCCTTGCTGGATTTGGAGAGCTTGCGCCCGTCCTCACCCAGGATCAGACGGTGATGCCGGTAGCAGGGAGCCGGGAGGCCGAGCAATTCCTGCAAAACCCGATGCACGCTGGTGGCATGATAGAGATCCTGACCTCGCAGAACGTCGGTAATGCCCTGGCGGGCATCGTCCACCACCACGGACAGATGATAGCTCGTCGGCGTATCCTTGCGGGCAAGCACCACATCGCCCCAGGCACCGGCTTCCACGTCAATGCTTCTAGCGGGCTCAAACAGCGCCCGGCCTTCGGCGCCGGCCTCCCGCCAGGTGAGCGGCCGCCCGATCTTCCCGAGCGCCTTTTTCATATCAAGGCGCAGAGCGAACGGGGCATCGCTTCCTGCGCGGGACCTCTGTTCCTCGCCGGACAGCACAGCCGCATCACCTGGATAAAGCGGCGCTCCATCCGGATCCCTTGGCCAGGATTTGCCCTCGGCCTCAAAGGTCGCAACGAATGCCTTTATCTCCGCCCGAGTCAGATAGGCTGGATAGACCAACCCCATGTCCTGAAGCTTTTCCAGGGCGTCGCGATAGTGTGGAAAGGCCTCCGACTGGCGCAGCACCGGCTCGCCCAGGGGCACTCCGAGCCATTGCAGATCCTCGAACATCTCCCGCTCGAGTTCCGGGGTGCAGCGGGTCTGGTCGATATCTTCCACCCGCACAAGAAACCGCCCGTTGAGTGCGACGGAGGCCCGAACATTGAGCAGCGCCGACAGGGCGTGGCCGAGATGCAGATGCCCGTTCGGGGACGGCGCAAAACGGAAGATGGTCATGGAGCTGCGGAACCGGGTTGACGGAAGCGGGGATGGTCGTTCAAGTCCTACCTACCATTCCCAGTGCCGCGCGCAAGTACTCCAAGATCTGCTGATGAAACCGATTGCCACGGAAGACGACATCAAGGCCGGGCTGGCCGCGCTGATTACCCTTGATCCACGGCTTGCCGGGATTGCGGAAGCGGCTGGCAAAATCCCGCTGCGCCGGCGCGCGGCGGATTTCGAAGGGCTAGCCCAGATCGTCACCGGTCAGCAGGTGTCCGTTGCCAGCGCCTCAGCGATCTTCGCTCGGCTGAAAACGCTTGTCGCCCCTCTGAGCGCAGACCGTCTGGCTTCCTTTTCCGACGAAGACCTTGCCGGTGCGGGTCTTTCCCGTCCCAAGATCAAGACCCTGCGCGCACTCTCCGAGGCCTGCCGGGACGGCCTGGACCTCGCCCATCTGGCGGAAGCTCCCGCTGACGAAGCCCATGCCCGGTTATGCACCATCAAGGGTATCGGCCGCTGGACCGCGGATATCTTCCTGCTTTTCTGTGCCGGACACCCGGACGTTTTCCCGAGCGGCGATCTGGCGCTTCAGATCGCGGTGCGCGACGCAATGGGCCTGAATGATAAGCCCGCGCAGAAAGACCTCGACATCATCGCCGCGGCCTGGACACCCCACCGCGCCATTGCTGCCCGTCTGTTCTGGGCCTGGTACCGGGTGCAGAAACAAGGACAGGAAACGCTTCCGGTTTAGGGTCAGGACCCTAGCGCTCAGACATCGCCGCGACCGACCGCAACAGCAGATCGACATCCTGGGGACGGGACAGCCTGTGATCGCCATCGGGGACAAGCGAGTAGGTCACGTCGTCCTGCGGCAAGGCCTCGACAAGCCGCTGCGCGTGGCTCGACGGCACATCCGGATCCTGCGCGCCCTGCAGGATGGTGACCGGGCAGCCAAGGTGCAACGGCGCTCCGAACAGGAGATGCCGGCGGCCATCCTCGATCAGCTTGCGGGTGATGATGTAAGGGTTGTCGTCATAGTCCGACGGCTGCGCCCAGACCCCTTCGGCAAGGATGGTCTGACGGATTTCATCGGTGAAGCGCTGCTTCCACATCAGTTCCTCGGTGAAATCCACCGCAGGCGCGATCAGCACCAGGCCCTTAACCCTGGCCGTTTCCTTGCGGCTGAGTGCCAGAAGAAGCGCGATCCAGCCGCCCATGGAGGACCCGACAAGGATCGTACCGTCCGAGCAGAACCGGTCGAATACCGCCTGCGCCTCCTCCAGCCAGTCGGATACGCACCCGTCCTCGAATGCTCCTCCGGAGCGGCCATGGCCGGAATAATCGAACCGCACAACCTCCTGCCCGCGACTGTCACCAAAAGACGCAAGCGCTTCCGCCTTGGCCCCGCTCATGTCCGACTTGAATCCGGAGAGCCAGAGCAATCCGGGCGCGCGGCCCTCCGACTTCAGAACCGCTATGTGCCGTTCATGGCCGTTTTTTCCCACCGGGATGAATTGCGGTTCGCACGCACCCATATTAAGGCTCTCAATTCAGTCGTTTTCTTCTATCCTGCCGTTTGGCACAGACACCCCGCCTTGAAAAGCTCTCCGGAGATCCGAATTGCAGCCCTTGCCCCCAGCAACAACCATTTTGCAGGTGATCCCGGACCTGAATTCGGGAGGCGCGGAGCGGACAACCCTTGATGTGGCACGCGCGGTTGTGGAAGCAGGCGGCACCGCGCTGGTGGTCAGCCAGGGCGGGCAGATGGTTTCGGAACTGGAATCCCTTGGCGCGGAGCATATCGTGCTGCCGGTCAAATCCAAGAACCCGCTCACCCTCTGGAAAAACGCCGACCGTCTGGCCAGGCTCATGTCGGAGCGGCAGGTGAGCCTCGTGCATGCCAGAAGCCGGGCACCCGCCTGGTCGACGCTCTGGGCCGCACGGCGCACCAAAACGCCCTTCGTGACCACCTACCACGGCACCTATAACCAGACGAACGTGCTGAAGGGGTTCTACAATTCGGTCATGGCGCGCGGCGATGCGGTGATTGCCAACTCCGAATTCATCGCTCGGCTGATCCGGGAACGGCATGCCTTTGCCGCGGACCGCATCACGGTTATCCAGCGCGGATCCGACCTCAAGGGCCTTGCCCCGGAAAATGTCAGTGCACTGCGCCAACAGGCACTCAAGGACAGCTGGGGCATTCCGAGCGGGCGGCCGATCGTACTGAACATGGCGCGCCTGACGGCGTGGAAAGGTCAGAAGATCCTGATCGAGGCCATGGATATCTTGAAAGACGACGGGTTCAACGATCCGATCACCGTTCTGGCGGGCGATGCGCAGGGCCGCGATGGCTATGTGGCTGAACTCAAGAAGATGATCGCCGACCGCGGTCTGCAGGACCGGGCCCGGATTGTCGGCCATTGCGCCGATGTCCCGGCGGCCCTGGCCCTTGCCGATCTCGCGGTCGTCGCCTCTGTCGAGCCGGAAGCCTTCGGCCGTGCCGCCGTCGAGGCGCAAGCGGCCTCCGTGCCGGTGATCGTCTCCGACCTCGGCGCTGTGCCGGAAACCGTATTGGCACCGCCGGAGGTCCCGGACGACGAGCGCACCGGTTGGCGCGTCCCTGCCGGCGATCCGCTGGCGCTCGCCGGCGCGATCCGCGAAGCCCTGATGCTGGATGACGGCGCAAAAAAGCAAATGACGGATCGGGCGCTCGCCCATGCCCGCCAGAACTTTTCCGTTCAAACCATGTGCGCCAAAACGCTGGACGTTTATCAGAGGCTTCTGCAATCGCCTCCCGGCAGCGCCTGAACGGCCCTCATCCGCAGCGCACGCCCGCTCAGGCTGCCAGAGGATAGGCCTCTTCAACCAAATAAGGGCCGCCACCCACGCTCGACTTGGCGGAGAACAGGACAAACCGTCCGGCAACGAAAGGCGGCGCCTGGAAATTGCCGCGCTCGCTCAGCCACTTGGCCACCTCTTCATTGGTCGAGGACTTGCATCGGGCAATCGTGACATGCGGGATATATTTGCGCCGTTCCGCCGGCAGGTGCAGGCGCTGGATGATCCGCTCCTGCTCCGCCTGCAGTTCGGCAAGCTGGGCGTTCGGCTCGACCCTGGCCCAGACCGCATGCGGCTTGCCGTTGCCGAACGAACCGAGGCCGTTCAGGCGGATGTCGATCGGTTCGCGGCGGATCCGGTCGAGCGCGTCGGCAACCTCGTCGGCGGTGCGGTCATCGATGTCACCGATGAAGCGCAGGGTGATGTGGTAGTTTTCCGGATCGATCCAGCGGGCGCCCCGAAGGCCTCCCCGGAGCATTGAAAGCATGAGCCCCGTCTCTGACGGAATCTCAAGGCCTGTAAATAGGCGCGGCATGGGTGTTCCCTCCGCAGTCGCTGATAAAACCTATGAGGAATCAACTTCGGGAAAATCGCAAGATAAAAATATAAGCTTTTGATGCTGCACTCAAAATCGGAGCCGAAACAAGGAGAATGCCGCACGAGCCAGACACAAGTGCAGCAATTCTCCAGGTCTGATTCTCCGGGCCCAACTCGCGTGACAGACTGCCGGAAACCGGAATTCAGTTGGCGTCAGGGTCGACGCCTAAGGTGCCGGGTTGCCGAATTCCTGATGCAGGGCGTCAATCTTCTCCAGAACGTCGCTGCTCAATGTCACTTCCGCAGCCCCGATATCGGTCTCCAGCTGTTCCATTCTGGTGGCACCGAGGATGACCGAGGTCATGAAAGAGCGGGACATGGCAAAGGCGATGGCCATTTGGGCGGGATCCAGTCCCGCCTCCCCGGCAAGGTTCAGATAGGCATCGAAAGCCTCGATCGCCCGCGGATCCTCGTAGCGCTGCAGCCGGTTGAACAGCGTCTTGCGCGCGCCGGCCGGCAGCGCTCCGTTGCGGTATTTGCCGGTCAGGTAGCCCTGTGCCAGGGCCGAATAGCCCAGAAGACCGACATTCTCACGCCGGGCAATCTCCGCCAGACCTGTTTCGAACGTCCGGTTCACCAGTGAATAGGCATTCTGGATCGAGGCGATACGCGGCACGGCGTATAGTTCGGACGCCGTGACATAGCGCATCGTGCCCCAGGAGCTCTCGTTCGAGACGCCAACATGGCGCAGCTTGCCGGCCTTGACCAGGTCGGACAGGATTTCCAGGGTCGACAGGATGCTGTTTTCGTCTTCTGCCGGATCAACATCCACCCAGCGGGTCGGATTGGAGCCGAATCCTGAGGTGTTCCGGTCAGGCCAGTGGATCTGGTAAAGGTCGATATAGTCGGTCTGGAGGTTTTTGAGGCTGCGATCCACCGCGTATTCGATCTGCGCGCGGGTCAATTGGGCTGTTTCGCCGTTTTCGCGAAACCAGTTCATGTCCGAGCGGCCGATGACCTTGGTCGCCACGACCATTTTATCCCGGTTGCCGATTTTCTTGAGCCAGGTGCCGACGATGCGCTCGGTCCGTCCTTGCGTCTCTTTTTTCGGCGGGATCGGGTAAAGTTCGGCGGCGTCGAAGAAGTTGATGCCCTTTTCAAAGGCAAAATCCATTTGCGCGTGGCTTTCGGCCTCCGAGTTCTGCTCGCCGAAGGTCATGGTTCCAAGGCAAAGTGCGCTCACATGCACATCCGTGTGTCCAAGACGGCGCTGTTCCATCTGGCATTCCTTCAAGTTCTGTAAAAAGGCCCCGGGAAGCCGGTCGGCTCCCGCCCTTCAAGATGACTGAGCTCTGGCCAAAAGCTCTTCCACTTTCGGCAAAATGTTTTCAACGATGATGGCAACCCCATCCGCGTTCGGATGCATGCCGTCGGAGAGATTCAGTTCCGGGGTCAGCGCAACTCCCTCCAGAAAGAAGGGATAAAGCAGAGCATTATGTGCTTTGGCAACCTCCGAATAGATGGGGTCGAAGACTTCGGCATATTCGTCCCCCAGATTACGGGGCGCCAGCATGCCGGCCAATAGCACCTCGACATCGCGTGCCCGCAGGCGCTGCGCAATCTCTTCAATGTTCTTGCGGGTTATCTGCGGGGAAATGCCCCGGAGCGCATCATTCGCCCCCAATTCGACGATCACCGCGTCCGTGTCCGCACCGACAGACCAATCCAGCCGCGAGAGCCCGCCGGACGAGGTATCGCCGGATACAGCTGCGTTCACGACTTCGACCGAATGGCCCCGCGCATCCAGGGCCTTTTGCAGCTGAACGGTAAACCCGGCTTCGGGCGGAAGCTGATAGCCTGCAGACAGGCTGTCCCCCAGCACCACAAGCTTCAAATCGGCGGCTTGCGCGGCTGCCGGAAACAGACAGAGCAGTAAAAGGCTCAGGACAACGAAAATACGGTTCAAGCTAACACTCATTCAGGACTGGAAGACGCGCCACAACAGGCCCATATGGTCGCAGAGTATTCAAATGTCGAGGGCATGCATCCGTCAGGAAGACGATCAGTTGCCCGTTGTAAAGGCCTGATGATGATAAATGCACCCGCCATCACCCTGGAAAAAGTACATCTGACCCTCGGGGAAGGGGCCGGCAGGGTGCATATTCTCAAGGGCATCGATCTGACTATCGAAAAGGGAACCTCGGTCGGTCTTGTTGGCCCTTCCGGCTCGGGCAAGTCGACCCTTCTCATGGTCATGGCGGGGCTGGAGCGGGCGGACGAAGGTTCCGTCCGGGTCGCGGGCTCAGAACTCGGCCCCCTGTCTGAAGACCGGCTGGCGCGTTTCCGCGGCCGCAATGTGGGGATTATTTTCCAGTCCTTTCATCTCGTTCCGAACATGACGGCGCTGGAAAACGTTGCGGTGCCGTTGGAACTGGCCGGTGACCCTTCGGCTTTTGCAAAGGCAAAGGCGGAACTCGATGCAGTCGGCCTCGGTGACCGGATGCATCACTATCCGGCGCAGATGTCGGGCGGAGAACAGCAGCGGGTGGCGGTGGCGCGGGCGCTGATCGTGGAGCCCGAGATCCTGATCGCCGACGAACCGACGGGCAATCTGGACGAGACCACCGGCACGCAGATCGTCGACCTGATGTTTACCGCCCAGCGCGACCGGAAAACCACCCTTGTTCTGGTCACCCACGACCCGAGCCTCGCCACCCGATGCGACCGCATGATCCGCGTACGCTCCGGCGAAATCGAAGAAGCCCGGCCGGACACTTTCGGCAAGGAAGAGGTTTCTGCATGAGCAGCTTCGTTTCCGCGGCAACCGGGTCCGGCAACCAGACATTCGCTCTCGCAACCCGCTTTGCCTTGCGCGAATTGCGCGGTGGCCTGAAGGGCTTTTACATCTTTATCGCCTGCATTGCGCTCGGCGTTGCCGCCATCGCAGGCGTGACGTCCGTCTCTAGGGCGCTCACCGATGGCATCTCCAGGGAAGGCCAGGCGATTTTGGGCGGCGATCTCTCCTTTCGGCTTGTGCACCGGGAAGTAGA
>JBNLAU010000214.1:0-11538 GCA_050302295.1 Roseibium sp. | reverse complement strand
CGCCCAGGTGATAGAGAACCTTTTCACCAGGCGCCTCGATAATCACGCCGTGGGGATTGCCGAGATAGATGGCTTCGCCACCGGTCTGCTTGGACGAGGAATGGTCCGCTCTGGTCAGGGCAACCTTGAAGGGGCCGACGTCTATATTTCCGCCGGAGTTCATCGGGCTGAAATTCTCAATTCCCTGTCGGTTTGCCCACATGCAGATTTCGAAATTAGCCGTCAGCTGGGCGCCTGTCCTTTTCAGGACTTCAACAGAATCGCCAATATGATCGTCATGACCATGTGTCAGGACCACATGAGTGACGCCTTCTGCTACCTGATCGACGGAAAGGTTGTTCGGAAAGGCAGGATTTCCTGTCAGAAACGGGTCAATCAGGATCGAGGCGTTGTCGATTTCGATCTTGAAGGCCGAATGGCCATACCATGTGAGCTTCATCACAGTCTCCCAACCGTTTGTTCCGATATGAGAAGACCGTAGTGCGTTTCATGGTCAATTTGAACCGCATGACCGAGAAACGTTCCAGCTACCGCGTTGCCAATGCTATTCTGCAGGTTACGAAGCACTTGGCGAAATTCCCGGCAACAAACTAAGGGAAATGAGTTGTGAGCATCGACAGTGAGCAAAAGGTTCAGATCCGCCCTGCGCAGCCGGCGGATGCGCCGGTTCTTGCGCGGCTGGTCAATTACGCCGGAGAAGGCCTTCCGCTCTACCTCTGGGAAAAGATGGCAACGGACGGCGAGACTGCCTGGGACGTCGGCAATCGCAGAGCGGCCCGTGACGAGGGCAGCTTTTCCTACAAGAACACCACGGTGATCGAACAGGACCGCCAACTCGCCGGAGCCCTGATCGGCTATGAGATCCCGGAGACCCCGGAGCCGGTCCCGCACGATCTGCCGGCCATGTTTGTGCCACTTCAGGAACTGGAAAACCTCGCGCCCGCAACATGGTATGTCAACGTTCTGGCGGTTCTGCCGGCCTTCCGCAATTGCGGCTTGGGTGCGCGCCTGCTTGTGCGCGCGGATGAGATCGGAATTCAGCTCGGCACGCGCGGCATGAGCGTGATCGTTGCCGACAACAACGGCGGCGCCCGGCAGCTGTACGAAAGACACGGCTACACAGAAAGCGCGCGCCGCCCGATGGTGAAAGAGGGATGGGAGAGCGCAGGAAATGACTGGGTTCTTCTTATCAAGGAGCTCTGGAAACCACACACCTGAAGCGACAGGGGCAACCGGTTTTAGTGGCGCCGCTGTCAAAGCCCTGCTAAAGGCGCGCTCATGGCAAATGATCCCGCACTCGCTCTCGAAGATTTCGTGGCTGCTCTACCCGCAAACAGCCGGCTGATCGGTCTTGACCTCGGCACCAAGACCATCGGCCTCGCGCTCTCCGACCTTGGCCGCGGGATTGCGTCTCCGATGGACACCATCCGGCGCAAGAAATTCACGCTCGATGCCGAGAAACTGCTGTCCGTCTGCGCCAGCCAGGAAGTGGGAGGCATTGTGCTCGGCCTGCCGCTCAACATGGACGGCAGCGAAGGGCCGCGCGTCCAGGCGACAAAGGCTTTTGCCCGCAATCTTTCCCAAAAAACGGACCTGCCGATCACCTATTGGGACGAACGCCTGTCGACTGCGGCTGTCACCCGCACGCTTCTTGAAGCCGATTCCAGCCGGGCGAAACGGGCAGACGTCGTCGACAAGATGGCCGCCGCCTTTATTCTGCAGGGTTTTCTGGACCGGCTGGGCTTTATGGGATTAGATAGCTAGGGCTCCTGCCCTCCCCGGACGTCTGCGCGTCCTGCCCGCCCGAAACGCGTGAAATCCCGAAATGCTGACAACGTTTGCCGCCCTGACGCCGGTCATTCTCGTGATTGCCTCGGGCTACCTCATCGCCCGCACGGGCCTGATCACCGGCGAGCAATGGCGCGGCGTTGAAAAACTCGCCTATTTCGCGCTGTTCCCGGCCGTCCTGTTCCGGACGATCTCCCAGGCGGATTTTTCCAGTTTTCCGACGCTGAACATGGGTGGCTCTCTGCTCGCTTCGATTTTTTTGATGACCACCATTCTGCTCCTTGCCCGCACGGCGTTTGAACGGATATGGGGCATCGAACCAGCGCGGTTTACGTCGATTTTTCAGGGTACTTTGCGCTGGAACGCCATGATCGCGCTTGCAATTGCAGACAATGTCGCAGGGGATGTCGGGCTTGCCATGCTGGCGGTCGCCATGGTGTTCATGATCCCTGTCCTGAACATCCTCAGCATTCTGATCCTGTCGCACTACGCCAGCGGCACAGCCCCCAGCGCCGCCAAGATCCTGAGGGACCTTTATACCAATCCCTTCATTGTTTCGATCGGTGCCGGTGTCCTCTTCAATATCAGCGGCCTGACGCTGCCCTTTGTCATTGAAGACACGCTGGAAATATTCTCGCGAGCGGCCCTGCCGATCGGGATCATCTGCGTCGGTGCCGGTCTGGACCTCGGCTCGCTACGCCGCCCCGGACCTGCGCTGACCATAGGCACCTTCCTGCGCCCCATATTCATGCCACTGTTTGCATTCGGATTTGCATCTCTATTCGGTGTTGGCGGCCCGGCCCTGATCGTCGTTATCATCGCCTGTTCAGTGCCTTGCGCCAGCAATTCCTATCTGCTGGCGCGGCAAATGGGGGGCGATGCCAAGCTGATGGCCGAGATCATCACGCTGCAGACGCTGGTCGCAATGCTGACCGTTCCGCTCGCCCTTTTCCTGTACACCTGACCACCTGGATAGTCACAGATTGTCCGGGGGTTGGAATTTGTCCATTTGATCAAATCTTTAGTCTGTGTGTGAACAACGGGCATGAGGTCATTTCCTGCCTTGTGCCGGGAGCCGATTCCCCATATAGGGATGGTCTCGATGAACCTGACAGATCCCCATCGAGACAGCCCTTATCCCCATCGTCATTTGCTGGGCATAGAGGGACTTCACCCCCACGAAATTCTGGGCCTTTTGGACCGGGCTGAAGAAGCCGTCGAGGTTTCACGCCAGGTGCACAAGCGCAAGCACGTGCTGGCGGGGCGGACCCAGATCAACCTCTTTTTCGAAAACTCCACGCGCACCCAAAGCTCCTTCGAGCTGGCCGGCAAAAGGCTCGGGGCCGACGTGATGAACATGGCGGTGTCCCAGTCCTCGGTGAAAAAAGGCGAGACGCTGATCGACACGGCAGCAACGCTGAATGCGATGCATCCGGATCTTCTGGTCGTGCGCCACCACGCGGCAGGTGCCGTCCACTTGCTGGCCCGCAAGGTGGGCTGCTCGGTAGTCAATGCAGGCGATGGTCCGCACGAACACCCGACGCAGGCACTGCTCGACGCACTGACCATCCGGCGCCACAAGGGCAAGATCGCCCGGCTGACCGTGGCGATCTGCGGTGACATTGCCCATTCCCGCGTTGCCCGGTCCAACATCATCTTGCTCAACGCCCTTGGCGCCCGCGTCCGCGTGGTCGCGCCTTCCACGTTGCTGCCGTCGGGCATCGCCAAAATGGGTGTCGAGGTCTTCAACAACATGCAGGAAGGCCTGAAAGGGGCCGATATCGTCATGATGCTGCGCCTGCAGCGCGAGCGCATGAACGGCGCCTTCGTTCCTTCCGTGCGCGAATACTATCGCTATTACGGTCTCGATGCGGAAAAGCTCAGCTTTGCCAGGGACGACGCCCTGGTCATGCATCCAGGTCCGATGAACCGCGGCGTCGAGATTGATGCATCCATTGCCGATGGCCCGCAGAGCCTCATCCGTGAACAGGTGGAGATGGGGGTCGCGGTGCGAATGGCCGTTCTGGAAGCCCTCGCCGCCAACCTGCCGAACAATTGAACCAGAGGATAAGAAACGTGGCTCTCGACACACCAAAACCTCTGGTCCTCTCCAACGCCAGAGTGATCGACCCTGCTCGCGGACTTGACGCGCCGGGCTCGGTGATCATCGCCGACGGAACAATCCTCGCGGCAGGGCCGGAAGCTGCCAACCAGGGTGCGCCGTACGGCGCGGAGATCGTTGACTGCAAGGGCGCGATTGCCTGTCCCGGCCTGATCGACATGTGCGTTTCGGTCGGGGAACCGGGAGCGGAGCACCGTGAAACGCTCGCCAGCGCCTCGCAGGCCGCCGCCGCCGGTGGTGTCACCACCATATGCACCATGCCGGACACGGATCCGGTGATCGACGATCCGGCCCTGGTCGACTTCATCCTGCGCAGGGCTCGCGACACGGCGGTGGTCAATGTGCATCCTCTCGCCGCCCTCACCAAGGGATTGAGGGGCCAGGAAATGGCCGAGATCGGTCTTCTTCAGGAAGCCGGGGCAGTCGCTTTCACCAACGGGCACAACTCGGTCAAGAACGCGCAGGTCATGCGCCGGATGATGACCTATGCCCGCGACTTCGATGCACTTGTCATCCACCACACGGAAGATCCGGATCTCGCTGGTGGCGTCATGAATGCCGGCCTCAATGCCAGCTGGAAGGGCCTTTCGGGCGTCCCGCGTGAAGCGGAAATCATCATGCTGGAGCGGGACCTGCGCCTGGTCGGCATGTCGAAGAGCAAATACCATGCGAACCTGATCTCGACCTCCGACAGCGCCGATGTCATCCGCACCGGCAAAGGCCGGGGGCTTAATATCACTGCCGGCGTCTCGATCAATCACCTCACCCACAACGAAAACGACATCGGCGCCTACCGCACCTTCTTCAAGATGTCGCCGCCGCTTCGTGACGAGGACGACCGCCAGGCCATGATCGAGGCGGTCGCCGACGGCACCATCGACGTCATCTGCTCCAATCACGATCCGCAGGATGTGGAAACCAAGCGCCATCCCTGGGCCGAGGCCGAGGACGGTGCGATCGGACTGGAGACCCTTCTGGCGGCGGCTCTCAGGCTCTACCATTCCGAACAGGTCGATCTGGTCACTCTGCTTGGCGCCATGACCCATCGTCCAGCCGACAGGCTGGGCCTGGAAACCGGGCGCCTTGCCAAGGGAGCGCCGGCGGATGTGACCGTCTTCGATCCGGAACGCCCCTGGGTTCTGGAAAAAAGCGCCATCCACTCCCGGTCCAAGAACTCGCCTTTCGAAGATGCGCGGTTCTCTGGGCGCGTGCTCAGGACGGTAGTCGCAGGCAGAACGGTTTATAACCACTCCTAAGTCCGACCCGCTTGGGCATGTCCCATCGCTACGGGACCATACCGGTTTCACGATTGCCGGACTTGATCCGGCAATCCATGCCGTTATACGAATGCAGTTCATTCTTACGTACTTACCGGGGGAACCTGCGTGCCTGATCCGATCAGCTGGGAATTCGCCTGGCCCTACTATCTAGCGGCTCTCGCTTTCGGCTATCTGCTCGGCTCAATCCCCTTCGGGCTGCTGGTCACCCGTTTTGCGGGACTCGGCGATATCCGCTCGATCGGTTCCGGCAACATCGGCACCACCAACGTCCTGCGTACGGGCCGCAAGTCGCTAGCGGCCGCGACCCTTCTCGGCGACGCGCTGAAGGGCACCTTTTCCGTTCTGATCGTCGGATGGCTCTACGGGCAGGAAATGGCGCTGATTGCGGGCCTCGGCGCCTTCCTCGGCCACCTTTTCCCGTTCTGGCTCAAGTTCAAGGGCGGCAAGGGATTTGCCACTTTTCTGGGCGTATTGCTCGGGATCTACTGGCCCATGTTCCTATTGGCCGCCGCAATCTGGCTCGTGGTGGCTTTCACCTTCCGCTATTCATCCCTGTCCGCCCTGGCAGCAAGCCTGCTGACACCAATTCTGCTTTGGCTTTTGTTCCACCAGGTTCAGATGGCGGAAATGTTTTTGCTGATCTCGGCCCTTCTGTGGGCGAAGCATCATGAGAACATCGGCCGCCTCCTTGCCGGCAAGGAAAGCAAGATCGGCTCGAAATCCAAACCGGGCGCCGATGAGGCCTCTGAACCGGGTTCGGGAGACACGTGAGCAGTCCTGATCAATATAAAGCGCAGCGCCTCTCCGAGGCCGAGCGGCTTGCCTGGCTGCGGCTGATACGTTCGGAAAATGTCGGTCCGGCCACGTTCCGCGACCTTCTCAAGCACGCCGGGTCCGCCGAAGCGGCGTTGGAGATGTTGCCCCGCCTGTCGCGGCGCGGCGGCAAGAAGAGCCTCAAGATCTGCTCGGCCGACGAAGCCGAGGCGGAACTGATTGCACACCAGCGCCAGGGAGCCCGACTGGTGGCCTTGGGCGAAGCCGATTATCCGCCGCACCTGAAACACATCGACGCGCCTCCGCCGCTGCTTTCGGTCAAGGGTGGTCCGGTTCTGGCGCAACCGAAAACGATTGCCATTGTCGGCGCGCGGAACGCTTCGCTCTCCGGCCGCAAGCTGGCCTCCATGTTCGCAAGGGACCTGGGCGCGCAGGGATTCGTCATCGCATCGGGGCTGGCGCGCGGCATTGATGCTGCAGCCCATGAAGCGTCTCTTCAGGCTGGAACGATTGCCGTATTCGCCGGGGGCATCGATATCCTTTATCCGCCCGATCACGCCCGGCTGCTGACCGCGATCCTGGAATCCGGCGGATCGGTCATCAGTGAAATGCCGCTTGGCTGGAAACCGCGCGGCCGGGATTTTCCACGGCGCAACCGCCTGATATCTGGCGTTTCGCTTGGCGTTATCGTGATCGAGGCAGCCAAGGCTTCCGGATCCCTGCACACGGCCCGCTATGCGCTGGAGCAGAACCGCGACATATTCGCCGTTCCCGGCTCTCCGCTCGATCCGCGATCCGAGGGCGCCAACGGATTGATCCGCCAGGGAGCGGCGCTTGCAACATCGGCGGACGACGTTCTGGAGGGTCTTGCCGGTCGCCTTGAACCGGCCCTTCCCTTTCAGCAGCGGCTCATGGAGCCGGACGGCAAAGCGCCGGGCGGCGCCGCGGATCCGGACGATAAATTGCGGGAAAAGATTCTTGCCGCGCTCGGACCGGCCCCCGTCGATCTGGATGAACTGATCCGTTTTGTGGACACCGATGCCCGCTCGCTCCACGTCCTGCTTCTCGAACTGGAACTTGCGGGGCGGCTGGAACGCCACCGTGGAAACAAAATCTCTTTGGTTATGTGACAAGCAGATTTCACTTGAATCTCGGTGGATAACCCGTATCTGGAGCGGATGTCTTGACCGAACGGGGTCAAAGGAACATTTGACAGGTGACGCGCGATCCTTGATCGTCTGCGCCACGTGAACATCTATAACATCACCTTCTCCACCGGGCCGGGGCTCCGTTTCCGGCAAAAATATTTTGGGTAAGAATGAACGTCGTCATTGTGGAATCACCGGCGAAAGCCAAGACGATCAACAAGTATCTCGGCTCCGATTATACGGTCCTCGCCTCCTACGGCCACGTGCGTGACTTGCCGGCCAAGGATGGCTCGGTGCTGCCGGACGACAACTTTGCCATGACCTGGCAGGTGGATTCGAAGGCACAGAAGCGCCTGACCGAAATCGCCAACGCGGTGAAGGGTGCCGACCGCCTCATTCTCGCGACTGACCCCGACCGGGAAGGGGAAGCCATTTCGTGGCACGTTCTGGAAATTCTCCAGAAAAAGCGCGTTCTGAAGGACAAACAGGTTGAGCGCGTGGTCTTCAACGCGATCACCAAGAAATCGATCCTTGAGGCGATGGACAATCCTCGCCAGCTGGATACGCCACTAGTGGACGCCTATCTTGCCCGCCGTGCGCTTGACTATCTGGTGGGCTTCACCCTCTCACCGGTCCTGTGGCGCAAGCTTCCCGGCGCCCGTTCCGCCGGTCGTGTGCAATCGGTCGCCCTGCGTCTGATCTGCGACCGGGAAATGGAAATCGAGACCTTCAATCCGCAGGAATACTGGTCGATCTTCGCCAATATGAAGACGCCGGCCGGCGACATTTTCCAGTCAGGTCTGACCGGTTTCGACGGCAAGAAAATCGGTCGCCTCGACGTCAAGAACGAGACCGAAGCCACCACCATCAAATCCATGCTGGAAAGCGCCAGTTTCAAGGTCGACAGCGTCGCCTCGAAACCGGCCAAGCGCAATCCGGCCGCTCCGTTCACAACGTCCACGCTGCAGCAGGAAGCGTCGCGCAAGCTCGGATTTTCCGCATCCCGCACCATGCAGGTGGCCCAGAAGCTTTACGAGGGCACTTCCATCGGCGGCGAGACAACCGGTCTCATCACCTATATGCGTACCGATGGCGTGCAGATCGCCGGCGAGGCGATTGCTGCGGCCCGTTCCGTAATAGGCAAGGACTTCGGCGACAAGTATGTGCCGGAAAAGCCGCGTTTCTATTCGTCCAATGCCAAGAACGCACAGGAAGCCCACGAAGCGATCCGTCCGACTGATCTTTCCCGCCGTCCCAAGGACGTCGCACGGTTCCTCGATCCCGACCAGGCCCGGCTTTATGAGTTGGTCTGGAAGCGCACCATGGCGTCGCAGATGGAATCGGCGGTTCTGGAGCGCACGACCATCGAAATTCTGGCCGACGGCTCCGGCAAGCGCGCCAATCTTCGGGCCACCGGATCTGTTGTGCGCTTCGACGGGTTCCTGGCGCTCTACCAGGAAGGGCGGGATGACGAAGACGATGAAAATTCCAGGCGTCTGCCGCCGGTCGATGAGGGTGCAGCCCTGAGCGCGGCATCCGTCGACGGCAAATCCAGCGCCATCGAATCCACCCAGCATTTCACCACACCGCCGCCGCGTTATACCGAGGCCAGCCTGGTGAAGAAGATGGAAGAACTCGGCATCGGCCGACCGTCCACATACGCCTCGACGCTGCAAACCCTGCGCGACCGCGACTATGTGGAGTTGGAGAAAAAGCAGCTCGTGCCGCAGGACAAAGGCCGGATCGTCATCGCGTTCCTGGAAAGCTTTTTCCAGCGCTATGTCGAGTTCGATTTCACAGCCAGTCTTGAGGAGCAGCTCGACAAGATTTCCGCAGGCGAATTGTCCTGGCTGGACGTGCTGCGTGACTTCTGGACAGGTTTCTCAGGCACGGTCGACGAAATCAAGGATCTGCGCGTTTCCGAAGTTATCGACGCGCTCAACGAACTTCTCGGACCGCATATTTTCCCGGCGAAGGAAGACGGCACCGATCCGCGCAAATGTCCGACTTGCGATAGCGGCCAGTTGTCACTGAAAGTAAGCCGCTGGGGCGCTTTCATCGGCTGCTCCAACTACCCGGAATGCGGTTACACCCGCCAGCTCGGCAAACCAAACGGCGAAAACGGCGAGGCCGACGAAGGCCCGAAGGTCCTCGGCACAGACCCTGAAACCGGATTGGACGTCTCTTTGCGGACAGGGCGTTTCGGCCCCTATGTGCAGCTGGGAGAAGAAGCCAAGCCCAAGCGGGCCTCCCTGCCCAAGGGCTGGTCGGCACCGGACATGGATCTGGACAAGGCGCTGCAATTGCTGTCGTTGCCAAGGGAAGTCGGGCCGCATCCGGAAGACGGCAAAATGATTTCCGCCGGCATTGGCCGGTATGGTCCGTTTGTTCTGCACGAAGGCACATACGCCAACCTCTCCTCGCCGGAAGAAGTCTTCTCGGTCGGTATCAACCGCGCGGTCGATGCTCTGGCGGAAAAACGCGCCAAGGGCGGCAGAGGACGCGGGGCCGCAACGCCGCTAAAGGAACTTGGCGAACATCCGGATGGCGGGCCGATCAATGTCTATGACGGCCGCTACGGGCCTTACGTCAAGCACGGCAAGATCAATGCGACGCTGCCCAAGGACTCCGATCCCAAGACGGTCACCCTGGAGCAGGCGCTTGAACTGATCGCCGCCAAGACGGCCAAAGGCGGCACCAAGAAGAAGGCGGCGGCCAAGAAACCAGCCGCCAAGAAAACGGCAACCAAGAAGACGACCGCAAAAAAGACCACCACCAAAAAGGCCGCGAAAGCCAAGGTGGATGCGTCGTCCGAAGAGGTGCCCTGGGATGATGCCTCTTGAGCGCAAAGCGAATTAATACGCGCAAGCATACACAACGAAAACACGCCAAGGTTCCTGGTGAGATGCCGTCCCGCGAGGACATTCTCGTCTTCGTTGCCGAAAATCCCGGCCGTGCGGGGAAGCGGGAAATCGCGCGCCACTTCGGCATTGTCGGCGGTGCCCGCATCCATCTGAAAAAGATGCTCAAGGACCTTTCCGACGAGGGGCTGATCGAAAAGCGCAACAAGCGCATGATCCGGCCGGGCGACTTGCCGCCAGTCTTCGTGGCCAATCTGACGGCCCGCGACAGCGACGGCGAACTTCTTGGAACGCCTGCCGACTGGGATGATGAGGCAGGCGAACCGCCGAATATCCTCATCCTTACCGGCAAGTCCAAAACAACCCAGCCCGGCCTGGGTGACCGGGCGCTGATCCGCCTGACTGAAGCAGAAACCGGACCGGAAGCCGACTATGTGGCCCGGGTCATCAAGGTGCTTGAAAAACGCCAGGGGGCAGTGCTCGGAATCCTGCGCAAGCGGGACGGCGACCGGCCGCCTTATCTTGAGCCCATCGACCGCAAGCAGCGTGAACTGGACATCGACCCTTCCGACCTGAAAGAGGCCGATGACGGCGATCTGGTAAGCGTCCAGGTGAGCCGCTCCGGTCGCTATGGTCACCCGCGCGCCTCCATTGTCGAACGCTTCGGTTCGATGAAATCGGAAAAGGCCGTTTCGGAAATTGCGCTGCAGTCGCATAACATTCCCCATGAGTTTCCGGCGGCCGTTCTCCAGCAAGCGGAGGCTGCCAGGCCGGTTGATAAACTCGGGAAACGTGAAGACTGGCGTCAGATCCCGCTGATCACCATCGACCCGCCGGACGCCAAGGACCATGACGACGCCGTGTTTGCCGAAGTGGATGAGGACCCGCGAAATGGGGGCGGTTACGTGGTCTATGTGGCCATTGCGGATGTCGCCTACTACGTGACGCCGGGCTCCCCCATGGACCGGGAGGCGAACCTGCGCGGCAACTCAGTCTATTTTCCGGACCGGGTGATCCCCATGCTGCCGGAACGGATTTCCAACCAGCTCTGTTCCCTGAGGGAGAAGGAAGACAAGCCCGCCATGGGCGTGCGCATGATCTTCGACAAAACCGGCCGGAAAGTCAGTCACAGCTTTCACCGGGTGATGATGCGTTCAGCCGCCAAGCTCTCCTACCTTCAGGCACAGAAGGCCATCGAAGGTGTAACGGACGAGACGACCGAAACCATCCTCGACGGCGTACTGAAGCCGCTCTGGGCCGCCTATGAGGTGCTGAGGAAGGGACGGGACGCGCGCGAGCCGCTGGAGCTGGATCTGCCTGAACGCAAGATCAAGCTGAAGGACGACGGTACGGTCGATCACGTGTATGTCCCCGAACGCCTGGATGCCCACAAGCTCATTGAAGAGTTCATGATCCAGGCGAATGTGGCCGCTGCTGAAACGCTCGAGAAAAACAAGTCCCCCCTGCTCTATCGGATTCACGACGCCTCAACGCCGGAAAAGCTGGAGAGCCTCAAGGACTTCCTGTCGACGCTTAACATGAAGCTGCCATTTTCAGGTGGTCTC
>JBNLAU010000213.1:0-16903 GCA_050302295.1 Roseibium sp. | reverse complement strand
ACAATGCCCGGATCACCGGCCGTTCGGCCTTTGACATGCGGTTGCTCTATGGCCAGAGCGTCACTCTGCTCGGCATTTCACGCCAGGGCAGGCGCATCCAGAAGCGGGTACGTCATGAAATCATTCGGCCGGGCGATGTGCTTTTGTTGCTCGGTACACAGGACCGGCTGGACAACGCCTGCAACTGGTTGGGCGTCCTGCCGCTGGAAGGCCGGAAAACCGGCATGATCCAGCGCAACAAGGCCTGGCTGGCGATCGCCGGCTTTGCCCTTGCGATTGCCGCTGCTGTCGCGGGGCTCGCCTATCTGCCGGTCGCGCTCGCCGCCTGTGTCGTGCTTTACGCGGGCGCGGGCCTGATCAACGGCGAAGAGGTCTACAACGCGGTCGAATGGAAAGTGATCGTTCTGCTCGGCTCGCTGATCCCGCTCGGACAGGCCTTTGAAAGCGCCGGCAATGCCCAGCTGATTGCAGACGGCATTATCACCCTGACCGCCGGAGCCCCGGCCTGGATCACGCTTGCGGTCCTCATGGTGGTGACCATGACGCTGTCCGATTTTCTGAACAATGTGGCGACCTGCCTGATCGCGGCGCCGATCTCGGTTCAGATCGCCGGAGCACTCGACGTCAATTCCGACCCATTCCTGATGGCGGTAGCTGTGGCGGCCTCTTGCGCCTTTCTCACGCCCATCGGCCACAAGAACAACACCATCATCATGGGTCCGGGCGGATACCGGTTCGGAGACTATTGGCGCATCGGCCTGCCGCTGGAGCTGCTGGTGCTTCTCGTCTCCATCCCGGCGATTCTGGTGTTCTGGCCGCTCTAGAGACCTGTAGAAATGCTTGAAATCAAATAGCTCCCAACACCCCTTCCCTTATCCTGAGACGGGCCTGGCGGTCCTCCTCAGGATGAGGCTGCGGGGCGGCAGGGCATTGGTCCAGATCAGTCCTCGATCAGTTGCCCCATCACACAGCCGGTTTCAGCGGAAGGCAGATATCTGTGAGGAGGTCCGCCGGCGCGGTGTCGCGCGGATTGTTGAGATAGATCTCCATGCAGGGCGCATCCGCTGGTTCCCGGCCTGATTGGGTCAGCCATTCGCCAAAAAGCCAGTCATAGGCCATTTTCATGTCGGCATAGGGCCCCTTGTAGTGAAGCACCGCGTAGTCGCCGCCACGGGTCTCCATCTCCTCCAGCGGCGCTTCGACCGGAAACCCTTCCGAAACGGTGACACCGGCAAAAGACTCCAGTTCGTCTTCCGGCACCCGTGTCGGATCTGAGAAATAGAGCCCCTTCATCGCGCCCGCCTGGCCGATCAGGTTGCGCCCGACGAGAATTCCGATCAGGTTTTCGAATGCCTGACCGATCTGCATGTAGGATCCCTTGTGCGGCAGGACCGCGAGCTTTTCGGGCGGCAGTGACTTGATTTCAACGTCATGCATGAGCTTGGCTCCTTTGCTGTTGGGAAGCGGCGCACCGCCATGGGCGGGCTGGATCTGTCTGACCGCCGACGCGGCGCGATAGGCGGACGGCGTCTGGCCGTAGGACTGCTTGAAGCTGCGCGAAAACGCCTCCTGGCTGCCATATCCTGCCCGGCCGGCAATGTCGCCGAGCGGCATTTCGGTATAGGCGAGGTCGGCCGCCGCGCGGTGCAGCCTGAGCCGCTTCACGGTGGCCACGATGGATTCGCCATAGGCCGACTGCCACACCCGGTGCCAGTGCCAGGGCGACAGGGCGGCCACTTCGGCCAGGGTCGCCAGATCCGGGTCTTCGTCCAGGTGGGCGTAGATATATTCGATGACCCGGGTAAACCGGCGGATATAGCCGCTGTCCTTTGGCGAGACGTTTTGTTTTTCGTGCTGTGTCATGGCTCTGTCCTGCTGAGGTGAAAGCGTTCTAACACCGGGCCATCTGATAAATCTTGCGGAGTTTCTGATACCGGCCTGCCGCCCTTGGCTGACAAGGACCTTTTCCAAATAAGACATATGCCGGGACTGGTTTCTGACGCCGAATTGATCATGATGAACGCAACCCAAGACCTTGGAGGCTTCCACATGAGCACACCGAAACGAATCCTGTTCACCGGCGGCTCCGGCAAGGCCGGCAAGCATGTCGTGCCGTATCTGCTGGATCGCGGCCACCGGGTCGTCAATGTCGACCTGACCCCGCTGGATCACCCGTGCGTCGACAATCTGACCGCTGACATCACTTCCTCCGGCGAGATGTTCAATGTCATGACCAGCTACGCCAATTTCGACGAGCTGGAGCCCGGCAACGGTGTTCCCGCCTTCGACGCCGTTGTGCATTTCGCCGCCATCCCGCGCATCCTCATTCATCCGGACAACAAAACCTTCGAGGTGAACGCGGTCGGCACATACAACGTGATTGAGGCCGCCGTGAAACTCGGCATTCGCAAGATCGTCATCGCCTCGTCGGAGACGACCTACGGCGTCTGTTTCGCCGATGGCGTGGTTGATCCCAAAGTGCTGCCGGTGGAGGAGGATTACGACGTCGACCCAATGGACAGTTATGGCCTGTCTAAAGTGGTCAACGAGCAGACCGCCCGAGCGTTCCAGCGCCGTTCCGGCTTCGACATCTATGCGCTTAGGATCGGCAACGTCATCGAGCCGCACGAATATGACCGCTTCCCGGATTTCTTCCGCAATCCAGCTCAAAGACGCCGGAACATATTCTGCTATATCGATGCCCGCGATCTCGGCCAGATCGTCGACCTGTGCCTTGAAAAAGACGGGCTCGGTTATCAGGTCTTCAATGCCGGCAACGACACCAATTCTGTCGATATTCCAAACAAGGAGATTCTGGAGCGGTTCTTCCCGAACGTACCGCTCGCCCGCGAACTGGGTGAGCACGAAGCGCTTTTTTCCAACCGCAAAATCCGGGAGGTCCTGGATTTTCGCGAAGAGCACAATTGGCGCAAATATGTCAGCGCCTAGTACCAAGCTCAATAAATAGAAATTCAGGCGCGGGACCTTTGCAAAGGAAAAGACACATGGCCTTGGCCAACATGGGAATTTACTTCCTCATCGCCAGCGCCTGGCTTCTCGGCCGTATCTATTGATGGGCAGCCATTTGCCGGGGGGAGAAGAAAATGAGACTTCTGAAATCGACCGCAATCGGCCTTGCGGCTCTTGCGGCCGCTTCGACCGCATTCGCCCAATGGACAGGCTCGGAAGGCTACTTCGAGATCTACAACAACACCGAAAACAACATTGTGGTCGGGTTCTACACCAATGACGGCAGCGGCTGGAGCGACAATTGGCTGTCCGACATTCTTCGGCCCGGCGAGAACGCAACTGCCGAATTCACAGCCGACGCCGGCAATTGCGATCAGGTCTTTCAGGTCGGCTGGCTTGGTGATGATGACAGTGAAGTTCTGGACGATCCGATCAACATTGACATCTGCGCCGCCAGCAACGTCTATATGGATGATAACGAGATTTATTACGACTGATCTCATCCATCACGGAATCGCGGCAGGCTGCGTTTCTGTTGGCCTCAACAAAATCGTGTTTCATGTCCGATCTTATTCATTTCGATGATTTTACGCCGGGCCAGGTCTATGACCTCGGCGCATTGACCGTCACCAAGGAAGACATCATCGACTTCGCCTCCGAATTCGACCCGCAGCCGTTTCATCTGGACGAAAACGCCGGAAAGGCCTCGATCCTGGGCGGACTGGCGGCATCCGGCTGGCACACGGGGTCGCTTGTGATGCGCCTTTTGGTGACAAACCTGCTCAATAAGACCACGGGCCGCGGATCGCCGGGTATCAGCAAGCTGCAATGGAAACGTCCGGTCTTTCCGGGCGACACACTGGCCGCAAAGGCCGAAGTTCTGGAGACCAGGGTCCTCCGATCCAAGCCGGACCTCGGCCTCGTCTCCATGCGCGTGACCGCCGTCAATCAAAACGGCAAGGACGTCATTTCCTTCGAGAATCCCATCCTGTTTGCCAAACGGGAGGCCGGAGCGTGAGTGCTTTCTTCGACGATTATGAGATTGGCGACATGCTCGATCTCGGCAGCCATCTCTTCACACGCCAAGAGATCGTCCGCTTTGCCGAGAAATACGACCCTCAAACGTTTCACCTGAGCGAGGAAGGGGCCGCCAAGACGCACTTTGGCCGCCTGTGCGCCTCCGGCTGGCACACGGCGTCGATTTTCATGAAGCTGTGGGTGACAAAGCATCAGGCGCTTGAAGAGGCGGCTCTGGCCGACGGCCGGACACCGGCCCGGATCGGACCGTCTCCGGGCTTTGAGGAGCTGAAATGGATCAAGCCGGTCTATGTCGGCGACACTCTCACCTATCGGCGCGTGATCACCGGCAAGACCGAAAGCCGTAGCCGCCCGGACTGGGGCCTCGTCCATTCGGACATGCTGGCGCACAACCAGGATGGCCAACTGGTGTTTTCCCTAAAAGGCACGGTGTTCGTGGAACGAAAGCCGACTTGATGCTTATGCCAGCCACAACAAATAGGAACTCATCTGACGGTGTTTGGAGGCTGTTCGGCCAGGAGCATGTCGCAGGGCGATATGGGTTATCGTTCAAGACCTGCGACGCAGCGCTTCAATGCCGGATTGGCGCTTGAAAGAACAATTTCATGGCTCCGCGCCCTAAAGGGCGCGGGAGAACAGCACTTCGTCGTGGATCTCGATACCATAATCGCCGCGCAGAGGAATGCCGGGCTTCTGCTTCCGTTCCTGGTCGATTATCCCCTGCCCGATCCGCTCAAACCTGAAACCGCGGCGCTGGTAGAAACGGAAGGCATCCAGATTGTCGTTGGAGGTGCGCACAGTCAGGCGCGAGACGCCTTTTGAGCGGGCTTCGGTCGCCACCGCATCAAGCAGTTGACTGCCCACACCTCCCCAACGGTTCAGGGAGTCCAGCGTCAGGATTTCCCATTCGCCATTCCGCTTGATAATAGTCACCAGTCCGACCAGTTGATCCCCGTCATAGGCAACATAGCCGGGCAGGCGCGACGCATCGATCAACTCGTTGTCGAGCATGATTTCCGCCGCGGTCCAGCGCTCCATCAGAAGCTGATGAACATCGGCATGATCTTTGTCTTCAGTAGCTCGAATGATCACGGTCATCAGGTGGCTCCGGTATTGTTTCAGTGTGCCCTAACGGCGGAACAAACGCGTCTCCAGGGGACTGCGTGCTTGCCAGCGCACGCGTTCCAGTTCCGGATCGACATGCTCTTCCTCCGGAAATCCGACGCACAGATAAGCCACGAGCCGCCAGCTGCCGTCAACCTGAAGGGTGTCCGCCACCGCGTCCGGATCCAGGATCGACACCCAGCCGACACCAACGCCCTCGGCCCGTGCCGCCAGCCAGAATGTGTGGATCATGCTGACGGTGGAATAGGCCAGCGTCTCCGGCATGGTCATGCGCCCGAGGCCGTGCCCCTGGTCCGGGTTCTCATCGCTGAAGACCGCCAGGTGAACCGGCGCTTCTTTCAGGCCCTCCAACTTGAGCTGCCGGTAGAGTGCAGCCTTTTCGTTCTGGTAGGTCTGCGCAGCGGTTTCGTTTTCCGCTTCGAACGAAGCCGCGATCCTGGCGCGCTTGTCCGGACTGTCGACAACAACGATCCGCCAGGGCTGGCTGTTGCCGACCGATGGTGCCAGATCGGCCAGATGCAGCAGATGCTCAAGCAGACCGTCAGGCAGCGGGTCGGTCCTGAAACGGCGCACGTCCCGGCGCCATTTCAGAAGGGTTTCAAAGTCTTTCTGAAACTTCTCGGAAAATTCCGGCTTGGACACACTGTCCTCGGCTTGTCCCACCATAGCTGATCAGTGTCCCGGAAATTCCACCAGCGTCCGCACGGGAACGTTCATTTCTTCCAGCTTCCGGCGCCCGCCCAGATCCGGCAGATCGACGATGAAGCAGGCCGCTTCAATGTTGGCGCCCATAGAACGCAGCAGCTTGCATGCGGCCTCCGCCGTGCCGCCGGTGGCGATCAGGTCATCAACCACAATCACCCGGTCTCCGGCCTGAATGGCATCTTTGTGCACTTCCATCTCATCAAGACCGTATTCCAGGGAATAGGCGATTCGCACCGTTTCATGGGGCAGCTTGCCCTTCTTGCGGATCGGCACGAAGCCGGCGGAAAGCTGATGAGCGACCGCGCCCCCCAGGATGAACCCCCGGGCTTCGATGCCGGCAACCTGGTCTACCTTGGAGCCCGCCCAGGGCTGCACCAGCGCGTCCACGGCCCTCCGGAACGCCCTGGCATTGCCGAGAAGCGTCGTGATGTCGCGAAACAGAATTCCTTCTTTCGGATAATCCTTGATCGTACGGATCGAGCCGATCAATTCATCCTGGATTGTCTGTACGGTCATCGAGCTCTCTTTCTGTCGCTGGCGGGTCTTCTCCGGCCGGTGCTTATACCAAGTTTGCAGGACCGGTCGAAGCGATTTCGATTGAGGAAGGTCCTTGAAGGGAATTCAGGAGGTCCTGTTCAAAACCCGTCCGGCAACCGCACCGAGTTTGGCGACAAGGGCCGGATCGCGTTTTTCCGGTGTCGTCAGGAATGCAAACTCAAGCGCGGTGTCGGAGCCAGCAGGACACGGCTGATACGTACGCGGCAGATCCCGGGCAATCCGGGCAACCAGCCGCTGCGCATTTTCCGCGTTGTCGTGCAGAACCTTGATGATCGACTGGATGTCGACTTCACCGTGATCCGGATGCCAGCTGTCATAATCCGTGACCATCGCGACGGTGGCGTAACAGATCTCGGCTTCGCGGGCGAGCTTGGCTTCCGGCATGTTGGTCATGCCGATTACGTCGCAGCCCCAGGTTCGGTAGAGCTGGCTTTCCGCCAGAGATGAGAACTGCGGACCTTCCATGGCCAGATAGGTTCCGCCTTTGGCATAGGCCAGGTTCTCCGCCTCGGCGGCCGCGGCAGCGGCATCGACCAGTTTCGGGCTGACCGGCGTCGCCATGGACACATGGGCGACACAGCCAGTGCCGAAGAAACTCTTTTCGCGAGCGATGGTGCGGTCGATGAACTGATCGACCAGCACAAAGGTGCCGGGCGAGTGCTCTTCCTTCAGCGAGCCGCACGCAGACACCGAAAGAAGGTCGGTGACGCCGCAGCGCTTCATCACATCGATATTGGCGCGGTAATTGATGGTCGATGGCGAATAGACATGTCCACGGCCATGACGCGGCAGAAACACGATCTTGAGCCCGTCGATTGTGCCGATGCGGACCTGATCGGACGGTTCGCCCCAGGGGCTTTCAACGCTGATCCACTCGGAGTTTTGCAAACCCGGCAGATCATAAATGCCGGATCCGCCGATAATGCCCAAAACTGCGTCTGCCATTTCCGCTCCAAACAAAATGAGTGCTCAAGCAGCTGCCCGAATGCCTTCGGCCGCTGGTCCGCGAAGGGTTATTTCAATTCGTCCGCAATGGCGTCAAGACCGGCCTTGGCACATTTGGCTTCGACATCGCCGCCTTCACCGCCAGCCACACCTATCCCGCCAAGCAGTTCGCCGGATTGTGAAACGATCGGCAATCCGCCGCCAAGCGGCACCACACCGGGAATGGTTTGAAGCTCCCACGGCTCGCTGCCTTCAGCAAGCTTGTCGAGTTCTTCCGTCGGCATGTTGAAGGTCGCCGCCGTCCAGGCTTTGCGCCGCGCAGTGTCGGCCACATGCGCCCCGCCCATATTGCTGCGCAGGGTCACCTGTTCCAGCCCGAACCGGTCGACGACAGAAACCCCCACCTGATGCCCGGCCTCGTTGCACACCACCACCGCGCGCAGAGCCGCTTTCATGGCCAGCTGCAAATCGAGAACAGCGACCTGATGGGTCGCGGAAGATTGCGCCATGGAGGCTCCGGAAAGAAGTGCCGCAGCCAGAAAAACCAATATGCGCTGCATTCCAATACCTCTCAAAGAAAAAGCCGCCGGAACCCGGCGGCTTCATCATGCACTGTGTCGGCAATCAATCAATGCTCAACATTGCGCCAGAGCTTCTTCTTGGTGAAGTAGAGCAGACCTGCAAAGACGATCAGGAAGATCATGACCCGGAAGCCGATTTTCTTGCGTTCTTCCAGATGCGGCTCTGCGGCCCACATCATGAAAGCGGCAACGTCCCGTGCATACTGGTCAACCGTCATCGGCGTACCGTCGGTATATTCCACGAGTTCTTCGGAGAGCGGCGGAGCCATGCCGATCGGACCACCGGTCATGTGCTCGTGAGCACACTCTTCGGCCGTGACGGAGCCCCCCAGGAAGGACGGGTTGTAGTTGCCGGAAAAGTCTTCGCCGAAACACTCCGGATTTTCTTCCGGATAGCTGGTCAGCAGCGAATAGATATAGTCCGGTCCCTGCTCCTGATACTGGGTGAAGGCGTCGAAGACAAACGCGGGGAAACCGCGATGCGCAGCGCGCGCCTTGGCCAGCAGCGAGAAGTCCGGCGGCAAGGCGCCGCCATTGGCCGCACGCGCGGCCTGCTCGTTCGGGAAGGGAGACGGAAACTTGTCCGCCAGGATTGCTGGGCGCTCGAACATGTCGCCCAAGTCGTCCGGGCCGTCTTCAACGGTGTATTCGGACGCGATCTGCTTCGCCTGTTCTTCCGAGAAACTCGGCCCACCTTCGTCGGCCAGGTTGCGGAAAGCAACCTGGTTGAGGCTGTGGCAGCTGGAGCAGACTTCCTTGTAAACCTTGAAGCCACGCTGCAACTGACCGCGGTCATAGAAGCCAAACGGGCCCGAGAAGGTCCACTGCTGGCGTTCGATATGCGGGGTAACGCCCGCAGCCAGAGCCGGGGTCGCGATGGCGACGGCCGCCACCGCTGCGAAAGAACGAACCAATTTGATCATGGTGCTCATAGTCTCAAATAACTCCTGATCCGGTTCGCGTTACTTCGTTTCCGGCGCAGCGGCCGCAGCGGCCGGCTTGCCGGAACCGCCCTTCAGCACGGCTTCGGAAATAGAAGCCGGCAGAGGTCGCGGTTTTTCGAGGAACCCGAGCATCGGCAGGATGATCAGGAAGTGGGCGAAGTAGTAGCCCGTGCAGATCCGGGCAATCGTGACATAGGGCTGCTCTGGCGGCATGGCGCCGAGGTAACCGAGGATCACGCAGTCCGCTGCAAAGATCCAGAAGAACTGCTTGAACAGCGGGCGATAGGTACCGGACCGGACCTTGGACGTATCCAGCCAGGGCAGCACAAACAGAACCGCGATGGCACCGAACATGGCGACAACACCGCCGAGCTTGTCCGGGATCGCGCGCAGGATCGCGTAGAACGGCAGGAAGTACCATTCCGGAACGATATGCGCCGGGGTCACGAGCGGGTTCGCCTCGATATAGTTGTCCGGGTGCCCCATGTAGTTCGGCACATAGAAGGCGAACCAGGCGAACAGGACCATGAACACGACAATCGCGAACAGATCCTTGATCGTGTAATAGGGGTGGAACGGAACCGTGTCCTGTTTGGTCTTCGGCTGAACACCAGACGGGTTGTTGTTGCCCGTGGTGTGGAAGGCCCAGACGTGCAGCAGCACCACGCCGAAGATCATGAACGGCAGCAGGTAGTGCAGGGAGAAGAAGCGGTTCAGAGTCGGGTTGTCGACCGAGAAGCCGCCCCACAGCCAGGTGCGGATTTCTTCGCCGACCAGCGGGATCGCCGAGAACAGGTTGGTAATGACCGTTGCGCCCCAGAAGGACATCTGGCCCCACGGCAGCACGTAGCCCATGAAGGCGGTACCCATCATGATGAGGAAAATGACCACGCCGAGGATCCACGAGATCTCGCGCGGAGCCTTGTAGGAACCGTAGTACATGCCGCGGAATATGTGGATATACACGGCGATGAAGAACATCGATGCGCCATTGGCATGCAGGTAGCGCAACATCCAGCCGAAATTCACATCGCGCATGATGTGTTCGACGCTATTGAACGCTGCCGTCGTGCTGCCGGTATAATGCATTGCCAGAACAATGCCGGTGATAATCTGGGCAACCAGCATGATCGCCAGGATACCGCCGAAGGTCCACCAGTAATTGAGGTTCTTCGGGGTCGGGAAATCAACGAAGGAGCCGCGTACGAGCGAAATGACCGGCAGGCGGCTTTCCAGCCACTTTGCCGCAGCGCTCTGCGGTACGTAGTTTGAATGTCCAGCCATGGCTGTCTCCTAAAAAATCTTGCCGTTAGCCGATCTTGATCGTCGAGTCGCTGACGAACTCGAGCGGCGGAATCAGCAAATTCTCGGGAGCCGGGCCCTTACGGATACGGCCGGCAGTGTCGTAGTGGGAACCGTGGCAGGGGCAGAACCAGCCACCGAAATCGCCCTGCTGACCGAGCGGCACGCAGCCCAGATGGGTGCAGACGCCAACCTGGACCAGCCAGTTCTCGTTGCCTTCCACACCGCGGTTGGTGTCCGTTGCTTCAGCATTGGCTGGAAGGTTGGAGTTCCGTGCCATCGGATCTTTGAGTTCGTCCAGCGGAACAGCTCTTGCTTCTTCCACTTCCGTTTCAGTGCGGTTGCGGATGAAGACCGGTTTACCGCGCCATTTGACTGTAATGGACTGCCCTTCTTCGACAGCAGACACATCAACCTCAATGGAAGCCAGTGCCAATGCCGAAGCATCCGGGTTCATCTGATCAATGAACGGCCATACCAACGCGCCGGCGCCTACAACGCCCATTGCACCGGTCGCGATGTAGAGAAAGTCACGGCGGTTCGGTTCTTCCGGATCCGTGTTGTGAGCCAAGGTCGCGTCCTCTTTATATGTTCAACCTGTACCGAAAGCCCGCATCACGTCCGGAATCCTTCTGCCCCAGAAGGACCGCGAAACCATGCCGGGCTCTACGGAGACCGGGACGCCTCCAATCGCGCACCGGTCAAGCGGCTTGTCTTTTTGCACCCTTCGAAACGCTTGTCCAGTTCAACAAACATCGGAGAACGCATATGTCGCAGGCAAAACCGCTGCCGTGCCGCTTTTCTGCCCTCTTTTT
This sequence comes from Roseibium sp., assembly GCA_050302295.1. Lineage (GTDB taxonomy): Bacteria > Pseudomonadota > Alphaproteobacteria > Rhizobiales > Stappiaceae > Roseibium. The sequence continues at coordinate 5,920 of JBNLAU010000213.1, read as the reverse complement.
GGGATCAAGCGCAAGACCGGAATTCATTTATCCCGGTCCTGCCTGTCGACAGCGGTGCGTTATGCTGCCTGAATGTGCGCCAGGAAGCCGCCCGACTGGTGCTGCCAGAGCTGCGCGTAGAGGCCGTTTTTGTCGAGCAGCTCCTGATGGGTTCCCTCCTCGATGATTCGGCCCTTGTCCATCACAATCAGCCGGTCCATGGCGGCGATCGTCGACAGCCGGTGGGCAATGGCAATCACCGTTTTGCCCTTCATCAGGTCGAACAAACTTTCCTGAATCGCAAGTTCCACCTCGGAGTCGAGCGCGGAGGTCGCCTCATCCAGAACCAGGATCGGGGCATCCTTGAGCAGCACCCGGGCAATGGCGATCCGCTGGCGCTGACCACCGGACAGCTTGACGCCCCGCTCACCGACCTGCGCTTCCAGAACGGTGCGGCCGGTGAAGTCCGTCAGGTCCCGGACAAACTCCAGGGCATGCGCTTTCGCCAGTGCGGCCTCCACCTCGTCCCGGCTGACATCCGGCTTGCCATAGGCGACGTTCTCGAAAATCGAGCGGTGAAGCAGGGATGTATCCTGTGTCACCAGACCGACGTTGGCGCGAATGTCGTCCTGGCGCACGCCGGCAATGTCCTGATCGTCAATCAATATCCGTCCGCGCTCCAAGTCATAAAAGCGCAGCAGCAGATTGACCAGCGTGGACTTGCCCGCGCCCGAACGGCCGATCAGGCCGATCTTCTCACCGGGCCGGATGGTCAGGCTCAGATCCTCGATGACACCGGATTTCTTGCCATAGTGGAAACCGATGCCGTCAAAACGGATCTCGCCCCGGGGCACAGAAAGCTCGTGTGCACCGGGGACATCCACAACGTCCCGCTCACGCGAGATCGTGTTGATACCATCCTGAACCGTGCCGATGTTTTCGAAGAGACCCGAGACCTCCCAGAGGATCCACTGCGACATGCCCTGAAACCTGAGGACAAGGGCAACAGCAACCGCGATTTCCCCCGTGGTGACCAGTTCGGCCTGCCAGAGACCGATCGACATCGCGGAAACCGAGAATAGCAGCAGCATGTTGAGCGTCGTCAGCGTGATGTTCATGCCCGTCACCAGCCGCATCTGCTGAAACACGGTCTTCAGGAAGGACATCATCGACGTCCTGGCATATTCCTCCTCCCTGTCGGCATGGGAGAAGAGCTTGACGGTGGAGATGTTGGTATAGGCATCGACAACATGGCCCGTCATGAGAGACCGGGCGTCCGCCTGCTCCCTGGAGACGTTCTTCAGGCGCGGGATGAAGATCTTCATCGTCACCAGATAGCAGCCAAGCCAGGCCAGGAACGGAATGACGAAATAGGGGCTGGCTTCGGCCACCACGAAGAGTGCCGCGATAAAATAAACCAACACATAGACCAGAATGTCGGCGATCCGGGTGATCACCTCCCGCACGGCGAGCGCGGTCTGCATGAGCTTGTTGGCAATCCGGCCGGCAAAGTCATCTTGATAAAACGAAATGCTTTGCCGCAGCAGGTAGCGGTGCACGCGCCAGCGGACGGACATGGGATATGTACCCATCAGGCCCTGATGGAACAGCAACTCCCACACGGCCGAAACGCCGGGCAGCAGAACAAGCACGACCAGTCCCATCCACAAGAGCTGGCGCCAGTTGTCCTGGAAGAACGTCTCCGCGTTCGCCGAGCCGAGCCACGTGACCAGTTCGCCCAGAAACGTGAAGATCAGGACTTCCAGGACGGCAACAACCGCGCCGAGCGCGGAAACGCCCAGCAGGATCGGCCAGACAGGCTTGGTATAGTACCAGCAGAAGGCCCAGAACCCCTTCGGCGGAACGTCGAGTTCGGTCTTTTCGAACGGATCTATGAGTTTTTCGAACCGATCAAACATGATTACCTCTCAGACCCGCTCAAACGTAGCACGGCGAGATGCTCCAGAGCATCTCCGTGAGCCACCTGATGAACACGCGGGCGTATCATTCTGCCAGATGCGAACAGGCGCAGGCTGGCGACAAAACTTGTAATGGCCAGGGCAAGAACTAACGTGCCCCAGAAAAGCGCGCCCAACTGATCCAGATAGGCTGACACGGAGAGCTGCCGGCCGGCGATTTCGAGTGCCTCGATCCGGCTCAGATTGATGAAAAGCACCGGAATGAAAATCAGACCGGCAATGGCGAAGGTGCCTGCGAAAAAGATGCCGGCCGCTGCAACGCCCCGGCGGACACGCAGGAATGGGCCGTGGTCCGTCGCTTCAGGCTCAGGCACCTCAAAATCCGGACGGCCTGCCAGGGCAGCCAGCTCCGGTGAGTATTGGATTGACATCGGATTGTCTCCGAAAAGGGAATTTTGATCACTGGTGACGGCAGACATGCGGCGAAAGAGCATGCAGCCCACTCGGTTCGGCTTTAGCCGGTCACCGCAGAACTAAGGATTTGGGAAGAGAACTGTGCCCCTAGCCGAGGCGGACAGTGCCCCTTGGGCAACCTGTGAGGGCGGCATATGGGTGGATCATGCAACGATCTATCATGTAGCCCTCCTGGTTGCGCGGCCGGGCGGCCGCTGGGGATAGAAAAGAAGTCAACTACCGGGAGTTGACTGACGGTGTTGATAGCCGCTTTTCGTGCAGCTGGAAAGTACTAATGCGTCAATTTGATGCACAGGCTCCAAACTGTTGCCATTGGGTCACAGATCCCGTCAGCACGTCCAGACCAGGCCGTGCCGCTTTCAGCTGCCGTTCGACAGCGGCTGCAGAAAATCGTGCTGTCAGTGCATTTCGGTTTCGAGTTCGAAATCCCGAACATGGATCTCCGCCTCTCTGGGCGAGAGCGGAGCGGATACGGCTTTTCCCTGGATGACGGAGCAGCCGAATTCCCTGAGTATGCCGGCCTGTTCCAGACTGTCGACACCCGCGGCCGAAACCTTCACGTCAAGACTTGCCGCCAGGCTGATGATCGCCTGCACAAGCTTGCGCTTGTTGGCGTCCTTTTCCATACCCGCCACAAGCATTGGACTGATCTTGATGGCATCGGCACCAAGATAGACAAGCTGGCCGGCGCCGCCATGTCCGCCGCCGAACTTGTCCAGCGTGATCTTGCAGTTTGCGGCCGAAACGGAATTGACCGCGCTCATCAGGCCATTCGGCTCATCAAGACGCGTGATTTGTTCATCAAGCTCTATATAGAGATCACCGAGCGGGAAACCGAATTCCTCGCTGATCCTGGTCAGCGCTTCCACACAGCTCGGTTCGTTGAGACTGGCTTGCGAAAGGTTGACCGAGGCGAAAAACGGCGTGCCGGACGCATCCCTGAGGCGCCTTACCGCCGCCAGACCGTGATAGAGGGCAAAACGTTCAATTTTCGCAATGAGTTTGGCGTCTTCCTGGCATGACAGAAGCTCGATCGGATCGACCAGACCTTCGGAGGGATGCAGCCAGCGCGCGGACACCTCATAGCCTGTGATGCGCCGTTCGCTCAGGCTGTACTCCGGCTCCATCATCAAGGACAGATTGCCGGTCTCCAGGTCCTGGTCCAGCTGCGCCATGGTCAGGCGTCTCATGCGATGAGCGGCTCCAAGCGCATCGGTGTACCAGGACAACCTGCCCCGCCCTGATTTCTTGGCTTCATAAAGCGCGATGTCCGCGTGGTTGATGATTTCCGAGGCACTGGTTTTGGCTGTATTGGCCAGCACAAGACCGACGCTGCCGGCAACACTGAGGCTTTGATGATCCACCCTGAGCGGCTTTTCCAATCCTTTCAAAATCCGGCTGCCGAGATCGTCCATCTGCTCCGGGCCGTCCGGAGTGTCAACGATTGCCAGGAACTCGTCGCCGCCGATTCTCGACACCAGCCCCTTGTCGCCGATGACGGACGTCAGAACATCCGCGGTATGACGCAAAACCGCGTCACCCGTGCTGTGGCCGTGACTGTCGTTGATGTCCTTGAAATGATCCAGATCACAATGAATAACGCCGAGTTCCCGCCCGGCGCCATTGGCAGACGCGACCAGCCCCTGAAGATAGGACGTGAGCTTCGCCCTGTTGGCAACGCCGGTCAGATCATCATGTTCCGCCTGATATTTCAGCCGGGTGCGGGCTTCCTCAAGCTCCCGGACATGCTCGACCTGGCTTGTCACGTCCCGGCAGATCAGGATGATCTTTGCATCAGCTTCCGTTTTGCCCTCGACCACCGCAAAAGTAAGCTGATTCCAGAAGTTTTCGCCGTTTTTCCGCCGGTTCAGAATCAGTTCTTCATCGCCGGACTTGAGCTTGCTCAGGTCGTATTTGAAATTGGCAATCTCTTCAGGTGGCAGCTGGTTACTGGGCGTCATGACGAATTCCTGCGGACGGCGTCCGCGGATTTCTTCCGCGCTGTAGCCCGTGATGCGGGAATAGGCAGGATTGGTCCATTCGATATGGCCGTAGATGTCCTGCATCAGCAGGCCTTCATGGGCGTGCTCGACCACCAGCTTCAAAATGGCGGCATCATTGCCGAAGCCGGATGGCTTTGTCTGGGCAGGCCGTGCTCCGGTCCGGTTTCCGCCGAAATAATATACGGCGAACAAGGCAGTGGCAGCACTCAAGAAGACTATCAGGTGTTGAATTGGCTCCTGTGCCAAGAATTCCGCCATACCGTGTTCATTTCAACAAATTGACCAAATTGTATTTTAAAAACTCAATCCTCAACCAATCTCTAAACACAAAGCGCAAATAGCTGAATACCGCCAATTTTGCCAATACGTAGTACTGACGAGCCCCCTTCGGTCAGGCAGCACGCACGCTTTGCAGGAACTGGCGGACCTGGGATTGCAGGCTGTTGGAGTATTCGCCGAGTTCCGCGGCAGCCGCATTCATCTCTTCCGTGGCAGTCCGGCTGGATTCCATGACATCGCGCAAGGTATCCACGTTGCCTGTGACTTTTTCGGAACTGGTGCGCGCGGTAAGGGCGTTGGTACCGATTTCCTGACTTGCCGTTGTCTGATCCTCGACGGCTTCCCGGATATTTCCTGAAATTTCGCTGACGCGGCCGATCGTCTCGGTGATCGACCGGATGGCGGTTTCGGACAGTTCGGCAACCTCCTGCACGGAAGCAACCTGGGCTGAAATGTCATCGGTTGCCTTGGTCGTTTGTTCCGCCAGTGCCTTGACCTCGTTGGCGACAATCGCAAAACCGCGCCCGGCCTCTCCCGCCCGCGCCGCCTCTATGGTCGCGTTCAGGGCCAGCAGGTTGGTCTGGCTCGCAATCTGGCTGATCAATTCGACGATTTCTCCGATCGCGCGTCCGGTTTCGGACAGTCGGCCGACGATTTCGTCGGTCTTGCGGGCCTCTTCCACGGCCTTGCCGGCAACATCGGTGGCCTGGTCGACGTCTTCGCGAACCCGCAGCAGGGATTCAGACAAGCGTTCAGCCGATTCTGTCACCCGATCGACCGAACTGCCGGCCTCGGACGTGGCCGAATGAACTTCCTGCACTGCATCGAGGGAAGAATTCACGGCACCGTTGAGCCGCGCCGAATTGCTTTCAACACTGCCCGCGGCCTTGGTCAGGCCAGCCACCACGCCAATGACCGACTTTTCAAAATCATCGGCAACGTCCTGCATCAGGGCCTGTCGCTCTTCGTTCATCGCTTCCTGATGCGCCAGATCCTGACGAGCCCGCTCCTTGGCGCGTTCTTCAAGGTTTTCGCGAAAAGCGGTCACGGAACGTGCAATAGCGCCGATTTCGTCGCTGCGCTCATCCCCTTCAATCTGAATGTTGAGATCGCCCTCGGACAATTTGTCGAGACCGGCCTGCAGACGGCTCAGCGGCCTCGCAATCCCCAGCGCAAACATGATCGCAATCCCGAGAAAAGCCAGGCCGACGGGCGAGACAACCAGCCCTATGGTGATCATCTGGTCAAAGATGAGACCGTCGATCT
>JBNLAU010000212.1:0-8749 GCA_050302295.1 Roseibium sp. | reverse complement strand
TCTTGGAAGCAGAAACGAGAAAAGCAGGATCAGGAACGCCGTCAGGATGACGAGCCCGTAGACCGGCAACAAGCGCATCAGCCTGGCCTGCAGGGGAAGCCCTTCCAACTCCGCTTTGGTCGGCTCAAGTGCGTTGGAATCAAGTGATTGCATTGTTATTACCCTTAAGCGGCTGCAACGTTGCTGGCTGAAGCGGCCTGAATGAGGTTTTCGGTCGAGAGTTTTGCGCCGGACAGCTCTCCGACAATTTCGCCCTGGCTGAAAACGATGGCGCGCTGGCAGATGGTGGCAACTTCATCAAAGTCGGTCGAAACCAGCAGGATACCGACCCCTTCCAGGAGCGCCTTGTTCAGCAAGGCGTAGATTTCCGCTTTCGCGCCTACGTCGACGCCGGCAGTCGGATCCTCACAAATCAGCAATTTCCGCTTCGTGGCCAGCCAGCGGGCAATGACCACCTTTTGCTGGTTCCCCCCGGACAGAGCCTCGATCGCGAGTGTCTGATCGTTCGGTGACAACGAGACTTCCCTGCCGATTTTTTCCGCCTCTTTGGCTTCGGCGTCGGGCGACATGAAAGAAAACAAGTGTCGACCGACAGCTGCAGGGTTGAGGAAAGTGTTTTCGCGAATTGTCAGGGACATTGCCACGGATTCTTCCGTGCGGTCGCGGGCGACCAGCCCGATGCCGCTGTCGAGCGCGGTCTTGGGTGAGCGCAAATCGGGTTCTCCGACCCCTGCGAGGTCGATTTCTCCGACATGGGGCTCCATGCCGTAGAGCGCCCGGGCGATATGCTCGTGCCCGGCCCCCCTCAACCCCACAAGGCCGACAATTTCCTTGCTCCGGAGCGTGAAATCGACCGGTCCGGCGGTTCGCGTGGCCAAGCCCTTGACTGTCAGGATCGGCGCTCCGGGTGTTTCCGCCAGCTTGCCGACCTGGCGCGTCTTGCGGCCTACGATCATGTTCACCAGTTCTTCGGCATTCGTGTTCTCGATCGCGCGGACCCCGACAAGTTCACCGTCTCGGAGCACGGCGACGCGGTCCGCAATCTGAAAGATCTCGTCCAGCCGGTGCGAAACGTAGATCATGCCGACACCTCTGTCGCGAAGCGGCCGGAGAGCACTGAAGAGGCGCTCCACCTCATCTGCCGGCAAAGAGGCGGTCGGTTCGTCGAGCACCAGGAAGTCGCTGTCGACGGCCAGCGCGCGGGCAATCGCAACAAGCGATTTTTCCGTCCGCGAGAGGTCCTGAACACGGGTGGACGGACTGAAATCACAGCCGACCTTGTGCAAGGCTTCAGTGGCGGAGACTTCGGCTTCATGCCAGTTGATCAGACCGAACTTCTTGGAAAAACCGAGCGCCAGAGACATGTTCTCCGCCACGGTCATCCACTCGATCATGCCGAGATCCTGGTGGATGAAGGCAACGGCCTGATGCTGACCGAAACCGCCTGGACGGTGCTCATAGGGCTCGCCGTCGATCAGGACGCGTCCGGCGTCAGGCTTGTGAATTCCGCCCAGGATCTTGATAAGCGTCGACTTACCGGCGCCGTTTTCACCCAGGAGGGCGACAATCTCACCACGGTCGATCCCCAGCGAGACGTCCCGCACGGCATAGGTTCCGCCAAAGTGTTTTTGAATCCCGTCGAAATACAAACGGTTCTTCAGACTTTCTGCCACAACCTTCCTCCCAGCCGCCACCGCTTCCGGCCAACCCGCTCCTCCTCGAGACGCAGTTGAGTTACCGTTAACATGGCGACATCTTCCGTCGGCGAAATTCGAAAGTCAACGAAAAAATGTTATCGATAACTTTCACAGCGGGCGAATGACACTTTTCGCAATAAAAACAGAATGATACGCCTGATAAAGACTGCATGGTACTGCGGTATCTCCGCAGTGACAGACAACCGTATTTTCAGGAATGAAGGCGGATCTTCCGGAAGTCGGACCGTCAATGATCAGAATGAACTGTTTGTGTACATCTTCAGGCTTCAAAAGGTTTCAAAAGGCCTGAAAGCCAGCCTTGCAATGGTACAAACCTGACCGCGGACAAGAGTTGCGAAACGTCCCCGCACGCCCGGTCCCCCGGGTGTAGATCTTAGCTAGGCGCTCGACTCTCTTACGCTGAGGCAAGGCTCGATCGCCACCTGAATTGGGTCTTTTTCTTTCTGATCTTCACCCCGCAACAGCGAGACAATCAATTCGCCGGTCCGGCGGCCTATGTCTGCCGGATGGGGATCGATCGTAGTGAGGGTCGGTACACAGATCGAAGAAATGTCATAGGCCCCGAAACCGGCGATGGCGATGTCGTCCGGAACCTTTACTCCCTTGCGCGCACATTCCGTGAGAGCGCCGAACGCCGAGAGGTCCGAGACGCAAATGACAGCTTCGGTGTCCGGAAACTCCTGCAAAAGCCTCGCCATGGCGCCGGCGCCTTCGCGCATTGAAATCGGCGGCTCTCCCGCCCCGATCAGCCGATCCGTCGGCAGGCCTTGTTCGGACATCGCGCGGATGAAGCCCCGCCTGCGGTCCGCACCGCGCGTGTCGCCGTCCGTATCGCCGCCGATAAAGGCGATGCGCTTTCGCCCCGTGCGGATCAGATGCTCAACGAGATCGTGCATTGTGGCGGCATTGGAGAAGCCGACCACGTGATCGATCGGATTTTCCGGCAGATCCCAGGTCTCAATGACAGGGATCCTTGCTCTGAAGAGAAGCTGGCGGGTCCGTTCGGTATGCCGCCCGCCGGTGAGGACCATGGCCTCAGGACGCCGCCGCAGAAACTGCTCGACGATCTCCTCTTCCTCGTGGATGTCGTAGTTGCTGTACCCCAGGAGCACCTGCAATTCGGCTGCCTTGAGCACTTGCGAAAGCGCGCCCAACGTGTCGGCGAAGTTGGCGTTGTTGATTGACGGAATGGACACGGCAACAAAGCCTGTGCGTTGCGAGCGAAGATTGGCCGCCGTGCTGTCGAACATATAGCCGAGATCCTCGGCAATCTGCAGGATGCGTTTCCGCGTTTCCTCACCAACCGATGCATGCTGTTTGAAAGCGCGGCTCACGGTCATGACGGAAACGCCCGCCTTGTCCGCCACATCTTTCATTGTCACAGTTCGCTGCATGCGCCCCCCGCTTTTCATCTGGCGTATACATACGCAAAGTGGGGCGGCATCCGCAATCGCCGGAGCCAGCCCACATGAAGCTCAAACGTAAGTATCCGCAAGGTATTAACCTTCGTACGCATTCGCTTCGGTCACGTGGTGATGAATCCTGCCGTCAAAGAACTCCGCCACGATTTCTCCCGTGACATCGCGCGACCGGCTGCGGGCATCGCTGTTGAGAGCCCCATCCATCGCACTCCGGTCGGGATAGGTGATCGCCAGGATCAGCGGAAACTCGGGAGCGCCTTCATCGCGCTCCTCGCCGAACATCACCCTGACATCGCTGTTGCCTGGAAACTGCCGCCAGAGCGGAACCAGCCGGTCCTTGACGGCAACACGGAACGCCTCGGTCTTGCCTGGCTTTACGCTTCCTTCGAAAAGCGCGAAACGCGTGATCATTCGAATTTCTCCTTATCCGGTCCTCGGAAATATTCCATCAGCGCAGCCTGATCCTCGCCGCCAAGCCCCGCTGCCGTGAGCATTCTGTGAACCTCGGCGCACACGGCGGTCAGCGGCATCGCGGTGTGGGTGCGCCTTGCCAGATCCTGCGCGCCATTCAGGTCTTTCACCATGTTGTCGATCCGGCCGGTGCGCCGGTAATCGCGCGCCACGAAACGGGGCATGTATTCCTGCAGGATCGCGCTGTCCGCGCGCCCGCCTTTCAGCGCAGTCGGAATTTTCGCCGCGTCGACGCCGGCATCCAGTGCAAGCTGGGTTGCTTCCGCGACGGCCAGGAAGCCGAGGCCGCAAAGCACCTGATTGATCAGCTTGGTCGTTTGCCCCGCACCAACCGACCCCATGTGGGTGTAGTTGCTGGAAACGTGTTTCAGCACGTTGTGCGCGTCGGCGACATCTTCTTCCGTGCCGCCTGCCATAAGAGTCAATTGGCCGACCAGCGCCTTTGGAGCGCCGCCGGACAGGGGGCTGTCCACCCAGCGCAGCCCCCGGGCTCTCGCCTTGACGGCAAGGTCCTTGGTCGCGTCCGGATCGATGGAGGACATGTCTATGAGCAAGGTTCCGGCGCGCGCACCTTCGGCAACACCGTTTTCGCCAAACACCGCCAGATCGACGATGCGCGGCGAGTTGAGGCTGGTGACGACATAATCCGCCTGAGCCGCGGCTTCGGCGGCGCTGGCAACCCCGGTGGCGCCTTTCTCTTCAAGAGCCGAAACCTTCTGCGGATCGAGGTCGAACACGAAAAGCCTGTTTCCTGTTTCAACCAGGCGCGTGCCGATTGCGCCCCCCATTGCGCCCGCCCCGATAAGGGCCACGGTCAAGCTCATGCGATTTCCTTTCCAATAGATTTCAGCAGCTCCGCAATGACCTGATCGGGGGACTGGTCTATCGATACTTTGACCGCCAGTTCATCTTTTCCCGGTGGTTCAAGGGTTTGCAGTTGGCTGTCAAGCAATGCCACCGGCATGAAATGTCCTTCGCGGTCCGCCATTCGCTGCCGTAAAACGTCGCGCGAGCCCTCGAGAAAGAGGAACGCGACCGGGCCTGCGGCGCGTTCGGCAATCCGGCGCCGGTAGCTGCGTTTTAACGCGGAACAGGCAACGAAGGTCGGTTCTTTCAAATCCCGCAGGCAGTCTCCAACCTTGTCCAGCCAGGGCTCCCTGTCCGCATCGGTCAGAGGTTCGCCCCGGCTCATCTTGGCGATGTTGGCTGCCGGATGAAACTCATCGCCGTCGATGAACCGTCCGCCAACGGCCTCGGCCACTCCCCGCCCGATCGCGGATTTGCCGCACCCGGAAACTCCCATGACGACGTAGGCCCGCATCACAGGCACGCAGAGATTCCGCCGTCAACGAAGATCGTGGTTCCGTTGACGAAGGACGAGGCGTCGGAAGACAGGAAAATGCATGTTCCGACAAGCTCCTCAACCTTTCCCCAACGGCCGGCAGGCGTCCGCTTTTCCAGCCAGGCGCTGAACTGCGGATCACCAACGAGCGCGGCGTTGAGCGGCGTGTCAAAATATCCCGGCGCCAGGCCGTTGCATTGCAACCCGTATTTTGCCCAGTCGGTGGCCATCCCTTTCGTCAGGTTGGCGACGGCACCCTTGGTCATGGTGTATGGCGCGATCCCGGGCCTTGCGAGCGCGGTCTGCACCGAACAGATGTTCACGATCTTGCCCGCCCCCCGTTTGATCATATGCCTGGCGACCGCCTGGCCGACATGAAACACCGACGCGATGTTGGTCTGCATGAGGCGTTCGAATGCGTCCGGCGGGAAGTCCTCAAGCGGCGTCCGGTGCTGCATTCCGGCGTTATTGACAAGAATGTCAATGGCGCCGGTTTCCGCTTCAAAGCCGTCGACAGCCTGGCGGGCGGCTTCATGGTCCGTGACGTCAAAGCCGAGTTCATACACCTTGTGCCCTTTGGCCCGAAGGTCGGCCGCCGCCGCCGAGAGTTTTTCCGTATCACGGCCATTGAGGACTATTTCCGCGCCAGCCTGGGCCAGGCCTTGCGCGAGGGCAAAACCGATCCCCTGCGAGGAACCGGTGATCAATGCCCGCCTACCGGACAGGTTGAACAGGGCCAGGCTCATTTGCGTTTCCTCTTCACATGACAATTGACAGCTCCCATTGTTATGTTATCGATAACAAATGTTGTCAAGCCGCGGAGCTCCCAAAATGGCAAAACCCGATATCCTGCAGATCGGCCCTTACCCGGAATGGGACCAGATCCCGCTGGAGGCGGGCTTCAACGTTCACAAGTATTTCGAGGCGCCTGATCAGGCGGTCTTCCTCTCCTCGGTGGGAGATCGCATTCGCGGCATCGCGACGCGGGGCGAGCTCGGGGCGAACCGGGCAATGATCGAAGCCTGCCCCAATCTGGAACTCGTCTCGGTCTATGGGGTCGGTTTCGACGCCGTGGACCTGAGCGCCTGCCGGGAGCGCAACATCCGGGTCACCAACACACCGGATGTCCTGACCAAAGACGTGGCGGACCTTGGCGTGGCGATGATGCTGGCCCAGTCGCGTGGCATGATCGGCGCAGAAGCCTGGGTTCGCGGCGGGAGCTGGGCCACAAAGGGCCTTTATCCGCTCAAGAGCCGTGTATGGGGCAAGAAGGCGGGGGTGCTCGGCCTTGGCCGGATCGGTTTTGAGGTCGCCAAGCGGCTCGCCGGTTTCGATCTCGACATCGCCTATTCGGATGTCGCGGCAAAAGACTATGCTCCGGACTGGGCGTTTATCGCTGACCCTGTGGAGCTGGCCTGGCGTTCCGACTTCCTGTTCGTGACGCTCGCCGCATCGGAACAGACGCGCCATATCGTCAACAGGGACGTGATCGATGCCGTCGGCCCGGACGGCATGATCATCAATATCAGCCGGGCGTCCAACATCGACGAGAGCGCTCTGCTCGATGGCCTTGAGACGGGGCGCCTCGGTTCGGCCGCCCTGGATGTGTTCGAGGGAGAGCCCGCGCTGAATCCACGGTTCCTGGATCTGGAAAACGTTCTGCTTCAGCCGCACCACGCTTCGGGCACGGTCGAGACACGAAAAGCGATGGGTCAACTCGTGCGGGACAATCTGACCGCGCATTTTGCCGGCCAAAATCTTTTGACCCCTGTTCTGTGAGGCTGCCATGAAGTCCATTGTCATTCACGCCGCCAAGGATCTTCGGATCGAAGAGCAGGAAGACCTGAAGCCCGGCCCCGGGGAGGTTCAAATCAGGATTGCGGCAGGCGGCATCTGCGGCTCCGATCTGCATTATTTCAATCACGGCGGCTTCGGCCCCGTGCGCCTGAGGGAACCGATGATCCTCGGGCATGAAGTCTCCGGCCATATTACCGCTCTGGGAGACGGCGTGTCGGGTCTCGTCCTCGGGCAACTGGTCGCCGTCTCGCCGTCGCGGCCCTGCCATCAATGCCGCTTCTGCAAGGAAGGTTCCTATAATCAGTGCCTCAACATGCGCTTTTACGGCAGCGCCATGCCGTTTCCGCACATACAGGGAGCCTTTCGCGAAGTGCTGGTTGCCGATGCGGTCCAATGTGCGCCTGCGGACGGGCTGACCCCGGGCGAGGCGGCGATGGCCGAACCGCTGGCGGTCTGCCTGCACGCAACACGTCAGGCCGGGAACATGCTGGGCAAGTCGGTGCTGGTCACGGGTTGCGGCCCGATCGGCATCCTGTGCATTGTCGCGGCCCGCAGGGCGGGAGCAGACATGATCGTCGCGACGGACCTCAGCGATTTCACTCTGGAAATGGCCAGGAGGGCCGGGGCGGATCAGGTGGTCAACATGGCAGAAGATCCGGCGGGCCTGGAACGCTTTGCTGCCGACAAGGGCACTTTCCGTGTCCTTTATGAGTGCTCAGGGGCAGCACCTGCCCTTTCTGCCGGCATTGCAGCGATGCGCCCGGGCGGAACGATCATCCAGCTTGGTCTCGGTGGTGACATGTCCGTGCCCATGATGGCCCTCACTTCCAAGGAGCTCAATTTGAAGGGATCTTTCCGCTTTCACGAGGAGTTCTTCACCGGGGTGAGCCTGATGCAGAAGGGCCTGATCGTCGTGAAGCCCTTCATAACGCAGACCTTCCCTTTGAAGGACGCGGTTCAGGCGTTCGAGACGGCAGGGGACAGAAGCCGCGCGGTGAAGGCTCAGATCGCGTTTGCCTGAGGCCTGGAGCTGGAGACCCTCCTCACAGCTCTGCTCCAATGGCGGCAAGGCCAGCCCGTGCCACGTCAATGTCCTGGCTGCCGCTGCCGGACCCGACACCGATCCCGCCCAGAAGATTGCCGTCAAGGACGATTGGCAGCCCGCCCGGCAAACCGGTGACGGAGCCTTCGGTGGCAAGACCGATCAGGACGCGCACTTCGTCAGGAATATTTGCACTGGCGGCGCCTGTGGAAGCCGCCGTCAGCGCCTTCGCCAACGCACTTTTCCGGCTCAGGAATTTTGAACCGGTCATCCGGATTTCCGCCAACACCTCGCTGCTTGCATCGACGATCACAATGCACTGCGGTTGCCCGATCTCCTCCGCCTTTGCCACGGCAGCGGTGAGCATGGCCAATGCACCCTGATGGGTGAGCAGGCGGGTTTCTTTAACAAAGCTCATATTATGTCCGATTCAAAAAATAGCATGTTATCGATAACATAAATTCTGCTGTGCACGCAAAGCTCTCTTGCGCGTGGAAACCTGAAAGTGCTTTTTTGAGACCGTGCCCTAGGCGGATGGCAGATAGAACGCGTGCTGCTGGCCGCTGGCCCAACCGCCAAGTACGGATGCCGATACATTGATGAGATCCTGATTTTCAGCGGTTATCCTTTGAACATGGAAGGACACTTCACCGGCCAGAGAGGTGCTCAACACTTCCAGGTTCTCCCGAACAGCAGCTTCCCGCGCTTCCGCGCTCTGACCCGGCATAACCGCTCCACCCAATGCTTCCTGGAACAGCGAAAAGAGCCGTGAAACCAGCAGCGCCTGGTCAATCGAGCCGCGCCCCTCCTTGCCCGGTCTCACGGTCACACCCCGGCGAAACAGAAGATCGGTCCGGTTGGCAACGCCTTCCAGAACATTGATGCCGCACTGAGCCAGCGACGGCGCCGCCTCGGGACCTGCCAGAAACCTTGCCGCGGTCGCGACAACCCGATCCTG
>JBNLAU010000211.1:0-12400 GCA_050302295.1 Roseibium sp. | reverse complement strand
GGTACCGCTTCGCAAACAGGTGTGTATAGTGAAGGTCTTGGAACCGGTTCAGGTTCAGGAGGAGATGAGATGGCGACGGACAAGAAATCTTCTGACGGGACATCCTCTTCAGGAGGAAGCGGGTCCAAGGACGGCAAAAGTACCTCGGACAAGACGGCCACTGGCGCTACAGGCGCATCGTCCGGCACATCCAAGCGCCCGGTGACCATCGATCTCAAGGCAGAGAAGGTGGGCAGCAAGCCTGCCAGCGGTTCTTCAACCGGCAGCTCGGCAACAGGTAGCTCCACGTCCGGCGGTTTTTCTTCGAGATCTTCAGCTTCCGGCGCCTCCACGGCGTCCGCGGCCAGGCCCGGTTCGTCCACTCCTGCCGGTTCGACATCCCCCAGCTCCAGGCCAGGCAGCACGGCGGGTACGTCCCAAAGTCCAGCGCGCGGCGGCAGCACCACGAGTTCCGCCGCATCATCTTCTGCGGCCGGGTCTTCTGCTACCGGTTCGCCGTCGCCTTCTGCCACCACAAGATCCACAGCCGGGACGGCCTCCAAGTCTCCCTACAGTCCGACTGCATCCAAGTCCGGAACGGCGGGCAGCACGGCCTCAACCGGCACCAGCCGCCCTTCTTCGTCTTCTTCATCCTCGCCGTCTTCTTCTACAAGCACATCTTCTGCAAGCACATCCCGTCCGTCCGGATCGACCACCTCGTTCTCCAATCCGCCCGCAGCGGAAGATGGTGGCGGGGTTGGTGCATTCGGCGTGCTGATCGCGGCCGTGATTGGCGGTATTCTGGTTCTCGGCGGCGGCTTTGGTCTTTATCAGGCGGGGATCGTCAAACTTTCGCCCGAACAGAACAAGCAGGTGACCAGCGCCCTGTCCGCAGCTGAACGCAAGATCGCGGATCTGGAAAAGCAGGTCGGCGACCTCGGTTCGAGCGCGGCAAGCCAGGATGGAAACCGCGCCATTTCCGCTCTTGAAAGCAAGGTGGCCTCGCTTGAGAGCAAGCTGGACGATGCGGTGTCCGATACGTCAGCGGATGCCGGTGCGGCTGTCGATGCGCTCAAACAGGAATTCGAGAGCCTGAAAAGCGATATGGAGTCCCTCACTAGCGGTGGCGACGGCACTGTCGTCAATCTGAAGCCGCTGGAAGATCGCCTGTCCGCGCTGGAAAGCTCCGGAAACAGCCAAACATCGGTTGATCTGAAGCCCTTGGAAGACAGGCTTGCCAAGCTGGAAACCGATTCAACCTCGACGTCTTCCGAAGCCGACAAATTGTCGGGATCCGTAACCGGTATTGAAACCCGGCTGAGCGACCTCAAAAGTTCGATCAGCGAACTTCAGACCCGGCTGCAGAACACCGAAGCCACGGCAAAGGCGGCGCAATCGGCGGTCTCCACCTCCGATGTGTCCTTGAAAACACTGGCTGACAGTCAGGCCCGGGCGACGGAAACGCTCTCCAGCCTGTCGGCGGATATCAAGTCCATCAGCGCGGCGAATTCGGCGGCGCTGGAAGACATCCGTTCGGAGCTCGATGCGATTTCCAAGCGGTTGGAGCAGGTCGAATCGACCATGGGCGATGCGACCGCACGTGAAGTGGCCGCGCGGGCCTTGTCCGTGTCCGCCCTTAAATCCGCTGTCGATTCCGGTCGTTCGTATGAAACCGAGCTGGCGGCCGTGAAGGCCGGCCTGCCTTCGGATATCGATTTGAAGGCGCTGGAAGCGCATGCAACGACCGGTGTCGAGCCGGTCTCCGTGTTGATTGCCGAGTTCCCGCCGGTTGCGCGCAAGATCTACCAGACCTTCTCGGAGCCCGATCGTGAAGGGGATGTTTTCGACAACCTGCTGGCCAGTGCCCGGTCGATCGTCGCGGTGCGTGGTCCGGGCGATGCCGACGGCACCGGACCGGATGCCGTGCTCCGGCGCATGGAAAATGCCGTCTCCGGCGGTAACCTCAGCGGCGCCCTGGAATCCTACAAAAGCCTGCCGGAACCGGCTCAGGCCGCTGCGGCCGACTGGGCTACACGCGCCGAGGCGCGAGTCGAAGTGGATACGCTGACCGACAAGGCCTAGCAGGAAGTGCTGAATGCACTGGCAAGCAAAGACAGTTAATCGGCGGCGGGGCCTTGGGTCCGTCGCACAAAACTCATTGAAGCCGGCCATGGCCGGCAACCCTCGGGAGCGAGCCTCATGATCCGCGTCCTTCTTTATATTGCAGTGCTGTTTGCCGTTGCGATGGGGTTCGCCTGGATGGCGGATCTTCCTGGCACGATTTCGGTTAGCTGGAACGGGTATGTCTGGGAGCAGAGCCCGGTCGTCGCCGCCGTAGTGGCGGGCGTCCTGCTGGCCATCTTCCTGTTTGTCGTCTGGGGTATCCGGGTGGTGCTCAAGTCGCCGGCCATCGCCAGCCGGTTCTTCCAGAGACGGCGCAAGGACAAGGGCTACACGGCGCTGTCCCAGGGGCTGATCGCCCTTGGAACCGGTAATGCAAAGCTGGCACGCCGTCACGGACTGGATGCGGAAAAGCTGCTGGCGGACGAGCCGGCCGCCAAGTTTCTGCTGGCACAGACGGCCCAACTGGCGGGCAAGGACGACGAAGCCCGCCGGAGATATGAAGACATGCTGGACGATCCGGCAACCAAGGCGCTGGGGCTGCACGGCCTTTTCGTCGAAGCGGAGCGCCACAAGGAACCGGTCGCAGCCCGGCACTATGCCGAAGAAGCGGCCAAAACCTCGCCCGGCCTGGAATGGGCCGGAAAGGCGGTGCTTGGATATCAGGCGGTTGCCCATCACTGGGACGAAGCACTGAAGACGCTGGAGCGGAACTATGCCGCTAAGCTGATGGACAAGAAAACCTACCGCCGTCAGCGCGCGGTCATTCTGACCGCCCTTGCCCAGAAGCTGGAGGATGGCGAGCCGGAACGCGCCTACTCCCTGGCGAAGGAAGCCCACGGCCTTGCCCTTGATCTTGTTCCCGCGTCCGTGCTGACGTCACGCCTCGCCACACGCCGGGGCGACATCCGCAAGGCGTCAAAGGTTCTGGAGGCTACCTGGCGGCTCTTCCCGCATCCCGAACTGGCCGAGACCTACGCCCATGTACGCACGGGCGATTCCGCGGTCGACCGGCTGAAACGCGTCAAATCCCTGTCGGCGCAGCGCGCGAACACACCTGAAGGCGCCCTGGCTGTTGCCCGGGTGGCAATGGAAGCGCGCGAATTCGAGGAAGCGCGCAAACAGCTGAAAAAGGTGCTGCAGAGCGAGCCGACCCGCAAAGCCTTCATGGCCATGGCCGAACTGGAAGAGGCCGAGCATGGCGACAAGGGCCGGATGCGCGACTGGCTGGCGCGGGCCGTCAATGCGCCGATGGACAAGGCCTGGGTGGCCGATGGTATCGTGTCGGCGGAATGGCAGGCCGTTTCTCCAGTGACCGGCAAGCTGGACGCATTCCAGTGGACAGCACCGGGCAGTCTGGCGCAGGACGAAGGTGAAGTTCTGGAAGACAGCCTTTTCGATGCGCCCGCATTGGCACCGGCTGCCCCATTTGAACCGGCTGCCGGCCGGTCCATGGCGGAAACGGACGATCAGACCACTGTCGAACTTGAGGCCGAGCCGGTTGTCAGGGATACGAAGGCTGACGAAGCCGCGAAACCGGCAGAGGACGAGGCCCCGGCAGCAGTGACGGGATATGAGGGGACGACCGACGACGTCAAGTTCAGCCCGTCCCTGAAGGACCTGCCGGACGAAAAGCCTGCGGCCAAAGAGGCGAAGCCTGAAAAAGAAGCGGAGCCCGAAAAGCCGGCGCCTCAAAAGGCACCGGAGGAGACGGCGGAAACCAAACCGAAGGCCGAAAGCAAATCGGCGGAGGCCTCCGGAAATGGAACCAAGGACACCGGCAGCAAATCCGCGAAAGACGCTGGAGCCAAGTCTGACGCCGAGGATCTGAACCGCCCGATCGAGTTTCCTCTGCCACGGATGCCGGACGATCCGGGGACGGAAGACGATGAGGACGACAAAAAGGCGTCCAAGAGCCCGCGGCCCCGTTTCTTCAATTAGGGTATGCAACCCCTCTTCGGGCCAGGGTGAGAACTCTGGTCCAGGGCAAGGGTTTGCGCCGCACGGCCCGCGCTGAAAGGTTGCCTGAATGGAGCATGGGACCGGAAGATGTGATCTTCCTGAAAAGAGCAGGGCTTAACCTCTTGCATCTGGCGCCAAGCTCCGGTAATTAGCCCGCACTTGGGACATTCTCAGTCCCTGCGCGCACATGCACGCCGCTTGTCTTGCAAGCAACAAGCCGCTGTAGCTCAGATGGTAGAGCACGTCATTCGTAATGATGGGGTCGGGGGTTCGAGTCCCTTCAGCGGCACCATTCCTGTTAATTTGATGACACTCGCGTAACCGAAGTCGAATGTCTGCTTTGATCCTCATGCAGACTCTCTTTTGCAGCTGCAGTATTAGCGCGAAAGCTGCCGTGCGGTTCGGTGTGCGCCAATGTCTCTGATACGGATGAAACCGCCCTCCATTTTTTGACGTCGATGCATTTTTCTTGATCCGGCAGTTTAAGCGGTTGCGGTATCGTACAAAACTCACCGCAACCCGGGGCATCGAGGCTGATCTGGGCATTCGCTGGCTTCATGTAATTGGCACGGCCGTTATTTTAGATGACACTTTTTGTGGATCGCGAAGCGCAAGGAACCATGGGTCCATTTCAAGAACGCGAGACACAAGGTCACTCACGATAGCACGGTCCGCATCCGTCGCGATTTCGATACAAACGCGGGTCTCTAGCGGCGCGGCGCTTCCCGTGCCGATGCCGAAAAGGGCGGCATCGTCGAAATCCATTTCGACCGCCACATCGACCCGGCTGAAACAGAGACCTTCGCGAGCCGCGTGCATCTTGACGGCGATGGCGATGCATCCCGCAATAGCGGCGCGCCCAAAGAAACCTGGTGACGGACCTGTCGCACCACCTCCCATTCCGGGGCCGAGGTCGAGAATAGCTTCGAACTTGCCTTGGTTGATCCGGCAAGACAGACCTTCACCAACCTCACCGCAGGTACGTAGTGTGCTTCGGGCCTTCTCCGGCGCAGCCTTCATATGCGAGATGACGGCAAGTTGCGCCTCGCGAATACGGGTGTCCGGGTCATTGACGACATTGGCGAAATTGCAATTCGGGTCCATGGCACGGGTCCTTTCTTATGCTGCTTGGTCGACTTGAGTGCGAACCAAATGGTCTGCGAGCGCCATGGAATCGGAGCCGACACCGTCGATGAGCGATGATTTCCTTGTCCGCAAAAAGGGAAGACCAAGAACGTAAAGACCGGGAGCCACGACCCCACCTTCATGAACAATGCGTCCTTTCCCGTCGAAGACAGGCAGATGGAGCCAACGAAAATCCGGTTGAAAGCCAGTAGCCCAGATGATTGTTGAAATCCGACCGCACCCCAGTTCAAGGTTAAGGCGTGGGTTTGCCGGAAGCTCAGTCGGATTGAACCGCTCTGGCGTAGGCAATCCGGCTAGGTCCATTTCTTCAGCCCAAGCGTCGAAGTGCTCTAGCGTACGGTTCATTTTCAGGTCTGAGAGCATCGCCACATTCGCAAGTGCACCCGAGAAAAGGGCCTTGCTGTCCCGAAGTCCCGCGAGCCTGCCGACGATTTCGACACCGTTTGCCTGAAGGCGATTGAGGTCGAGGAACCGGGCGCTTGCGTCTCCGACAAGCTGCAGGGATGGAACATTGCGTAAGCGCGAAATGTCATCAACTTCTTCGATCGAGGCTGCAAGCAGACCCGAGCGATCCATCCACCACTGGACGTCGCGGCCGCGATAGAAGCGAGGCATTCGGATGTGGTGTCCCGCTGACAGGACCACATCATGTCCAGCGGCGCAAAGCTCCGAAGCAAGCTGAACGCCCGTGGCCGATGCGCCGACCACCAGCACCCCGCCCTGCGCGAGTTGATCCGGCGATTTATAGTTGTTCGGGGTAAGTTGGCGGATTTCCTGAGGGATGTCAGCCGCAAGGCGCGGGATGACCGGCTGTCCACAAGCGCCATTTGCTAGCACAAGGTTGCGGCAACTCCAGTCGCCCTTATCGGTCGATATCCGGTAACCGTTTCCATCGCGGGTGACGGAAAGAACAGTCGTACCGGTCTCAAGGGGTGCCGAGATACCGGCGGCGTAGCGTGACAGGAAGCCAATTATCTCTGGCATGGACATGAAACCGTCGGGGTTGGGTCCGGCATAGACCTGTCCCGGAATCCGGCTTTGCCAGTTTGGTGTAAGCAGGCGCAGGCTGTCCCAACGCTCGGTCCGCCAACTATTGGCAACGTCGCCCCTTTCCAGAACGACATGAGGTTCGGATCTTTTACTCAAGGCATGGCTCATGGCAAGACCGGCCTGGCCCGCGCCGATAACGATGGTTGAAATGTGTTTCACGGGTTCGTCCTATAGGCTTGGGATGATTTTTTGGCGACGCCCACCGGCATTTGGCCGGTGGGCACTGCCAACGCCGTCATGCGACAGAGACGTTCACGTTGGTGGGATTGGTCAGGATGTCGAAGACCGCGGAGCGCTTCTGCGACTGCGCAACAATGGCGGCGATGTCCTGGGCAGTGGCATCGGCGTCGATGTCGAAGGTCACGCGGATCGCCGAGAAGCCATTCCGGATCTCGGGGTCCATCCCGAGAATGCCTTTGACATCGACATCGCCCTCAACTGCGACGCGAACGCTGCGCAATTGAATGCCACGATGCTGGGCGACGGATGCGACGCCCCCGATAAGGCAGCTTGCTAGCGCCGAGAGCACGATTTCCGGCGGGCTTGGCGCACGGTCAGCGGCATGGAAGACCTCGGGGTGATCGGATTCGATCGAAAAAGTCCGCTTGCGAGCATGCTCCTGGCCAAGGCCGAAGTAGCCGTTGATCCGGTTCACGCTGTAGGTGCCTTTGATCCACTCACCCGCGCTGCGGAATGTGAAACAGGCGGCTTCGGGCATTTGTTCAAAGGCGCCGCGAGCGCCGATCAGTGCCTGTGTGTCGACGCCGTTGTCAGCTTTGATTTTGACCTGATGGTTCATGGGTATTTCCTTTCGGTTCTTGGTTCAATAGCTGTCAGCGACTGTTCAGGGTCACTGGCAGGTTGCGTGCTCCGATCAGGGAGCGGTTGAACGGATCGACGATCCGCTGTTGGTGCCGGCACGAGATTGTGCCGACGTCATTCCGCACGGGTCTTCCCGGGTGAATTATTTCGGTGCGTAGGCCGTGATCAGCCAAGACGAGGAGTCCATCCACAGGCCTCCTTCGCGGGCGATCACGTCTACGAACATCTCTCGAAGGGCCGCCTCGATTTCCGGTCGCTTGGTTTCGGCCAGCATCCCGGCTTCGCGGAAGGTTTCACCCGCCGGTCCGATTGCGAGCTGGAACCGGATCGCGTCCTCGACGTCTCGCCCGACGTTGATCTTTGCGTCCACACGCCTGAAGGTGGTTCCTTCAAAGCCGGCAATGTCCATCTGGGCGCGGGTCGTTTTCTCGTCGGCCATCGAGAACGGGCCCGGACCGCAAGTCTTTGCCTCGGCGCCCGGTGCTGGCAGAAAAGTTTGGACAATATCGCGGGCAGCGATCAGCCAGGGATTATCCTCGCGGCTGCGCCAGACGATGTGCGTGAAGCGTCCACCGGGCACCAGTGCCCGCCTAATCGACCGCAGACCGGCGACAGGGTTGACGAAGAACATCGTGCCGAAGCGCGAGAAGGCCGCATCGAATTCCGCTTCGCCAAGGCCCTTTTCGGCATCGGCATTAAGGAAAGAAACATTGGGGACGCATGCCTTTTCAGGGCGGGTACGGGCGATGTTCAGGAAATCTTCGCAGCAATCGAGGCCAACGACGCTTCCTTCCCGGCCGACACGCTCTGCAATCGCAATCGCCGTGTCGCCGAAACCGCACCCAACATCGAGCACGCGGTCGCCTTTGCGGACATCCAGCATCGGCATTACGTTTTGGCTGTGCCGGGACAGCCCGCCTTCCAGGATATGCTGAAACGCTATGAACTTCGGCGCCAGCGTCTCGTTCCAGAAATCGACGATTGATGACGGAGATGCGTCCGCGATATCGAGCGGCATTTTAGGTTGATGCGACATTGTCCGGTCTCCTCTGGTTCTTTCGGCGACAGGTGTTTCGTTTGCCGATGACCAGAGACTTAGACGCGAGCCGGGCGTAAAAATACTTCACGCCCGATAGCAAGGCGCTACAAAATTCGCAGAAACCTGCTACAAATTGTGAAGTTTGCTTTTGAGGGGATGGAGGATCGCTTGGATGAACTACAACCAGTTTTGCCCGATTGCTAAGTCGGCTGAGATTCTTGGAGAGCGCTGGACGATCCTGATCCTGCGCGAGATACTGATGGGCGGACGACGGTTCAACACGTTGCAGCGAGGTCTTGGCGACGTGTCCCCTGCGCTTCTGACCAAGCGCCTGAAACAACTCGAACAACAGAATATGGTGATCCGGCGGAAGATCCCCGGACAGAAAGGGTTCGAGTACTTCCCGACTGAAGCCTGCGAAGCGCTTTTGCCAGTGCTCTTCGCTCTTGGCGAGTGGGGGCTCATCTGGGCGAGGAACACGATCCTGGATCAGGATTTCGACGCCGAGTTTCTCATGCTTTACCTCGAACGGAGCATTGATCGTGAAAAAATCAAAGGCAGGGAAACAGTGATTAAATTCCGTTTCACGGACCTGATCGAGCAGCGTGACTGGTGGCTCATGGTCAAGCCGGAGGCTGCCGAGGTGTGCCTCAAGGATCCGGGTCGGGATGTTGACGTCTTCTTTAACTGCACCGTGAGGACCTTGTCCGAAATCTGGATGGGTGACCTCACTTACCGGGAGGCCATGAAGAACGGCGACCTGATACTCGATGGCGATCCGTTGCTGCTGAGGAATGTCTCGGCGTGGCTACGCCCGGGCATTTTCGCAGAATCACCAAGAACACCTGGACAAGTCCGGCTTCAAGCTTGAACCTCAATCGGTGAACAACCTAATTGGAAAGCACAGTGTGCGGGGCCGGTGACATTGATTTTGGATTGTCGAAGCTATTTCTTGATTTAGTGCTCCTCAGTTGATTCAATGGAAGAATCAGTAGTCTCCCAAGTTTGTATCGATTTCACTGTCTGGCAGCGTGGAGAGCGGTGTGGGCAAAATAGCAAAACTAGAATTTATACGCCGTATTATTCCGCTGGCGCTCTGTGTGCTCGGCATAGCCGGCGGCTATTTCTTCATGTCGATCTTAAGCAGCCTCATGTGCCTGATCGCCGCTGCCGGGATCTACGCGGCTCTGCCTCACCCTAATGTTCCCTCCGGAGCGATCAGACCGGTTTCCAATCCTCCGGTTATCACGCTTGATGCCATCGGCTTTGTTTTCGGCGCCATCTTCTTTCCGATAGCCATTATAGGCATGAGTGAATGGGGAGGTGCAGCGGCGTTATTTGCCTTGCTGTGTCTGCTTCCGGCCTGTCTTTCGTTTGTCTTCTTCACCGTTGCGGTCCGTCAGGTCACATCCTGGGTCCGGTTTTTCGGCAACGGGTTTGAGTTCACGCAATTCGGTCTTCGGGTTCGCGTGCAATATGAGGAATTGAAGAAAATCGAAATCCGCCTGTGGCAGGCGTCGGGCTGGGTGGCCTGGTTCCAGTCGACGATCGGTTCCGCCGGACGCAGGTCAGCCATTCTGCTCAATGGGGCCGAGAGCACCAATACGATCATCTTCAAACGGCGGGACGGTGCCACTTTCAGGATTTCATCCGAGCTTATCCCGGATCTGCAGCGCATCCTGATCAGCATAGACCGGGCGGGAATGGAGTTGCCGGAGGGGATCAGCGAGGTTCAGCGCAAGAAGATCCGCCGCAAGCGCGAGCGCATGTATGGTGGGCCCGAGAAGGAAGAGCCGGAACCCGAGCAGAAACAGGTTGCACGGATTGCGGCGCTGATCGAGCACGCCAGGCGCAAAACAGGTTGACTGCTATTTGCCGGCGACCGTCCAGGACGGTTTCCGCTTTTCGAAGAAAGCCGAAATGCCCTCCCTGGCTTGTGGCGTTTCCCAGGTGTCCGCAAGCCGGCGGATCGTATCCTCGATGATTTCGTCCGTGATCGCCGGACCAAGCGAGCGGGCGAGGGCCTTGGAGGCTGCCACAGCCGCAGGGGCGGCGGCTAGATACGGTTTGATTTCCATTTCAACGGCCGCGTCGAGCTCGTCCTGCGGAACCACATTGGCGGCAAGGTCGAGCGCCCTTGCTTCCTCCGCGCCAAAAAACCGGGCGGACATAAAGACCCGCCGGGCCTTGCCCTCTCCCATTCGAGCCAGCACATAGGGGCTGATCGTCGCCGGGATCAGCCCGAGACGCACCTCCGTCAGGCCGAATTTGGCGCTGTCGACGGCAATGACCGCGTCGCAAACGCTCATCATGCCGATGCCGCCGCCAAAGGCCTGACCCTGCACGCGGCCGATCAGCGGCTTGGGCAGCTCGTTCAGGCTTTTCAGCATCGCGGCCAATTTGCGGGCCTCCGCCATGCGGGTTTCGCGGCTGGCCGACATCTGCTCACGCATCCAGTCAAGATCGCCCCCGGCACAGAAACTGGTGCCTGCGCCGGTCAGGACGACGACGCGGACATTGTCATCGGTCCCGAGCTGTGCCGCCGCGGCCGTGAGTTCGCCGATCATCTTCGCGGACAGGGAATTGTGCTTTTCCGGCCGGTTAAGGGTGAGCGTGGCAACGCCTCTGTCATCGACTGCGATGGAAATCGTCTCAAAGCTCATGCGTCCACCTTCCGAAGAGATCTGGCGAAATCCGCGACTTCGGCCAATGCGTCCGGTTTGAGGCCGGTTTCAAATCCCTTTTGATCCATCAGGTTGACCACGGCCTCGGTGGCGACATTGCCCTTGGCTCCCGGCGCGTAGGGGCAGCCGCCAAGGCCGCCGATGGCGCTGTCGAAGGTTCTGAGGCCCTTGTCCAGGCTCACCTCGATATTCTCCAATGCGCGGCCCTTGGTGTCGTGGTAGTGCCCGGCCAGCCTTTCGGCGGGAACCAGCTCCAGCACCGCATCCAGCATGTTGCCGATGGTTTCCGGCGTGCCGGCGCCGATGGTGTCTCCCAGCGAGATTTCATAGCAGCCGAGATCGAACAGGGCCTTTGCGACTTCCGCGACCTTTTCCGGAGGCGTCGGGCCGTCGTAGGGGCAGTCGGTGACGCAGGAAACATAGCCGCGCACGGGCATATCGTCGTGACGCGCCTTTACCAGAAGCGGTTTGAAGCGTTCGATGCTTTCGGCGACCGAACAGTTGATGTTCTTTTTGGAGAACCCTTCCGAAGCGGAGCCGAAAATGGCGACCTCGTCGGCGGAGGCGTTGCGGGCGGCGGTGTAGCCTTTGACGTTCGGTGTGAGCACGGAATAGACCACCGCCGGATGCCGGTAGATCCCTTCCATAACCTCCTGCGCATCGGCCATTTGCGGCACCCATTTCGGGCTGACGAAGCTGGTCACCTCGATCTTGCGGAACCCGCAGCTGGACAGCCGGTCGACCAGCTCGATTTTTTGCGCGGTCGGCACGAAAACCTTCTCGTTCTGCAGGCCGTCGCGCGGACCCATTTCAAAGATGGTGACGAATTCGGACATTCCGGGGCTCATTGTTCTTTGTTGGCAAGACGGTGAAACACGTCAGATGTCGTCATCCCGGCCTTCGCAGGGCTGATCGTGCAGTGTTGGGCGGAACAGGGCGGAGCAAACCGGTCATTCTTCCCGTTCCGCCCGGGCGCGAAGGTCCTTGCGGATCACCTTGCCGGTGGTCGTCAGCGGCAGGGCGTCGACGAAGGCGATTTCGCGGGGGTATTCGTGGGCGGCCAGCCGGATCTTGACGAAACCTGCAATGTCCTCGGCTAGATCGTCCGACGGATCGACACCGCTTTTCAGCACCACATAAGCCTTGACGATTTCCGTGCGCTGTTCGTCCGGCTTGCCGACCACACCGGCCATGGCGACTGCGGGGTGCCTGATCAGGCAGTCCTCGATTTCGCCGGGGCCGATGCGGTAGCCGGAAGATGTGATGACATCATCGTCCCGGCCGACAAAGCGGATCCATCCTTCACAATCACGCATGCCGGAGTCGCCGGTCAGCAACCAGTCCCCTGCATATTTTTTGGCGGTGGCATCGGGGTTGTTCCAGTACTCCAGGAACATCACCGGATCAGGGCTTTTGATCGCGATGTTGCCGAGGGTTTCTTCGGGCAGTTCCTCGCCGGCATCGCTGACCACGCTCACCAGGTGGCCGGGAACAGCGCGGCCCATGATGCCGGGCCGCGCCTCCATGAGCTTCGCGCAGCTGGAAACGACCATGTTGCATTCCGTCTGGCCGTAGAATTCGTTGATCGTCAGGCCGA